>NZ_JBFAMM010000012.1:0-212716 GCF_040656535.1 Streptomyces sp. NPDC049887 | reverse complement strand
GCGCTTCCCTTCGGTGTTTCCAACCCTACCAGATCCGATTTCCGTTCCGTTCCCGGTTCGGAATTCATTTCCAGTGGCCGTTGGAGGGCCTTTCGCCTTTCGGCGTGCTCACTACGTTAACCGATTCTCCCGGCGACTCATAATCGAGGCGATCGAGGCGAATTTCGGCATGCCGAAAACGCACCCGCTGGGGTTCTCGTAGGTAGTGGATGGCCGCTTCGGGGGCTGTAGAACAGCAGTCCCTGTTCATGCGGCTCGGGCTACGTTAGGCGTCTCGCGACGCCGAGTCAAGTCGCCCTACGGTGTGGTGAGTGGGGCCGGTACGGACTCACTGTGGGGTCGCCGTCGATCCAGTGCGCCAAGGGTGAGTTGCTCCGTCCCCGCCGACGCCGGTGCGCGGCCCGTTCCGTACCTGGTCGCGGACGGGCGGGGTGCCCAGGAGGACGGTGAGCGGCGCGGGGACCCGTTCACGCCGGAGCAGACGTCCGCGCCGTCGAGGGTCCTGTCGATGCCGAGGGCCGTCGCCGGCCGGGCCGGGCCTTCGGCCAGTTCTCTGCTGTTGCGGGCCGGGAGTCGGCGTTGGAAGGCGAGGTCCTCGCCGGCTCGGATCACGGCACATGTGCAACTCCGCACCGAGCCACCTGCGGGCCGTCAGCAAGGCGCACAGCGGCTCAGGCTTCGGTGGTCGGTCTGGCTCGCGGGCTCAGCCGGTAGGCCGTTACCGTCGGATCACCGGCGAGGTAGAACCGGTGTTGCCAGTCGTGAGCCTTGCTCACGCCTACCCGAGGGCCGGCCTGGATGAGCGCGGTGGTCACCGGCTCGCCCTCGGACAGCACGACCGAGGTACCCGTCAGGAGGTCTGCGGCGTTGTGCTCCGCCGTGATGCCGAGTGCCTGGCACAAGTTTCCCGGGCCTCGGGCGAGCCGGGCGCTCTCGACCCTCTCCCCTCGTCGCTTGCGGGCCAGGTCCTCCCCCGCGACGACCCTGCCTGCCCGGATGAGGACGGCCGAGGCGGTGCCGTCCGTCCCGGTGACGACGTTGGCGCACCAGTGGAGGCCGTGGGACCGGTAGACGTACAGGTGTCCCGCGGGTCCGAACATGACCGCGTTACGGGGTGTCCGGCCTCGGTAGGCGTGGGAAGCCGGGTCCGCCGCGCCGGAGTACGCCTCGGTCTCCGTGATGGCGATGCTCACCGTTCCCTCCGGGGTCTTGCAGGTGAGTAGGCTCCCGAGCAGCTTGGGGGCGACTTCTTCGGCAGGGTGGGCGAGGACATCGACGTTCATGCTGACCGCCTTGACGTGCCGTAGGTGAAGTAGACGTACGCACGTCCGGGCGGCCCGAACATGACTCCGTTGCGGGCGGTGCGGCCGCGGAGGGCACGCGAGCCGGGGTCGGCCTCCCCCGCGTATGCCTCCACCTCGGTGAGCCGGAGCTCGATGGCGCCGTCCTCGGTGCGGCGCACCAGCGTCCGGCCGAGGAGATCGGGGGCGACCTCCAGGGCGGGCCGGTCGAAGAAGTCCCGGGACAGCGGCGTACGGTCGGGGCTCTCGATCATGCCGTACGAGGGTACTCGTCCCGTCGGGGGAACCGGCTACCGTCGTCGCGCGTATGTAGAGGTCAGTACACAGGAGGGATGGAACATGGGCTTCAAGAAGCTGCTCGCGAGCCTGGGGGCCGGCGGGGCGTCGGTCGAGACGGTGCTCACCGAGGACAACGTCGTGCCGGGCGGAGTCGTCCAGGGCGAGGTGCGCATCCAGGGCGGCTCGGTCAACCAGCAGATCGAGGGGCTGTCCGTCGGGCTGCAGGCGCGGGTCGAGGTCGAGGGCGGCGACCAGGAGGTCAAGCAGGACGTCGAGTTCGTCAAGCAGCGGCTCGGGGGCGCCTTCGAGGTTCAGGCCGGCGCGGTGCACGTGGTGCCGTTCGGGCTGGAGATCCCCTGGGAGACCCCGGTCACGACGATCGCCGGACAGCGGCTGCGCGGCATGGACATCGGTGTGACGACGGAGCTGGAGATCGCCCGCGCCGTGGACTCGGGCGACCTGGACCCGATCAACGTGCACCCGCTGCCGGCGCAGCAGGCGGTCCTGGACGCGTTCATCCAACTGGGCTTCCGTTTCAAGAGCGCGGACATGGAGCGCGGGCACATCCGCGGGACGCGCCAGCGGCTGCCCTTCTACCAGGAGATCGAGTTCTTCGCGCCGCAGCAGTACCGGGGGCTGAACCAGGTCGAGGTCACGTTCGTCGCCGACGACCGCGAGATGGACGTGGTCCTGGAGATGGACAAGAAGCCGGGGCTGTTCAGCGAGGGCAGTGACTCGTACCGGGCGTTCACGGTGGACCTGCACGACTTCCAGCGGACGGACTACGCCGGGTACCTCAACCAGTGGCTCGCAGAGGTCGGCGGCCGTCGTAACTGGCTGTAGGGCTCTAGGCTCGGTGCCGTAAGCGCGCGAGCGTAAGCGCAGCACTCCCGATTACGGAGGTTCAGACGTGTCCGAGGCGAAGAGAGCTCCGCTGCCTCATGACTTCCACCCGCAGGTGCCGTCGTTCACTGTGACGAGTACCGACGTCGAGGACGGCGGCGTCCTGAGCGACGCCCAGGTCCACTCGGCGGGCAACACATCCCCGCAGCTGCGGTGGGAGGGCTTCCCGGCGGGGACGAAGAGCTTCGCCGTGACGTGCTTCGACCCCGATGCCCCGACGGGCAGCGGGTTCTGGCACTGGGTCCTGTTCGACATCCCGGCGTCGGTGACCGAGTTGCCGGCCGGTGCGGGCGGCGGGAAGTTCGAGGGTCTGCCCGAGGGCGCCGTCCACGTCCGCAACGACTACGGGACGAAGGACTTCGGCGGAGCCGCGCCGCCGCCCGGTGACGGTCCGCACCGCTATGTGTTCACCGTGTACGCGGTGGACTCCGAGAAGCTGGGCCCGGGTGACGACGTGTCTCCTGCCGTCGTGGGCTTCAATCTGCGGTTCCACACGCTGGCGCGGGCGCAGCTGATCGGCGAGTACGAGAACCGCGGCTAGCCACTACCGGAGTTCGCCTGTTGTTTGCCCGCTCCTGGTCTTGGAGAGATCAGGAGCGGGCATCTTTCGTTTGCGCGGATATTGCGTTGTCCATCGCGGCGTGCCCGGCCAGAGTTGATCCCAGCCCAGAGCCCGCCACTAGGGCCGGGCCGGCACACGGGAGGTGGGGCACAATGCGGGACACGCTGGTACTGAATGCGAGCTTCGAGCCGCTTTCGACGGTGACGCTCAACCGTGCGGTGGTGCTGGTGCTTCAGGACAAGGCCGTGGTCGAGCAGGCCCACCCCGCGCTCCGTGTGCGTGCGGCCGCGGTGGAACTACCGGTGCCGCGGGTGATCAGGCTCTGCAGATACGTACGGGTGCCGTTCCGAAGACAGGCGCCGTGGTCGAGACGGGGTGTGCTGGTGCGGGACCAGCACCGGTGCGCCTACTGCGGGAAGCGGGCGACGACCGTGGACCACGTGGTGCCGCGGTCCCGGGGTGGTGCTGACAGCTGGCTGAACACGGTCGCGTCGTGCGCGGAGGACAATCACCGCAAGGCGGACCGTACGCCGGAGCAGGCCGGGATGCCTCTGCTGCACGAGCCGTTCGTGCCGACGCCGGCGGACGCCATGCTGCTCGCGCTGCGGGCGGGAGAGCGGTCGTCACTGCCGGAGTGGCTCGGGCAGCACGGCGGCGGGTACGCGGGTGAGCAGCCCGCGGTGCGTTCGGCGGCCTGAACCGGCGGGCGCCCGCGCTGTGTCCCGCAGTGCCGGTGAGTCGTGGATGTACGTGGAGGCCCGCTCCCTCGTGGGGCGGGCCTTTCGTGTGCCGTGGGTGCGGGAGTCGGGCCGTCACCGCAGGACGAGCTGGACGATGGCGGCCGATCCCACGAGCACGATGAAGGTCCGCAGCACCACGGGTGAGAGCCTGCGGCCGATCCTGGCGCCGATCTGGCCGCCGATGGCGGAGCCGACCGCGATGAGCAGGACGGCGGTCCAGTCGAAGTGGGCGACGAAGAGGAAGAACAGCGCGGCCACGGTGTTGACGATCGCGGCGAGCACGTTCTTCGTGGCGTTGAGCCGCTGCAGGCTGTCGTCGAGCAACATGCCCATGACGGACAGGTAGATGATCCCCTGGGCCGCGGTGAAGTAGCCGCCGTAGACGCTGGCGAGCATCAGGGCGGTGAAGAGGAGCGGTCCTCCGTCGGGGTGCGGTGCGCCGGTGCCGCGGCGTTCGCGGCGGCGCTGGACGCCGGCGGAGATCCGGGGCTGGAGGACGACGAGGACGAGGGCGAGCGCCACGAGGACCGGGACGATGGTCTCGAAGGCCGTCGGGGGCAGCAGGAGCAGGAGCATGGCGCCGGCGAGTCCGCCGATGAGGGCGGCGAGGCCGAGACGGACGATGCGGCGCTTCTGGCCGGTGAGTTCGGCGCGGTACCCGATGGCTCCGCTGATCGACCCCGGTATCAGGCCGAGGGCGTTCGAGACGGTCGCGGTGACGGGCGGGAGTCCGGTGGCCAGCAGGACCGGGAAGGTGATGAGGGTTCCCGAGCCGACGATCGTGTTGATCGTGCCCGCTGCCGTGCCGGCCACGAAGATCGCGACCGCTTCCCAGACGGACAAGGCCATCTCCTCACATGGTCGGTGCGTCGCCTCCCCGCCGTCGAGGTCGAGGGGCCGCACCGATCATGCACGACCGGGTGGTGGTGTCAGTCGATCGGGGGCTGCTCGCGTCGCTCCGTGCCACCGCTCTGGCGGGGGATCCCGGAGTTCCCGCCGTTGTTCCCGCCCGCGTTGTTGCCGCCGTTGCCGGACAGGGGTCCGCCGAAGCTGCCGATGGCGCCGGAGAGGCCCTTGAGCGCGTCACCGATCTCACTGGGCACGATCCAGAGCTTGTTGGCGTCGCCCTCGGCGATCTTCGGGAGCATCTGGAGGTACTGGTACGAGAGCAGCTTCTGGTCGGGGTCGCCGGCGTGGATGGACTCGAAGACCGTGCGGATCGCCTGGGCCTCGCCCTCGGCGCGCAGGGCCGCGGCCTTGGCCTCGCCCTCGGCGCGGAGGATGGCGGACTGCTTCTCGCCCTCGGCCGTGAGGATCTGGGACTGGCGGATGCCCTCGGCGGTGAGGATGGCGGCGCGCTTGTCGCGATCGGCGCGCATCTGCTTCTCCATCGAGTCCTGGATGGAGGTCGGGGGCTCGATGGCCTTGAGTTCGACGCGGTTGACGCGGATGCCCCACTTGCCGGTGGCCTCGTCGAGGACGCCGCGGAGGGCGGCGTTGATCTCCTCGCGGGAGGTGAGGGTGCGCTCGAGGTCCATGCCGCCGATGATGTTGCGCAGGGTGGTGACGGTGAGCTGCTCGATCGCCTGGATGTAGCTGGCCACTTCGTAGGTCGCGGCGCGGGCGTCGGTCACCTGGTAGTAGATGACGGTGTCGATGTTGACGACGAGGTTGTCCTGGGTGATCACCGGCTGGGGCGGGAAAGGGACGACCTGTTCACGGAGGTCGATCCGGTTGCGGATCGAGTCGATGAAGGGGACGACGATGTTCAGCCCGGCGTTGAGGGTGCGCGTGTAGCGGCCGAACCGCTCGACGATGGCGGCACTTGCCTGCGGGATGACCTGGATCGTCTTGATCAGGGCGATGAAGACAAGCACCACCAGAATGACCAGAACGATGATGATCGATGGCATCGTGCTTCCCGTGCCCTTCGCTGCCGGATGAGTCTCTGATGATCGAGTTTCCCAGACCGCGGCCGGTCGTGAGTGAGGTTCCGTCACATGATCATGACGAACCGTCACCCGTATGTCACATCACCACGGCCGTCGCACCGTCGATCTCGGCCACGTCCACCTGCTCCCCCGGTTCGAAGACCCGGGAGGCGTCGAGGGCCCGGGCCGACCAGATCTCGCCGGCGAGCTTGATGCGGCCGCCGTCGCCGTCGACCCGTTCCAGCACGACGGCCTGACGGCCCCTCAGGGCGTCGATTCCGGTGGCGAGTCGGGGTCGCTGAGCGCCCTGACGCGCCGCGATGGGGCGTACGACGGCGATGAGCGCGACCGAGACGGCGGCGAACACCACCACTTGCGCGACCACGCCGAATCCGAGACCCGCGGTGACGGCTCCGGCGACCGCACCGACGGAGAGCATGCCGAGTTCGGGCATGGCGGTGATCACGAGGGGGATCCCCAGGCCGACCGCTGCGACGAGCCACCACACCCATGCGTCGATGTCCACAGGGGCATGGTAGGGCGGCGAACGCCGCCCCGACAGGGTGCGATCGGGAAGCGGCGGCGGTCAGGCGAGCGGCAGGCCCTGGGCCGTCCAGCGCTCACCGTTGCGCTCGACGACGAGCGGGAGGCCGAAGCAGAGGGAGAGGTTGCGGGAGGTGAGTTCGGTCTCCATCGGGCCCGCGGCGAGCACCTTGCCCTGACGGATCATCAGGACATGGGTGAAGCCGGGCGCGATCTCCTCGACATGGTGGGTCACCATGATCATGGAGGGTGCGTACGGGTCGCGGGCGAGCCTGCCGAGGCGGCGCACCAGGTCCTCGCGACCGCCCAGGTCGAGGCCGGCGGCGGGCTCGTCGAGGAGGAGCAGTTCGGGGTCGGTCATCATCGCGCGGGCGATGAGGGTGCGCTTGCGCTCGCCCTCCGAGAGGGTGCCGAACTTGCGCTCCAGGTAGTCGGACATGCCGAGGCGGTCCAGGAAGGCGCGGGCGCGCTGCTCGTCGACGGCGTCGTAGTCCTCGTGCCAGGAGGCGGTCATGCCGTAGGCGGCGGTGAGGACGGTCTGCAGGACCGTCTGGCGCTTGGGCAGCTTCTCGGCCATGGCGATGCCGGCCATGCCGATGCGGGGGCGGAGCTCGAAGACGTCGACCCCGCCGAGCCGGTCGCCGAGGACGGTGGCGGTGCCGGTGGTGGGGAACATATAGCTGGAGGCGATGTTGAGGAGCGTGGTCTTGCCGGCGCCGTTCGGGCCGAGGATCACCCAGCGCTCGCCCTCCTTGACCGACCAGGAGACGTCGTCCACCAGAGCACGTCCGTCGCGGACCACGGATACGTCCACCAGCTCCAGTACATCGCTCATGAGCGCGTTGTCTCCCCATGCAGTCGTCGAGTCTCGGGCCCTGCGCGCCTGTGGGCGCGGCTCCCCGGTTAAACCTACGCCACCCGCCCTGTGCTCCCGCCCCGGGTCCGGTACCTAGGCTGGGTCCATGCTCTCGGAACCACGCTCAGGACGCCTGGCCGCTTGGGGGAATGCCCTTCTGGCCGGACTTGTATCACCCGATGACGCCGTGACCGCGATTGTCGGGGACGACGCGGTGCACCGCGTGGAAGGACTCCCCGGCGAGGACGGTCCGGTCGGCCTCACGCTCGGGCTGGGACGGCTGCGTACCGCCGGGGCGCGGGGGTTCCGGGTGGCCCTGCCAGCGCCGGGGCACCCGCTGGGCCTGAGCGGACCGCCGGAGTTCAACGCGCGGGCACTGGAGGCGGAGGAGGCGGTCCTCTGCCACGGTGCCGGCTACGGCCTGGTGCCCGAGGTGCACGAGGCGGGGCCGGACGGCGATGTGCACGTCGAGGTCGTCTGGCGCTGTCTGCCGGTGCGGGAGGCCCCGCCCGCCGATGTCCCCTCCCTCGGCGAGGCGGAACGGGAACTCGCGGAGGGGCTTCGGGAGGCGACGGAGGTGCTGTCGCGGCTGGACGTGGCGGCTTCCGGGCCGGCGGCCGAGGCCGCGCTTGACGCGTACCGGGCGCGGGCCGAGGCGAGGTCGGCCCGCGAGGTGCTGGCGCCCGGGTATCCGGCCCGGGCGGTGCGCGTCCTGGAGCTGGCGCGGCGGATCGGGCTCCTGCTGTCGCTGGCCTACGAGAACGGCCACGGCGGGGCGATGAGCGCGTCGGAGATGGCGGCCCGCGGGGCGGCGCTGCGGCCGGTGGAGCGCGTGGCGCGGCGCGCGCAGGTGGCGGCGTACAACGCGTACGTGGAGGGCCAGGAGCGCCGCGCGGGTCTCTGACGGGAGCGGGTCCCGCTCCCGGAGCGGGTCACGACGGTCCGGCACGGATCGCCGTGTGCGCCGGGCGGGGGCTGGGTCCCGCCTCGCGGGCCCGGCGTCGCCGTGGGTGCCAGGGCGCGGTCGGACCGAGGGCGAGTGCCGGAGGCGCCGCCGCGGTGGGGGCCGCGCTCGCGCCGCCCGCCGTCGGACGGCGGCGCCGCCCCGGACCGCACCCACCACGCCGGCGCGGACGGCACGGGCCGTCGTACTGCGCCCCCGCCGACGCCCGGCTCGATGAGGGTCTGCGCGACGCCACCGGGGACGCCGGCGGACCCCGGGACGGGCCGGGGTCCGCTCGGTGCCGCCGGGCCGCGGGCCTGGCGGCTCGTTCAGCCGTTGATGCCCGTGTTGCCGAAGGCCGGGTTCAGGGCGCCGATGACGTTGGCCGTGTTGCCGACGGCGTTGACCGGGATGTGGACCGGCGCCTGAATCAGGTTGCCGGAGCCGACGCCCGGGGAGTGCGTGGCGTGGCCGTCCGCGTGCGCGCTGGTGGCGGACGCGACACCGGCGCCGGCGGCGACGATTCCGCCGGCGACCATGGAGACGGCGAGGGCCTTCTTCAGGTTCTTCACTTCAGGATCCTCCTAGGCGTCACCACGGCGGGACCGCCGCGGCTCGCCCTGGAGAACGCCCGGAGCACGCCGGGGATACGCCGTGTGGGCGACATACACACGACGGTATGAACCTCATACCGGAGGGAACCGATCCGCTTCCGTGTCCTGACGACCTGCCGAAACGTTCCGAGCGGCGCGGAGGTCAACCGGAGAGCCCGTGCCGCACGGCCCAGAGCGCCGCCTGGGTGCGGTCCGCGAGGTCGAGCTTCATCAGGATGTTCGACACATGGGTCTTGACGGTCTTCTCCGAGAGGACCAGCGCCCGGGCGATCTCCCGGTTGGAGCGGCCGTCGGCGATCAGGCCCAGTACCTCCCGCTCCCGCTCGGTCAGCGAAGTGCCCCTCCCCTGTCCGCCGCCCGGCTCGTCCTGGGCGAGGAGCGCTCCCGCCACCTCCGGCTGGAGCAGCACATGGCCCGCGTGCACGGAGCGGATCGCCGCGGCCAGCGCGTCGGGGTCGACGTCCTTGTAGACATAGCCGGAGGCACCGGCGCGCAGTGCGGGGACGACCGTGCGCCGTTCGGTGAAGCTCGTGACGACCAGGACCTTCGCGGTGTTGTCGAGCGCGCGCAGCTTGCGCAGGGCCTCGATGCCGTCGGTGCCGGGCATCCGTACGTCCATCAGCACGACATCGGGCCGCAGTTCCCCGGCACGGGCGACTCCTTCCTCCCCGTCGCCCGCCTCGCCCACGACCTCGATGTCGTCCTGCACCTCGAGGAAGGTGCGCAGACCGCGACGGACCACCTGGTGGTCGTCCACCAGGAGCACACGGATCGACCGCCCCTCCCCCGGCTCCCCGCCGGCGGGTCGCTCCGCGCGCCCGCTTCCCCTCTCAGCCACCGGGAACCTCCATCTCGACCGTGGTGCCCTTGCCGGGCGCCGATTCCACCGTGAGTGTCCCGCCGACTCCGCTCGCCCGGTCGCGCATGGAGACCAGGCCGAGGTGACGGCCGGCCCTGCGGACCGCCTCGGGCTCGAAGCCCCCGCCGTCGTCGGTGACGCTGAGGACCGCGCCCTGGCCGCGCCGGGTGAGGCTGACCGCGACCCGGGGCGCGCCGGAGTGCCGCAGCGCGTTGTGGAGGGCCTCCTGGGCGACCCTCAGCAGGGCCTCCTCCTGGGCGGCGGGCAGGGCGCGGACCCCGCAGGTTTCGAAGGTGACGTGTGCGGTGTGGGCGCGGTCGAGGACCTGGATCTGGGTACGGAGCGTGTCGACCAGGCCGTCCTCGTCCAGGGCAGCGGGGCGCAGTTCGACGACCGCAGCGCGGAGCTCGTCCGCGGCCTCTGCCGCGAGCGCGGCAACCTGCTGCAGCTCGCCCTTGGCCCGCGCCGGGTCGGGGTCCACGAGGCGGGCCGCGGCCTGCGCGGTCAGCCGGAGGGAGAACAGCTTCTGGCTGACGGCGTCGTGGAGCTCGTGCGCGAGGCGGGAGCGCTCCTCGGCGATGGTGAGTTCGCGGCTGCGCTCGTACAGCCGGGCGTTGGTGAGGGCGATGGCGGCGTGCTGGGCGAGGATCGACAGCAGTTCCTCGTCCGCCTCCGTGAATCCGCAGCCCCCGTCGGGCTTGGGGCACCGCTTGTTGGCGAGGAACAGCGCGCCGATCGTCTCGTCGCCGTCCTTGATGGGCAGACCCAGGAAGTCGGCCATTTCCGGGTGGGCGGCGGGCCAGCCCTCGAAGCGGGGGTCCTTCCGCACGTCCGCGAGCCGCTCCGTCCTCGCGTCCCTCAGCATCGCGGCGAGGACGCCGTGCTGGCGCGGGAGCGGTCCGATCGCCCGCCACTGTTCGTCGCTGACGCCGTCGACCACGAACTGGGCGAAGCCCCCGTGGTCGTCGGGCACACCGAGCGCCGCGTACTCCGCGTCGAGCAGCTCGCGGGCCGAGGCCACGATCGTCTTGAGGACGTCGCGGACCTCGAGATGCCTGCTCATGGCGAGCAGCGCGGTGCTGACGGCGGCCAGGCCGGATCTCGGTCGATGGCTCATGGGATCACCGTACCGGGGTGCGGTGACGGTGCGTATCGGCCTGTGGACGGCCGCGGACCCGGTCCCGGGGCCTAGGTCGAAGTGCCCTGCGCGGTACGGGCGCGGGGACGAGGCGACGGGCCCCGGCGCGGGGACAGCCTTGGCCACGTCCGGAACGGCATCGCACTGCAAGAGGGGACGGACGTCATGCCTGTCGCGATCATCACGGGAGCCTCGAAGGGGCTCGGGCACGCACTGGGGGCCGCGCTCGCGCGGCGCGGCTGGGATCTGGTGCTGGACGCGCGGACGGCGCCGGTTCTGGAGGCGTCGGCGGAGGAGCTGCGCCGGTACGGGACGAGGGTGAGGGCACTGCCCGGGGACGTCACGGACGCCCGGCACCGCGCCGAGCTGGTGGCCGCGGCCCGTGCGCTGGGCGGTTCCCTCGATCTGCTGGTGAGCAATGCCGGCGCGCTCGGCTCGGAGCCGCTGGTGCGGCTGGAGGAGCTGCCGCTGGAGGGGCTGCGGGTGGCTCTGGAGACCAATGTGGTGGCGGCGCTGGGGCTGGTGCAGGAGGCGCTGCCGCTGCTGCGGGCCGGTGGGCCGGGCGCGGTGGTCGCGGTGTCGTCGGACGCGGCGACCGGGGCCTACGGGACGTGGGGCGGCTACGGGGCGTCGAAGGCGGCCCTCGACCGGCTGGTGGCGGTGCTCGCTGTCGAGGAGCCCGAGCTGCGGGTGTGGGCGGTCGACCCCGGCGACATGAGCACGGATCTGTACGCGGCGGCGGTGCCGGACGACGACGCCCCGAGGCCGGCGCCCGGCGAGGTGGTGCCGGGCTTCCTGCGGCTGCTGGACGAGCGCCCGGCGAGCGGGCGGTACGCCGCGCCGGCGCTGGTGGCCGGCCGGTGAACGTGCTGGAGACACTGCGGGTGCCGGACGGGCTGTCGGCCCGGGTCCCGGCGGAGGAGCGCGGGGACGGGCGGGACGACGTACGGCTGATGGTGTCGCGGGGTACGGACGTGGCGCACCACGCGTTCCGTGAGCTGCCGGGGCTGCTGCAGGCCGGGGACGTCCTGGTGGTGAACACCTCCGCGACCCTGCCGGCGGCCGTGAACGCGCGGCTGGGCGGGGAGCGGCTGGTCGTCCACTTCTCCACACGCGCGGACCGGGAACGCTCCGGGACGGCGTCCGGTGGCGGGGGGCTGTGGGCGGTGGAGCTGCGGTCACCGGACGGGGCGGGCAGCACGCTGCCGCGGGCGGGAGGACCCGCGGGCGCGCGGATACGGCTCCCCGGGGGCGGAGTGCTCGTGCCGCAGGAGCCGCTGGTGGAGGGCTCGCCCCGGCTGTGGTGGGCCGCGGTGTCGGTGGACGTGCCGGAGCTGATGGCGCGGTACGGCAGGCCGATCCGGTACGGGTACACCGAGCGGGACCAGCCCCTGTCCGCGTATCAGACGGTGTTCGCGCTGCCCGCGCCGGACGGGGCGGGCTCGGCGGAGATGCCGAGCGCGGCGCGGCCCTTCACGGAGCCGCTGGTGGCGGAGCTTGCGCGGCGCGGGGTGCTTTTCGCCCCGGTCACGCTGCACACGGGGGTGGCCTCGTCGGAGGCGCACGAGCCGCCGTACCCGGAGCGCTTCGAGGTACCGGCGGCCACGGCGTGGCTGGTGAACGCGGCCCGTGCTCGCCGCCGGGCCGGTGGCGGCGGGCGGATCGTGGCGGTGGGGACGACCGCGGTGCGGGCGCTGGAGTCGGCGACGGGACCGGACGGGACGGTGCGTCCCGCGGCGGGCTGGACGGATCTCGTCGTCACCCCCGCGCGGGGGGTGCGCGCGGTGGAGGGCCTGCTGACGGGCCTGCACGAGCCGGCGGCCTCGCATCTGCTGATGCTGGCGGCGGTCGCCGGGCGTGAGGCGCTGAGCAGGAGCTACACCGAGGCGGTACGGCGTCTCTACCTCTGGCACGAGTTCGGGGACGTCCACCTCGTCCTTCCGGACCAGGACACTCACCGAGTGCATTGCTGAAGCAACGGATCGTGAGCGCTGCGATGGCGGGATGTGAGCCCGCACATAGGACGCACATCACTTACGAAGCGCGCTAGTGGATACATAAAGGACATGTGAGCAGGCCATGGTGAGCGACTTGTCCGATTTTGGGGGTTCCCGGTCCACTACCCAGGATCGTATGTCACACCTTTGCCACAGCATTTTGCGGCCGCTAAGAATTGCGTCCGTCGCCGCCGAGCAGGCGCTGCGCCGCCCCGGCCGAAGCGACTCCCGCTATTCGAAGAGGTACGTCTCGCATGTCCGCGTCCCGCACCCCCGGCCCCCGCCGTATGTCCAAGACCCACAAGTTCTCGATTGCCGGTGTGGCCGCCGTTGGCGCCTCCGCCCTCGCGTTCTCGCTCGTCCCGGGCAACGCCGTCGCCGGTACCGAGACGCAGGCCGCGCCCGCCTCCGAGGTCGCCTGGTCGGCGACCGTCGACACCGCGAAGGCCACCGCGCTGCAGACCAGCATCGCCGAGCAGAACGCCTTCACCGCCGCCCAGGCCAAGGCCGCCGCCCAGGCGAAGACCCAGGCCGCCGCGAACGCCAAGGCCGCCGCCGCCAAGGCCCGGGCCGCCGCCCAGGCGAAGGCGAAGGCCGTCGCCGCCGCCAAGGCCGAGGCCGCCGCCAAGAAGCGCGCCGTCGAGCAGGCCGCCAGCCGCGCCGCCGCCCGCAAGCCCGTCTACGCGAACAACCTGGACGGCTGGATCCGCGAGGCCCTGGACATCATGAAGAAGCACAACATCCCGGGCACCTACCACGGCATTTACAAGAACGTGATGCGCGAGTCCAGCGGCAACCCGCGCGCGATCAACAACTGGGACATCAACGCCGTCAACGGCGTCCCGTCGAAGGGCCTGCTGCAGGTCATCAAGCCGACCTTCGACGCCTACCACGTCCCCGGCACCGCCAAGGACCAGTACGACCCGGTCGCCAACATCGTCGCCGCCTGCAACTACGCGGCCGACCGCTACGGCACGATCGACAACGTCAACAGCGCCTACTGACGGACGCGGCGAGCAGGACACACATGCGCCGGAGGGCGGCACCCCGTGCGGGTGCCGCCCTCCGGCGTCGTCCGTACCACCCGGCGGACGGGCGGAGGGAGCCGCTACTTGCGCATGACCTCCGGCTCGTGGCGGCGCAGGAAGCGGGCCACGAAGAAACCGCACAGTGCGCCGAGCGCCAGCAGGGCGGCCATGTCCAGGCCCCAGGCGCCGACCTCGTGGTCCCAGAGAGGGTCCGTGTTGCCGGGGTCGTCCTGGTTGGGGCTGATCCTGTTGAAGTCCAGGGTGGCGCCGGCCGCGGCGACCGCCCAGCGGGACGGCATCAGGTACGAGAACTCGTTCACGCCCACGGTGCCGTTCAGGGTGAACAGACAGCCGGTGAAGACGACCTGGACGATCGCGAACATCACCAGCAGGGGCATGGTCTTCTCGGCGGTCTTCACCAGCGCCGAGATGATCAGGCCGAACATCATCGAGGTGAACCCGAGCGCCATGATCGGCAGCGAGAGCTCCAGCAGGGTGGCCGAACCCAGGACCAGGCCCTCCTCCGGGATCTCCCGGCTGGAGAAGCCGATGACGCCGACCAGCGCACCCTGGAACACCGTGATCATGCCGAGGACGATCACCTTGGACATCAGGTAGGCGGAGCGCGACAGACCGGTCGCCCGCTCCCGCTCGTAGATCACCCGTTCCTTGATCAACTCGCGCACCGAGTTGGCCGCACCGGCGAAACAGGCGCCGACCGCGAGGATCAGCAGCACGGTCGTCGCCGTGCCGTTCGGGATGATCCTCCCGCTCTGCGAGTTGACCCCGTTGGGCAGCAGGCCCTTGTCCGGGTCGATCAGCAGGCTCACCGCGCCGAGGACGGCGGGCAGGACCACCATCAGCGCGAGGAAGCCCCGGTCGGAGGCGATGACCGAGACATAGCGCCGGACCAGCGTGCCGAGCTGGGAGAACCAGCCCTGCGGCTTCGGCGGTCTGATCGCCTGCGGCGGCGGCATGTGCACCGACTGCGGGGCGACGGCGTCGATGTCCGCGGCGTACATCTGGTAGTGCTGCGAGCCCTTCCAGCGGCCCGCCCAGTCGTAGTCGCGGTAGTTCTCGAAGGCGGAGAACACATCGGCCCAGGTGTCGTAGCCGAAGAAGTTCAGTGCCTCCTCGGGCGGGCCGAAGTAGGCCACCGAGCCACCGGGGGCCATCACCAGCAGCTTGTCGCACAGCGCCAGCTCGGCCACCGAGTGCGTGACGACGAGGACGGTGCGCCCGTCGTCGGCGAGGCCGCGCAGCAGCTGCATGACATCGCGGTCCATGCCCGGGTCGAGGCCGGAGGTCGGCTCGTCCAGGAAGATCAGCGACGGCTTGGTCAGCAGCTCCAGGGCGACGGAGACGCGCTTGCGCTGGCCGCCGGAGAGGGAGGTGACCTTCTTGTCCTTGTGGATGTCGAGCTTGAGCTCGCGCAGCACCTCGTCGATGCGGGCCTCGCGCTCGGCCGCCGTGGTGTCCGCCGGAAAACGCAGCTTGGCCGCGTACGTGAGCGCCTTCTTGACGGTCAGCTCCTTGTGCAGGATGTCGTCCTGCGGGACCAGACCGATGCGCTGACGCAGCTCGGCGAACTGCTTGTAGAGGTTCCGGTTGTCGTAGAGCACATCGCCCTCGTTGGCCGGGCGGTAGCCCGTGAGCGCCTTGAGGAGGGTCGACTTTCCGGAGCCGGAGGGGCCGATGACCGCGATGAGGGACTTCTCCGGGACTCCGAAGGAGACGTCCTTGAGGATCTGCTTGCCACCGTCGACCGTGACCGTCAGGTGGCGCGCGGAGAAGGAGACCTCACCGGTGTCGACGAACTCCTCGAGGCGGTCGCCGACGAGCCGGAACGTCGAGTGACCGACACCGACGGTGTCGTTCGGGCCGATGAGCGCGGTGCCTGACTTGGCGAGCGGCTGTCCGTTGACGTACGTGCCGTTGTGCGACCCCAGGTCGCGGATCTCGAAACGGCCGTCGGGCGTCGCGTGGAACTCGGCGTGGTGGCGGGAGACCTGGAGGTCGGAGACGACCAGGTCGTTCTCCAGCGCGCGGCCGATGCGCATCACACGGCCCAGGGACAGCTGGTGGAACGTGGTGGGGCTGCGGTCGCCGTGGACCGGCGGGGCCCCCGCGGCGCCGCCGGGCGTCTTCTGGACGTAGTGGTCGCGCGGGCCCTGCTGGTGCGGCACCTGGGCGGCGGCCGGCTGCTGCCACTGCTGCTGGGCCTGGGCCTGGGACGCCTGCTGCTGGGCCCAGCCCTGCCGGGCGGGCGCCTGCGGAGCCGACTGGGCCTGGGCGGCCTGCTGCGACACGGCTCCCCGCTCGCTGTACCCGCCGGCTTCGGTGCCGGACAGGCTCAACCGCGGGCCGTCGGTGGCGTTGCCGAGGTGCACCGCGGAGCCGGGGCCGAGCTCCATGTGGTGGATGCGCCGGCCCTGCACATACGTGCCGTTGGTGCTGCCGTGGTCCTCGATGGCCCAACCCCGGCCGCCCCAGCTGATCGTGGCGTGGCGCCACGACACCCTGGCGTCGTCGATCACCACGTCACCCTGGGGATCCCGGCCCAGGGTGTACGACCTGGACGGATCGAGGGTCCAGGTCCTTCCGTTCAATTCCAGTACGAGTTCCGGCACTCCATGCCCCACTAGTTGTCCCCCGAGCTACCCCCGCCAACGGGAGTCCAGGGATGGCGAACATCGTGAGGAACTATTCCAGGCACGGTCGTGTATCCGAAAGTCGGGCCGCGCGCCGACGGCCACCGCCGTTCCGCCCGTGCGCCGTTGAGGGTGGGGGAAAAGGCCCGGAGCGTGGTATGCGCCCACGAGTACCCACGGATCGGGCGGGAACGTGGCAAGTCGGAACGGAGCGGGGCCGGCGCCGGCGGACTCCGGGCGACGAGGCATGCGGGGCCGGCGGATGCACGGGGGCGTCACGGGGTGCCCGGGCGCGGGTCGCCGACGGGAACCGCGGCACCCCGAGGACCGGGGCACGGAGTGCCCGCCGAAGCGCGTGGCGCACCGGCGGTCCGGCGCACGGGACGGCCCGAGTGGTGGCGCACCACGGTCCGGCGCACGGGGCCGCGGGGCCGGGCTGCTCCGCGCGGGGTGCGAGGGAGCCCCGTCCTCGGCCCCGGCGGGCGCGGTCCCGCCCCCCGCCGGGCGCGCGGTCACCGCTCGTCCGTGCGACCCGTTCGGCTCCGTCGGCCCTGCGGCAACCCAGGCGCCACCTGCACGTAGCCTGGGAGGGCCGCAGCTGTCCGGTACGCGGGACGGGGCGGCGCCCGGCACGGAGTGCCCGATACGGTGGGAGCACCATGAGCGCATCGCAGCCCCCGCAGACGCCCGACGTCCCCACTCTGCTGGTGAAGATCTTCGGGAAGGACCGTCCCGGTATCACGGCCGGTCTCTTCGACACCCTTGCCGCCTTCTCGGTCGACGTGGTCGACATCGAGCAGGTCGTCACGCGGGGGCGCATCACCCTCTGCGCACTCGTCACCGAGCCGACCTCCGGCACCGAGGGCGAACTGCGGGCCACCGTGCACAGCTGGGCCGAGTCACTGAGACTGCAGGCCGAGATCATCTCGGGCCTCGGGGACAACCGGCCCCGGGGCAGCGGACGTTCGCATGTGACCGTGCTCGGGCATCCGCTGACCGCGGAGTCCACGGCCGCCATAGCGGCCAGGATCACCGGCACGGGCGGCAACATCGACCGTATTCACCGGCTCGCCAAGTACCCGGTCACCGCCGTGGAGTTCGCGGTGTCGGGCTGCGAGACGGAACCGCTGCGGACCGCGCTGGCGACCGAGGCGGCGGAGATCGGGGTGGACGTCGCCGTCGTCTCGGCCGGACTGCACCGCCGGGCGCAGCGCCTGGTGGTCATGGACGTCGACTCGACCCTGATCACCGACGAGGTCATCGAGCTGTTCGCCGCGCACGCGGGCTGCGAGGCGGAGGTCGCCGAGGTCACGGCGGCCGCGATGCGCGGGGAGCTGGACTTCGAGCAGTCGCTGCACGCCCGGGTCGCGCTGCTGGCGGGGCTGGACGCGTCGGTCGTGGACAAGGTGCGCACGGAGGTGCGGCTCACCCCGGGTGCGCGCACCCTGATCCGTACGCTGAAGCGGCTCGGCTTCCAAGTGGGCGTGGTCTCCGGCGGGTTCACCCAGGTCACGGACGACCTCAAGGAGCGTCTGGGTCTCGACTTCGCCTCGGCCAACACCCTGGAGATCGTGGACGGCAGACTGACCGGACGCGTCACCGGCGAGATCGTGGACCGGGCCGGCAAGGCGCGGCTGCTGCGGCGCTTCGCGGCGGAGGCCGGGGTGCCGCTCGCCCAGACCGTGGCGATCGGCGACGGCGCGAACGACCTGGACATGCTGAACGCGGCCGGGCTCGGCGTCGCCTTCAACGCCAAGCCCGTGGTGCGCAGGGCCGCCGACACGGCCGTCAACGTGCCCTTTCTGGACACGGTGCTGTATCTGCTCGGGATCACCCGCGAAGAGGTCGAGGCCGCGGACGCCCACGAGGACTGAGACCGGCCGGGACCGCCGTCGCCGACGGCCCCCTCCGAGGGTGCGGGCCGATCGAGGGTCGACACCGGTGGCAGGGGGGACGGGCTCCGGTGCGCCGAGCGCGCACCGGAGCGGTTTCCCGGCGGCGTGCCCGGGTCAGTCGTGCGGGGCCCAGTAGTCGACGAGAGTGCCCACGCCGTGCTCGACGGACTTCCAGGAACCGGAGAAGCCGACCACGGCGAACGCCGCGGTCGGGAAGCCGCCGCGGCTCATCCGCTGCAGGGTGTCGCCCTCCGCCGTGCCCGCGAGGGCGTCGGCGAGGGCGTGCATCCCGGGGTTGTGGCCGATGAGCAGCAGGTCGGTGACCTCGTCCGGGGTCTCGTTGAGCAGCGCGAGCAGATCGCCGAGGGATGCCTCGTAGAGCCGCTCCTCGTACACGGTCCTGGGCCGCTCGGGCAACTCCTGGACGGCGAGCTTCCAGGTCTCGCGGGTCCTCGTGGCGGTCGAGCACAGGGCCAGGTCGAAGGGGATGCCGGTGTCGGCGAGCTTGCGGCCGGCGACGGGGGCGTCGATGCGGCCCCGGTCGGCGAGCGGCCGCTCGTGGTCGGACACCTGGGGCCAGTCGGCCTTCGCATGGCGGAGTAGGACGATCCTTCGCGGTGTATCGGCGCTCATGCTCCCCAGCTTCGCATGAAATCAGCCAGCAGGCGCAGGGTGTTGAGGGGTCACCGCACGAAGCGGGAACACGTCCGCGGCGGCAGGCGGGACGGTGGTGGCGCCCGGTTCAGGGACCGCTCAGCACCAGCTGGATCCAGCCGAGGAACGCCACCGGCGAATGGGCGGCGGCCTGCGCCTGGCCCGCGCCGGTCACGAGCAGGAAGAGAGCGGAGAAGGCGATCACCGGCAGGACGAGGGCCCACCACCTGAGCCCGGTGCCGGCGCCCCACGGGCGGACGCCCACGCGCTGCTCCGGGCCGCCGGTGGTCCCCGGACCGGTCACGCTTCCCCACCGGCCGATCCCGGCCTTGCGCGGGCCGGTGCCACTGCTCCCCGCGCAGGCATCGCCACCGTCGGCCGGCGCCGGTGCGCGGTGGGGTGGCGGGGGTGCGTACGGGCCGACATGGCCGCCTCCGTGAGGTCCGAAGCCCGGCTCCTGCTGAGCTGCTTCCAACCTACGGATCATGGACCGGGCCGCCCATCCGGTGAGCCACCCACTTCCCCCTGACACTCGCCCCCTAGGGGGCGCTGGGAGAACCCCCGTCGCCGTGCTCAGGGCGAGGCGATCGAGGCGATGATTCCGATGATCACGGTGATGCCGATCATCGTGCCGAAGACGAGCAGGAGCTTCTTCTGGCCGTTCGGGGGGTTCGGGTCGAGCACAGGCATGGGGTCAGTGTCGCATCCCGGCTTCGTCCTCGATCGTGCGGTCCCGGCCCGCGAGTACACCGGCCGCCGTCTGCGGCACGATCAGCCCCGCCATCAGCGCCAGCGGCAGGCCCCAGCCACCGCTGTGCTGGTGGAGGACGCCGACGAGCAGCGGGCCGGGGATGGAGATCAGATAGCCGGTGCTCTGCGCGAAGGCCGACAGCCGGACGACCCCGGTGCCGGTGCGGGAGCGCATACCGATCATGGTGAGCGCGAGAGGGAAGGCGCAGTTGGAGATGCCGAGCAGCAGCGCCCAGGCCCAGGCACCGGTGGCGGGGGCGAGGAACAGGCCCGCGTATCCGGTCATTCCGCACAGGCCGAGCACGAGGACGATCGGGCCCTGTGTCCTCAGCCGGGCGGCGAGCCGGGGGATCACGAAGGCGAGCGGAACGCCCATGACCATGGTCAGCGCGAGCAGCACGCCCGCGGTGCCGGCCGGGACGCCGGCGTCGCGGAAGATCTGCGGCATCCAGCCCATGGTGATGTAGGCGCCGGTGGCCTGGAGGCCGAAGAAGCAGGCGAGGGCCCAGGCGGTACGGCTGCGGGCGATGCGCGGCGCGGACGCCCGGCCGGCTCCGGCGCGGTCGGGCGCGGCCTGGGCCGGCCGCCCGGCGGGCACCGGCGCGGGCGATCCGGTGGCGGGGCGGGGGTTCGGCGCGGTGGCCGCGGAGCCGCCCGTACCCCGGTCGCGGACCAGGAGGACCCACGGCAGTACGGCGGTGGCCGCGAGCGCGGCCCAGACGGCCAGGCCGGTGCGCCAACCGCCTCCCAACGCCTGGGTCATGGGCACGGTCGCGGCCGCCGCGACGGCCGTGCCGAGGGAGAGCGCCATGGAGTAGAGACCGGTGACGCTGCCGATGCGGTCCGGGAACCAGTGCTTGACGACCACCGGCATCAGCACATTGCTGACGGCGATGCCCATGAGGGCCAGCGCGCTGGCGGCGAGGAACGCCGCGGTGCCTCCGGCGAGGGGGCGGAGCGCCAGGCCCGCGGTGATGGCCGCCATCCCCGCGCAGACGACCGCGGCGGGCCCGAAGCGGCGGGCGAGCCCGGGTGCGGTGAGTCCGAAGACGGCGAAGCAGAGCGGAGGGACGGAGGTGAGCACTCCGGCCACGCTGCCGCTCATGCGGAGCCCCTCCTGGACCTCCTCCAGCAGGGCGCCGAGGCTGGTGATGGCGGGCCGGAGGTTGAGTGCGGCCAGCACGAGACCGGCGACGACGAGCCGGAGGACCCAGGCCGGCGGCTTCGCGGCGGGGGACGCGGAAGAATCGGTGGTGGTACGGACCGCCGTGGCGGCGGGGCTCAGGGTCTGGGTCTCGTCCGGCATGGCCCCATCATAGAATCATGGGATGATTGGTTGTCCAATCCCGGACGATCGCGCGAGGGCCCGGCTGCGGGAGCACCGGGGCCGTCGCGGGACGGCCGGGCCGTGGACCCTCCCCCCGGACAAGGAGCACCATGGCGCTGACCTCTCCCCGGCGGTCCGTCCTCTCGGACCAGGTCATCACCGAGCTGCGGAACCAGATCACCTCGGGCGAGTGGCCCGTGGGCTCACGGATCCCGACCGAGCCGGAGCTCGTCGAGTTGCTGGGCGTCGCCCGCAACACCGTCCGTGAGGCGGTCCGGGCGCTGGCGCACAACGGGCTGCTGGACATCCGACAGGGCTCCGGCACCTACGTGGTGGCGACGAGCGAGCTGGCCGGGGTGATGCACCGCAGATTCGCCGACGCCGATCCGCGCCACATCGCCGAGCTGCGCTCCACGCTGGAGTCCTCGGCGGCGCGGCTCGCCGCGGAACGACGCACCGCGAAGGACCTGAAGCAACTGGACGCGCTGCTGGCCAGGCGCGAGGAGGCGTGGGAGTCGGGCGACGCCGAGCGGTTCGTCACCGCCGACGCCACCTTCCATCTGGCCGTGGTCGCGGCCTCCCACAACGACGTGCTGACCGCGCTCTACGCCGACCTGGGCGATCTGCTGCGCGACTGGCTGCGGGACGACGTGGGCCGGGAGCTGCGCCCCGAGAACCACATGGACCACGGCCGGCTGCTCGAGGCGATCCGCGCCCACGACGGGGATACGGCGGCAGCGGAGGCCGCGGGCTATCCGTTCCAGTGCCTGCGCGGCGGAACGTGAACCGGTACGGGCGGGATGCACGGCACGCCCGCCCCGCGGCCGTCGCCGGGCGAGCGGCATAGTGTGCGCGGAGCCGGCCGGCCCGCCGGCCTCCACCCGGGAGGCACCGGGCCGGTCGAACGGCGTGGACGCACCGGAGGGCGCCGCCCGTACGTCTCAGCGCCGCAGATGGCTCACCCACACGCTGCGGATCTCCTTCCAGCAGCGTTCGCTGAGCGTGGCGCGGCCGGTGGGGCCGAGGTCGACGGGCCTGCTGTCCGAATCCACGTCCCACCAGCGTTCGCACTCGACATGGAGTTGCACCCGGTCGGTGTCCAGGTACGGATTGTGGCAGTGGGCCGTGGCCCTGGAGCCTTCGACGTAGACGCTGCAGGCGGCCCCGAAGGGCCGGGGCGCGGGCTCGCCCGGCGGCTCGGAGACGGCCGCCGTGGAGGCGGGCCACACCAGCACCCCGAGCACCCCGAGCACCCCGAGCACGGACGCGGATCGCCACGACGTACGCACAACCAGGACCTCCTCGGCCGTACTGCGGCTCGCGCCGCTGCTGCACCACAAGGGAGGGACTGCGACTCCAGGGTCCCCCGGCCGGACGCCGGCCCGCCCGCTGCGTTGACCCGAACGGGCGATGCCCCGGCCCCCCGCGCACAGCGGGTGACCGGGGCATCGAAGGCGACCGGGTGACAGCCGTCCGTGGGTGACGCTGCGTTATGCACCCATCATGTGCACGCCACCGTCGACGTGGATGATCTCACCCGTGGTCTTCGGGAACCAGTCGGACAGCAGGGCGACGATGCCGCGGCCGGCGGGGTCCGGGTCGGACATGTCCCACTCCAGCGGGGAGCGGTGGTTCCACACGTCCGCGAGGTCGCTGAAGCCCGGGATGGACTTCGCGGCCATCGAACCGAGCGGGCCCGCGGAGATCAGGTTGCAGCGGACGTTCTGCTTGCCCAGGTCACGGGCCACGTAGCGGGAGGTGGCCTCCAGCGCCGCCTTCGCCGGACCCATCCAGTCGTACTGCGGCCACGCGAACTGGGCGTCGAAGGTCAGACCGACCACCGAGGCACCCTCCTGCGGGAAGAGCGGCAGGCAGGCCATGGTCAGCGACTTCAGCGAGAACGCCGAGACGTGCATCGCGGTCGAGACCGACTCGAACGGCGTGTTCAGGAAGTTGCCGCCGAGCGCGTCCTGCGGGGCGAAGCCGATGGAGTGGACGACTCCGTCCAGACCGCCGAGCTCGTCGCGCACGACCTGCTCCAGACGCCCGAGGTGCTCCTCGTTGGTGACGTCGAGCTCGATGACCTTGGTGGGCTTCGGGAGCTTCCTGGCGATGCGCTCGGTCAGGGTGGGCCGGGGGAAGGCCGTCAGGATGATCTCCGCACCCTGCTCCTGGGCCAGCTTCGCGGCGTGGAAGGCGATGGAGGACTCCATCAGCACACCGGTGATGAGGATGCGCTTTCCGGCGAGGATTCCACTCATGTGATCAGTGACCCATGCCCAATCCGCCGTCAACCGGGATGACGGCTCCAGTGATGTACGAGGCGTCGTCGGAGGCGAGGAACCTCACCGCGGCGGCGATCTCCTCCGGCTGCGCGTAACGGCCGAGCGGGACCTGCGAGACGATGCCCGCGCGCTGCTCGTCGTTGAGCACCTTGGTCATGTCGGTGTCGACGAAGCCGGGCGCGACGACGTTGAAGGTGATGTTCCGCGAACCCAGCTCGCGGGCGAGGGACCGGGCGAAGCCCACCAGTCCGGCCTTGGAGGCGGCGTAGTTGGCCTGGCCGGCCGAGCCGAGCAGACCGACCACGGACGAGATCAGGACGACGCGGCCCCTCTTGGCGCGGAGCATGCCGCGGTTGGCGCGCTTCACGACGCGGAAGGTGCCGGTGAGGTTGGTGTCGAGGACGGTGACGAAGTCCTCCTCGGACATCCGCATCAGCAGCTGGTCCTTGGTGACGCCGGCGTTGGCGACGAGCACCTCCACGGGACCGTGCCTGTCCTCGATCTCCTTGTAGGCCTGCTCCACCTGTTCGGCGTCGGTGATGTCGCAGCGGACGGGCAGGCAGCCCAGCTCCACCAGCTCCGCCGGCGGCTCACCCGACCGGTACGTGATCGCGACCTTGTCTCCGGCCTCGGCGAAAGCGCGGGCGATGGCGAGGCCGATGCCCCGGTTTCCTCCGGTGACGAGAACCGAGCGGCTCAACGGATCACCCTTTCGATAGCGGTCTGACACTGCGAAAACCTATCGGTACAGCCCCCTGTGCAGGGGATCGACCCCTGACAGTGGCGTCACGGATGCACTGTCGGGTCCCTACAGAAAGCGGTAGGCAGCGGGCATCCGGGCGCGACATGATCGGGGCGACCGGTCCTGTGCCGACGGGTCCCACCATGACAGGAGACATTCGTGGCTCATTCCATCGACGAAGCCTTCACGGCGTTGCCGCTGCGGGCGCTCGCCGACGCGGCGCTCGCGCGGGCGCGCGCGCTCGGCGCCGCGCACGCCGACTTCCGGCTGGAGCGCGTGCGCAGTGCCGCATGGCGGCTGCGGGACGCGAAGCCGGCGGGCTCGTCCGACACCACCGACCTGGGGTACGCGGTGCGGGTCGTGCACGGCGGGGCCTGGGGGTTCGCGTCCGGGGTCGATCTGACCATGGACGGTGCCGCCAGGGTGGCGGGCCAGGCCGTGGCGATGGCGAAGCTGTCGGCGAAGGTGATCACGGCCGCCGGCTCGGACGAGCGGGTCGAGCTGGCAGACGAGCCGGTGCACGCGGACCGCACCTGGATCTCCTCGTACGAGACCGACCCGTTCGCCGTCCCGGACGAGGACAAGTCCGCGCTGCTGGCGGACTGGAGCGCGCGACTGCTGCGGGCGGCCGGCGTGGCGCACGTGGACGCCTCGCTGCTGACCGTGCACGAGAACAAGTTCTACGCGGACACCGCGGGCACGGTCACCACCCAGCAGCGGGTCCGGCTGCACCCGCAGCTCACCGCGGTCGCCGTGGACGAGACCACCGGCGAGTTCGACTCCATGCGCACCATCGCGCCGCCGGTGGGCCGCGGCTGGGAGTATCTGACCGGGACCGGCTGGGACTGGGACTCCGAGCTGGAGGAGATCCCGGAACTGCTGGCCGCGAAGATGCGCGCGCCGAGCGTCGAGGCGGGGACGTACGACCTGGTCGTGGACCCGTCCAACCTGTGGCTGACGATCCACGAGTCGATCGGGCACGCCACCGAGCTGGACCGGGCGCTGGGCTACGAGGCCGCGTACGCGGGCACGTCCTTCGCCACCTTCGACAAGCTCGGGAAGCTGCGCTACGGCTCGCCGGTGATGAACGTGACCGGGGACCGGACCGCGGAGCACGGGCTGGCGACGGTCGGGTACGACGACGAGGGCGTGCAGGCCCAGAGCTGGGACCTGGTGAGGGACGGCACGCTCGTCGGCTACCAGCTCGACCGCCGGATCGCGCGCCTCACTGGCCTCGGACGCTCCAACGGCTGCGCCTTCGCCGACTCGCCGTCGCACGTCCCGGTGCAGCGGATGGCGAACGTGTCCCTCCGCCCGGAACCGGGCGGGCTGTCGACGGAGGACCTGATCGGCGGGGTGGAGCGCGGCATCTACGTCGTCGGGGACCGGTCCTGGTCGATCGACATGCAGCGGTACAACTTCCAGTTCACCGGCCAGCGCTTCTACCGCATCGAGAACGGCCGGCTGACCGGGCAGCTGCGCGATGTCGCCTACCAGGCGACGACGACCGATTTCTGGGGGTCGCTGGAGAAGGTCGGGGGCCCGCAGACGTATGTCCTGGGAGGCGCCTTCAACTGCGGCAAGGCCCAGCCGGGCCAGGTCGCGGCCGTCTCGCACGGCTGCCCGTCCGCGCTGTTCCGCGGCGTCAACATCTTGAACACCACCCAGGAGGCCGGTCGATGAGCCCCGTCAGCAAGCCGCACGAGATCGTCGAGCGTGCCCTCGAACTGTCCACCGCAGACGGCTGCGTCGTCATCGCCGACGAGCACTCTTCGGCCAATCTCCGATGGGCCGGGAACACCCTCACCACGAACGGCGTGACCCGGGGCCGTACGCTCACGGTGATCGCGACCCTGGACGGGGCTCAGGGCACCGCGTCGGGAGTGGTGTCCCGGTCGGCCGTGACGGCCGCGGACCTGGAGCCGCTGGTGCGGGCGGCCGAGGCGGCCGCCCGGGCCGCGGGTCCCGCCGAGGACGCCCAGCCACTGGTGAGCGGTGTCCCGGCGGCGGGCGACTTCACCGACGCCCCGGCGGAGACCTCCTCGGCCGTCTTCGCCGACTTCGCGCCCGCGCTGGGCGAGTCCTTCGCCCGCGCCCGGGCGGGCGGCCGCGAGCTGTACGGCTTCGCCAACCACGAGCTGACCTCGACGTACCTCGGCACGTCAACGGGGGTGCGGCTGCGTCACGACCAGCCCAACGGGACGCTGGAACTCAACGCCAAGTCGCCGGACCGCAGCCGCTCGGCCTGGGCGGGACGCTCGACCCGGGACTTCAAGGACGTCGACCCGGCGGCCCTGGACGCCGAGCTGGCGACCCGACTGGGCTGGGCGGAGCGCCGGATCGAACTGCCCGCGGGCCGCTACGAGACGCTGCTGCCGCCGACGGCCGTCGCGGACCTCCTGATCTACCAGCTGTGGTCCTCCTCGGGCCGGGACGCCGTCGAGGGCCGCACGGTCTTCTCCAAGCCCGGCGGCGGCACCCGCATCGGCGAGCGGCTGTCCGAACTGCCGCTCACGCTCCGCAGCGACCCGGACGAGCCGGGGCTCGAGTGCGCACCGTTCGTGATCGCGCACTCCTCCGGCGGCGACGCGTCGGTGTTCGACAACGGTCTTGCGGTGCCCTCGACCGAGTGGGTTCGGGACGGCGCGCTGGAGCGGCTGATCACCACCCGGCACAGCGCCGGGCTCACCGGGCTGCCGGTCTCCCCCGCCGCCGACAACCTGGTCATGGACGCGGGCGGCGAGCGGTCGCTGGAGGAGATGGTCGCGTCGACCGGGCGGGGGCTGCTGCTGACCTGCCTGTGGTACATCCGGGAGGTCGACCCGGCCACGCTGCTGCTGACCGGGCTGACCAGAGACGGTGTCTATCTCGTGGAGAACGGCGAGGTCACCGGGGAGGTGAACAACTTCCGCTTCAACGAGTCGCCGGTCGACCTGCTGTCGCGGGCCCAGGAGGCGGGACGGACGGAGAAGACGCTGCCGCGGGAGTGGAGCGACTGGTTCACCAGGGCGGCCATGCCGGCGCTGCGCGTCCCGGACTTCAACATGAGCTCCGTCAGCCAGGGCGTCTGACCCTTCGGGCGAAGCCATAGACTGCTGGATGCCCCTCGGGGCGGATCACCTTCCTTCCACTGTTCGAGGAGAACCGGAACCGTGACGGACATCGTCGACGAGCTGAAGTGGCGCGGGCTGTTCGCCCTGTCCACCGACGAGGACGCTTTGCGCAAGGCGCTCGCGGACGGTCCCGTCACGTTCTATTGCGGTTTCGACCCGACCGCGCCCAGCCTGCACGTCGGTCATCTGGTGCAGGCGCTCACCATGCGCCGGCTCCAGCAGGCGGGACACCGCCCGCTGGCGCTGGTGGGCGGGGCGACGGGCCAGATCGGCGACCCCAAGCCGACGGCCGAGCGCACCCTGAACGACCCGGCGACCGTCGCGGACTGGGTGGAGCGGGTCCGTGCCCAGATCGAGCCGTTCCTGTCGTTCGAGGGCGAGAACGCGGCGGTCGTGGTCAACAACCTGGACTGGACGGCGGGCATGTCCGCCATCGAGTTCCTCCGGGACATCGGCAAGCACTTCCGCGTCAACAAGATGCTGACCAAGGACTCGGTCGCCCGCCGGCTCGAGTCCGACCAGGGCATCAGCTACACCGAGTTCAGCTACCAGCTGCTGCAGGGCATGGACTTCCTGGAGCTGTACCGCCGCCACGGCTGCACCCTGCAGCAGGGCGGCAGCGACCAGTGGGGCAACCTGACCGCCGGTCTGGACCTGATCCACCGCCTGGAGCCGCACGCGAGCGTGCACGCGCTCGCCACCCCGCTGATGACCAAGGCGGACGGCACCAAGTTCGGCAAGACCGAGGGCGGCGCGGTCTGGCTGGACCCTGAGATGACGACGCCGTACGCGTTCTACCAGTTCTGGCTGAACGTGGACGACCGCGACGTCTCCGGGTACATGCGGATCCTGAGCTTCCGGAGCCGTGAGGAGCTCGAGGAGCTGGAGAAGCTCACCGAGGAGAGGCCGCAGGCCCGCGCCGCGCAGCGTGCGCTGGCCGAGGAGCTGACGACGCTGGTGCACGGCGCCGACCAGTGCGCCGCCGTCATCGCCGCGTCGAAGGCGCTGTTCGGCCAGGGCGAGCTCGGGGACCTGGACGCGGCGACCCTGGCGGCGGCACTGTCCGAGCTGCCGCGGGCCCGGGTGCCGGAGCCGGCGCCGGTGGCCGACCTCTTCGCGGAGGTGGGGCTGGTGGCGAGCAAGTCGGCCGCCCGCCGCACCATCAAGGAGGGCGGCGCCTACGTGAACAACGTGAAGGTGGCCGCGGAGGACGCGGTCCCGGCCGCGGACGAACTGCTGCACGGCCGCTGGCTGGTGCTGCGGCGCGGCAAGAAGAACCTGGCCGCGGTGGAGGTCACGGGCGGCTGAGCCGGTGCCCGGGACTCCGGGCACGGCGCCGCACGCACACGGCGGTACGCGAAGCGAGGCGACGGCCGGGCGGGTTCTTCCCGCCCGGCCGCCGTGCTGCCCGGGTCCACCGCTCTCGCGCTCGCGGGAGTCCGGCCGCGCGGCGCGGGACCCCTCAGGCCACCTTCTTCCTGCCGCGGACGGCGATGTACAGCATGTCGCCCACGGCGACGACGACCAGGGCGGCGATGATCTGGAGGGCGTGACGGCCCCAGTCGACACCGGGGGTCTCCGCGATCCCGAAGGCTCCCGCGAGGGCGTTGCCGACGATGCCGCCGATGATGCCGAAGATCGTGATCAGCCAGAGAGGACTGTGCTGCTTCCCCGGCAGGATCGCCTTGGCGATCAGCCCCAGCACGAATCCGACGATGATCGCCCACAACCAGCCCATCGCTGCCTCCCGCTTTCGGATCGACGCAAGCAGTTACGGACAGTTTCGAGGCATCCGTCATACAGCGCATGTCGGACAACGGTGCAGTGGGCTGCGCGATGCCGCCTCGGGCCCGGCACCAGGCCCCGGTCCCGCATGCGGCCCAGCCGCGGCGTACCGTGGAAGCAGGTTCGCACCGGGGAGGGCCCGGCGCGGGGGCTGAGCGGCGGAACGACATGCGGAAGCACAAGGAGACCGAGGTCTTCCGGATCACCGGCGCCCGTCAGGGGCTGGCCGAGGACGTGCGCGGCCGCCAGCGCCGATACGTGATCTCCATGTCGGTCCGCACCCTCGCGGTGGTCCTCGCCGCGGTCCTGTGGAACGTCGAGCGCCATGTGGCGATCGTGGCGCTGGTGCTGGGTGCGGTCCTGCCCTACATCGCCGTGGTGATCGCCAACGCGGGCCGGGAGAGCGCCCCGAAGCCGCTCGCCACCTTCGTACCGGCACCCACGAGGCCCGCACTCGAGAGCGGTACGCCTGCGCCGCGGCCGGCACCGGAGGACGCGGCGAACACCGGGCGCGCGGTGCGGGCGGAGCGGGCGAAGGGCGATGCGGAAGGCCGTGCGGATCACGCCCCGGAGCGGGAATCCCGGCAGGGCTGAGCCGCGGATCGGCGGGGCCGGCGGCAGGCGCGCCGGCAAGCTCAGGAAAAGCTCAGATCAATCATGAAGTTCCGGTGCACCGCGGCCCGTTCCGCGTGACATACTGCCAGTGCGCTCCGCATCCCCCGTCGGAGCGACGGACCGACGCCGGGCAGCTCCCCCCGTGGCTGCTCGGCGTCGCCTCGTTGTGGAGAATGATCCGGTGAGTACTGACCCGGTGAGCGCCGAAATCCCCGTCTGCTCCGCGAAGGGCTGCCGAGCCGCCGCGGTGTGGGTGCTGGCCTGGAACAACCCGAAGCTGCACACTCCGGAGCGCCGCAAGACATGGCTGGCCTGCGAGGAGCACCGCGAGCACCTGTCCGGCTTCCTCGGGGTGCGTGGCTTCCTGAAGGACGTCGTGACGCTCGACGAGTGGGAGGGCCCGGCCTCCGGCGATGGACGGGGCTCAGCCGCCGATCGCTGACATGGGGCGCTGCGGCTGGAGGAACTCCGGGTCGTCCAGGCCCGATCCCGCCTTCTTCCCCCACATCGCGAGCTTCCAGATCCGGGCGATCTCCTCGTCCGGAGCGCCGGAGCGCAGCGCGCCGCGCAGATCGGTCTCCTCGCGGGCGAACAGACAGGTGCGGACCTGCCCGTCGGCGGTGAGGCGGGTGCGGTCGCAGGCGCTGCAGAAGGGCCGGGTGACGGAGGCGATGACCCCGACGCGGTGCGGGCCGCCGTCCACGAGCCAGCGCTCCGCGGGCGCGGAGCCACGGGCCTGATCGCCCTCGGGAGTGAGCTCGAAACGGGTACGCAGGGACTGCAGGATGTCACCCGCGGTGATCATGCCGTCGCGCTTCCAGCCGTGCTGGGCGTCCAGCGGCATCTGCTCGATGAAGCGCAGCTCGTAGGCGTGCTCGACGGCCCAGGCGAGCAGTTCGGGGGCCTCGTCGTCGTTGAGTCCCGGCATCAGGACCGTGTTGACCTTCACGGGGGTCAGCCCGGCCTCGCGGGCGGCCGCCAGGCCCTCGACGACGTCGTGGTGGCGGTCGCGGCGGGTGAGGGTCTTGAAGACCTCGGGGCGGAGCGTGTCCAGCGAGACGTTGACCCGGTCCAGCCCGGCGGCCTTCAGGGCCGTGGCGGTGCGCTTCAGTCCTATGCCGTTCGTGGTCAACGAGAGCTTAGGGCGGGGCTCCAGCGCGGCGCAGCGCTCCACGATGCCGACGAGGCCGGGCCGCAGCAGCGGCTCACCGCCGGTGAAGCGGACCTCGGTGATCCCGAGCCGCGTCACCGCGATGCGGACGAGCCGGACGATCTCGTCGTCGGTGAGCAGGGTGGTCTTGGACAGCCACTGCAGCCCCTCTTCCGGCATGCAGTACGAACACCGGAGATTGCACCGGTCGGTGAGCGAGACCCGCAGGTCGGTGGCCACACGGCCGTAGGTGTCGATGAGCACTGTCGGCCCCCTCCCCGTGTTCGGAAGTCTTACTGTGCACTCGTCTCGTGAGTGAGGAACTCGTCCTACCAGCGAGCCTACGCGAGACCTCCGACAACGGCAGGGGCCGTTTGCCACGAGGTACGACGCGGCCGCGTCGTAGGACCCTACGACGCGGCCGCGTACGGGCGCATGACGTTCTCCTCCTCCGCGGGCGCCGGCGCCCGTGAGGTTCCTCAGTGGGCGCCGACGCCCGTGAGGGACTTGACCTCGAGTTCCGCGTACTTGCCCCGGTCCGGCTCCTCCCCGGACAGCAGGGAGCCGATCCAGCCGAGCAGGAAGCCCAGCGGGATGGAGACGAGTCCGGGGTTCTCCAGCGGGAACCAGGCGAAGTCCACCGAGGGGAACATGGACGAGGGCTTTCCGGAGACGACCGGGGAGAACAGCACGAGCACCACCGACGAGACCAGACCGCCGTAGATGGACCACAGGGCGCCCGAGGTCGTGAACCTCTTCCAGAACAGGCTGTAGAGGATCGTCGGCAGGTTCGCCGACGCGGCGACGGCGAAGGCGAGCGCCACGAGCCCGGCCACGTTCAGATCGCGGGCCATGGCCCCCAGCCCGATGGAGACGACGCCGATGAGGACGGTCGCCCAGCGGGCCGCGCGGACCTCCTCCTTCTCGGTGGCCCGTCCCTTGCGGATGACGTTGGCGTAGATGTCGTGCGCGAACGACGAGGAGGAGGCCAGGGTGAGCCCGGCGACGACGGCGAGGATGGTGGCGAACGCGACCGCCGAGATGACGGCCAGCAGGACCGCGCCGCCGGCGGAGTCGGCGCCGCCGATGTGCAGGGCGAGCAGCGGTGCCGCGGTGTTTCCGGCCTTGTTGGATGCCGTGATCTCCTCCGGACCGACCAGGGCGGCCGCGCCGAAGCCCAGCGCGATCGTCATCAGGTAGAACCCGCCGATGATGCCGATGGCCCAGATGACCGACTTACGGGCGGCCCTCGCGGTGGGCACGGTGTAGAAGCGGATCAGGATGTGGGGCAGACCGGCGGTGCCGAGCACCAGGGCGATGCCGAGCGAGAGGAAGTCCAGCTTGGAGGTGCCGGTGGCGCCGTACTTGAGGCCCGGCTCCAGGAAGGCCGCGCCCTTGCCGCTCTGCGCGGCCGCGGTGCCGAGCAGGTCGGAGATGTTGAAGTTGAACTTCCACAGCACCAGGAAGGTGATGAGCAGGGTGCCGGCGATCAGCAGCACGGCCTTGACCATCTGCACCCAGGTGGTGCCCTTCATCCCGCCGATGGTGACGTAAAGGACCATCAGCACGCCGACGAGGCCGACGATGGCGATCTTCCCGGCGTCGCTGGTGATGCCGAGCAGCAGCGAGACGAGCACGCCGGCGCCGGCCATCTGGGCGAGCAGGTAGAAGATCGAGACGACGATGGTGGACGTGCCGGCGGCGGTGCGCACCGGCCGCTGCCGCATCCGGTACGCGAGGACGTCGCCCATGGTGAACCGGCCCGAGTTGCGCAGCGGTTCGGCGACGAGCAGCAGGGCGACCAGCCAGGCGACGAGGAAGCCGATGGAGTAGAGGAAGCCGTCGTACCCGAAGAGGGCGATGGCGCCGGCGATGCCGAGGAACGACGCGGCGGACATGTAGTCGCCGGAGATGGCGAGTCCGTTCTGGAAGCCGGTGAACTGGCGTCCGCCGGCGTAGAAGTCGGCGGCGTCCTTGGTCTGGCGGCCGGCCCAGACGGTGATGAAGAGCGTCGCGACGACGAAGGCCGCGAACAAGGTGATGATCAGCGGGCGGTGCTCACCGGCGTCGCTCGCCGCCGCGAGCCGGACGGCCTGGAGTGTGGTGCTGCTCATGCGTCGGCCTCCATACGGGACTTGAGCGCATCCGCCCTGGGGTCGAGCTTCTCGGCCGCGTGCCGCGCGTAGAACCAGGCGATGAGGAAGGTGGTGGCGAACTGGGCGAGGCCGAGGGCGAAGGCCACGTTGATGTTGCCGAAGAGCCTGGTGCCCATGAAGCCGCCCGCGTAGTTGGACAGCAGAACGTACAGCAGGTACCAGGCGATGAAGGCGACGGTCAGGGGGAAGGCGAAGGAGCGGTAGGTGCGGCGCAGTTCGGCGAATTCCGCGCTCTCCTGCACCTCGACGAACGCTTCGGTCGTGGGCTGGGCGGGACCGAGGTCCTTGCCCCCAGCGGGCGGCGGTGCTTCGGTGGTCACGGACTCTCCTCGCGCCGCGGGTGCGGCAGACATGGACGGACGGGGTCTCGTAGGGGTGCGGGGCGGCTCGCCCCTCCCTCTGACAACGGCACGGCGCACACCGAGAGGTGGTTCACCTCCGGGTGCATTCGCGCTCGCTTTTCCGCCCGATTTTCGGAACCGGGTTCCCGAAGTCGTTGATGTGCCCGGATGATCGGCGATAGCTTCACTCGTCATGTACCCGCCCATACGCACGGGGTGTCTGGGCGGCCAACCGGATGATGTGGAGATCCCATGGCTCATCTGCGACCCAGACGGACGCGCGCGATAGCACTGCCCGCGGGTCTGGCGCTCACGGCCTCGCTCGGATTCCTGCCCGCGGGCGCGGCGACCGCCGCCCCCGCCGACGACACGCCCGCCGCCGTCTCGACCGACGGCCCGAAGCTGTCGTACGTCGTCAACGTGGACGGCGGCCGATCGGCCGTCACCAAGGTGAAGCGGGCGATCGCGAAGGCCGGCGGCACGGTGGTGATCGCCTACGACCGGATCGGCGTCGTCGTCGTCCATTCGCAGAACCCTGACTTCGCCGAGCAGATCCGCACGGTGAAGGGCGTCGCCTCGGCGGGCGCCACGCGCACCAACCCGCTGGTCCCCCAGCGGGACGACGCCATCGACGCCGAGCAGCCGCTCACCGCCGAGCAGGCGAAGGCCGCCGCGGCCAGGGCGACCGGCGAGCAGGACCCGCTGGAGCCCCTGCAGTGGGACCTGCCGGCCATCAAGGCCGACAAGGCCCACCAGCGCTCCCTGGGCAGCAGCAAGGTCACGGTCGCCGTCCTGGACTCGGGGATCGACGACACCCACCCGGACATCGAGCAGAACTTCGACCGCCGGGCGTCCGCGAACTGCGTCAGTGGCGTACCGGTCACCGAGAACGAGGCGTGGCGTCCGGCGGCGGGCGAGAGCGACCACGGAATGCACGTGGCGGGCACCATCGCCGCCGCGAAGAACGGCTTCGGCGTCACCGGTGTCGCGCCCGGCGTGAAGGTGTCCAGCCTGAAGGTGGCGAACCCGGACGGGTTCTTCTACACCGAGGCGGTCCTCTGCGGCTTCATGTGGGCCGCTGACCACGGTGCCGACGTGACCAACAACAGCTACTACGTCGACCCGTGGCTCTACAACTGCAAGGCCGACGAGGACCAGAAGGCCCTGGTCGAGACCCTCACCCGGGCCACCCGGTACGCGGAGCGCAAGGGCGTGGTGAACGTCGCCTCGGCCGGCAACTCGCGGACCGACCTCACCTCCGAGGAGGTCACCGACACGACGAGCCCGAACGACACCACGCCGGTCTCACGGGTCGTCAGCCCGCGCGAGTGCCCGGACATCCCGGCCATGCTGCCGGGTGTGGTCACGGTGTCGGCGACCGGGGCCAAGGGGATCAAGTCGTCGTACTCGAACTACGGCAACGGGGTCGTGGACATCACGGCACCGGGCGGCGACTCCACCGCCCTCCAGCCGCCGGAGGCCCCCGCCACCAGCGGGCTGATCCTCTCGACCACGTTCAGGGGCGGCCACACCTGGAACTACAAGGCGGGCACGTCCATGGCGTCCCCGCACGTCGCGGGCGTCGTCGCACTGATCAAGTCGAAGCACCCGAGGATGTCGGCGGCCGGAGTGAAGGCCCTCCTGTACGCACAGGCCGACGACCGTCCGTGCACCAACCCGTACGACATCAACGGCGACGGCACGGTCGACGCGGTGTGCGAGGGCGGCAAGAGCAAGAACGGCTTCTACGGAGCCGGTATGGCGGACGCGCTGGACGCGGTGCGCTGGTAGCCGGTCGCGTCGGCCCGGTGGGCGGCTCGCCGCCCACCGGGCCGACGCGGGCACGGACGAGGGGGTCCGGGCGGTGGCAAGACGCCCGGGCCCCTTTGGCGCGGGCGGCCGGACGGTGACTGCCGACCCGGCTGAGGCGGTGTCAGCGGACGGCCCGGCCGGGATGTCCGGCGCGGGCCCCCGGGGCTCAGGGCTTGACGAGTACCTTCAGGGCCGAGCGCCCGTCCATGGCCCGGTAGCCCTCTGGGACGCCGTCCAGGTCGACCGTCATGTCGAAGACGGGCGACGGGTCGACCGTGCCGTCCAGGACGTCCGGGAGCAGTTCCGGGATGTAGGCGCGGACGGGGGCGACACCGCCGCGCAGCGCGATGTTGCGGCCGAACATCACACCGAGGTCGAGTCCGGTTCCGCTGCCGTGCGGCACTCCGACGTAGCCGATGGCGCCGCCGTCGCGGGTGATCCCGACGGCGGTGCGCATCGACTGCTCCGTGCCGACCGCCTCGATCACGGCGTGCGCGCCGTGACCGCCGGTCAGCTCGCGCACGGCGGCGACGGCCTCGTCGCCGCGTGCGGCGACGACGTCCGTGGCGCCGAAGGTGCGGGCGATGTCGGTGCGGACCCGGTGGCGGCCGAGCGCGACGATCCGCTCGGCGCCGAGACGTCGGGCGGCGAGGACGCCGCACAGCCCGACCGCGCCGTCGCCGACGACCGCGACGGTGCTGCCCTTGGTGACGCCCGCGCCGAGCGCGGCGTGGTGGCCCGTGCCGAGCACGTCGGAGAGCGCGAGGAGCGCGGTCAGCAGCCGTTCGTCGGAGAGCGCCGCGGCGGGGAGCCCGACCAGGGTGGCGTCGGCGAACGGGACGCGCACGGCCTCGCCCTGGCCGCCGTCGCTGCCGGGCGATCCCCAGAAGCCGCCCCGCGGGCAGGACGTCTGCAGCCCCTCGGCGCAGAACCGGCAGGTGCCGTCGGACCAGACGAAGGGCGCGACGACGAGGTCGCCGGGTGCGAAGGCGCTCACCTCGGCGCCTGCCTCCTCGACGACGCCCAGGAACTCGTGGCCGATGCGCTGGCCGGGCTGCCGCTCGGCCTCGCCGCGGTAGGCCCAGAGGTCGCTGCCGCAGATGCAGGCACGCACCACCCGTACCACCACGTCGCCCGGCTCCCGGACCCGGGCGTCGGGCACCTCCTCCACACGCATGTCGAAGGGGGCGTGGATGGTGGTGGCGCGCATGTCGGGCGGATCCTCACTACTCGTACGTCGGTACGCGCCTCACCGTACGCCCCGTCCCGGACGGACGCCGCCCGAGGGCACCCGGCGTGAGCAGGCACTGCGCCACGGCATGGCTGAGGATGATCCGGAAGTCGGCGGCCGGGAGCCGGGGCCGGGCGGCGAGGCCGGAAGCGGCCGCCGAGCGCGCGGTCGGCGGTGCTCACGCGAGGCGCTGCGCGGCGGCGGGGGCACCGGTCGTGCCCGCGGGCCCGGTGGCACCGGCGGGTCCCGGAGCGTCGGCGGCCGCCACCGGGGAGGCGCCCTGCGGCTGCCAGCCGGGCCCGCGGAACAACCGCCCGGCCCGCTCGCGCCAGTCGGCCGCCGACCGTACGTCACGGGCGATCCCCAGGTACTCGTGCGTGGCGACCCGCAGCGGGTTGTACGTCTCGATGTTCTTGGTGAGTCCGTACACCGGTCGCTCGGTCTCGGCCGCGAAGGACCCGAAGAGGCGGTCCCAGACGATGAGGATCCCGCCGAAGTTCCGGTCCAGGTATCCGCCTTGGGAGGCGTGGTGGACCCGGTGGTGGGACGGGGTGTTGAGCAGGTACTCGACGGGGCGCGGAAGTTTGCCGATCCGCTCGGTGTGGATCCAGAACTGGTACACGAGGTTCACCGAGGAGCAGAACGCCAGGGCCGCCGGGTGCACCCCGCACACGACCATCGGGAGGTAGAACGGCCAGGAGCTGAAGGCGGTCCACGGCTGGCGGAGCGCGGTGCTGAGGTTGAACTTCCGGCTGGAGTGGTGCACCACGTGGCAGGCCCACAGGACGCGGACGACGTGGTGGCCGCGGTGGGACCAGTAGTAGCAGAAGTCCTGTACGAGCAGCATCGGCAGTACGGTCCACCACAGGACTGGCACCCGCAGCGGCGTGAGTTCGTACGCGGCGGTGTACATCGCGAGGACCGGGATCTTCCACAGCAGGTCGAAGAAGAGGCTGCCCAGTCCCATGCCGATGCTGGTGGCGGTGTCCCTCGGGGCGTAGCCGGCGGCCTCGTCGTCGGGACGGAGCCGGTAGCTCACCATCTCCACGACGGTGAGCAGGATGAAGGCGGGGATCGACCACAGCACGACATCAGGCAGGTTGGACGGCATGCGGGCACCGTAGAGGCGGGTGCGGCGGCGCGGCCAGATGGTGTCACCGACAAGTTCGCGAGACGGGTTGTCAGGAGGTTTCGGCGACTTCCACCAAGTGTGCGGGGACGCGCGGCGACGCGGCGTCACCTCCGCCGCCCGGACGGCGGCGTCAGATTCCCGCGGCTCCCAGCAGCGAGCCCGCCGCGTAGGTGACCCCCATCGCCAGCGCGCCCCCGCACACGTTGCGCACCATCGCCCGCCCGGCCGGTGCCGCTCCGAGGCGGGCGCTCCACCAGCCGGTGAGGGCGAGGGCGAACAGCACCGACACGACCGTCACCGGCAGCCGGGCGGTGGCCGGTGGCAGGACGATGGCCAGCAGGGGCAGCAGGGCCCCCACGGTGAAGGCCAGGAAGCTGGCGCCTGCCGCGTGCCAGGGGTTGGCGAGTTCGTCGGGGTTGATGCCGAGCTCGACCCGGGCGTGGGCGCGGAGCGCGTCGCGTGCGGTGAGCTGCTCCGCCGCCGCGCGGGCGACCTCGCGGGAGAGGCCGCGGGCCGCCAGCAGATCGGTCAGTTCGTCGAGTTCGGCCGCGGGCTGTTCGCTGAGCTCCCGCTTCTCCAGGGCCAGGGCGGCCTTCTCCGAGTCGCGCTGGGTCGAGACCGAGACGTACTCGCCCGCGGCCATCGACATGGATCCGGCGAGGAGACCGGCGAGTCCGGCGGTCAGCAGCACCGCGCGGTCGCTCGTCGCACCGGCCACGCCGACCACGAGGCCCGCGGTCGACACGATGCCGTCGTTGGCGCCGAGGACCGCGGCGCGGAGCCAGTTGAGGCGGGTGCCCATGGACGTGTCGTGGGGCTCGTGCTGGGGTGTCGATTGCGTCACGCCAGGGAGGGTCTCACTCCCGGCGCCGCGGAGGCGGACGCCACACGCGCGCCGGAGGCAGTGCCGGTGCGGGGCGTACCGCCCGGCGCCCGCCTGTAACACGGTTACACCGTCGGCCGATGGAGAACAAGAAGCCGTTTCCTCAACGGGGTTGACCGCAGATGGGGGTTACATGTCACGTACGGTACTGACCCGCGAGCAAGTGCTGGAGGCGGCGGACGACCTCGTGAAACAGCACGGCCCCGACGCACTCACCATGCGGGGGCTCGCCGCCCGGCTCGGTACGGCCGTGACGTCCATCTACTGGCACGTCGGCAATCGCGAGTCGCTGCTCGACGCGCTCGTGGATCGGACGGTGGAGGAGATGGGGGCGATACAGCCGACCGGACGCACCCCGGCCACCCGGATCGCCTCGGTCGCCCGACGGCTGCGCGGCGAACTGCACGCCCGGCCCCATCTGATCGCCATGGTCCATGAACGCGGCCTGACCGAGCGGGTGTTCCTGCCCGCGCAGCGTGCCCTCGTCCGCGAGGTGCACACCGCCGGACTGCGGGGAGCACGGGCCGCCGAGGCGGTCCGTGCGGTGCAGTTCCAGGTGGTCGGCTTCGTCCTGGTCGAGTGCGCGCGGGGGCTGGCGCCGGCGGAGGAACCCGGCCGGGAGCGGCCGCGGAAGACCGTGAGCGCGCGCAAGGACCCGGCCCTGGCCCGTGCGCTGGCGCGCCCCGCCGACCCCGAGCGGCTGTTCGCCGCGTCCCTGCGGGCGCTGGTCAAGTCCCTGCTGGCCCAGGGGAACCCCTGAGGCCCGAGCGGGCCGCACACCGCCCGTCGGAGAATTCCGCACATGTCCGGCAGATCCGCACCAGCCGGTCATGGTGAATTCCACCGCTCCGGTGCGGGCCTGACGGGGCCCCAGATGTGTGTCCCGCCGGCCGTGGCCGGGCCGGGGCGCGCACGGGCCGGAGCCACCGTGTCAGTGGCGGCCCGTAAGCTCTGTGACCATGCTCGACAACGGTACGACAGCAGCGGCGTGGCCGGCCGCGTATCCACAGGGGTACGCGGTCGTCGACGTGGAGACCACCGGCCTCGCCCGTGACGACCGGATAGTGTCGGCTGCCGTCTACCGCCTGGACGCACAGGGAAACGTCGAGGACCACTGGTACTCCCTGGTCAACCCCGAGCGGGATCCCGGTCCGGTGTGGATCCACGGGCTGACGAGCGACATGCTGGAGGGCGCGCCGCTCTTCGGGGACATCGCCCAGGAGTTCGCGCACCGGCTGGACGGCCGGGTGCTCGTCGCGCACAACGCCGTCTTCGACTGGTCCATGATCGCCAGGGAGTACGCGCGGGCGGAGCACGTCGCACCCGTGCGCCAGCGGCTGTGCACGATCGCGCTGTCCAAGGAGCTGTCGCTGCCCCTGCCCAACCACAAGCTGGAGTCGCTCGCGGCACACTTCGGTGTGGTCCAGCGCCATGCGCACAACGCCCTGGACGACGCCCGGGTGCTGGCGGAGGCGTTCCGGCCGAGTCTGCACACGGCGGCCGAGCGGGGCGTGCGGCTGCCGCTGCTGGAGTGCCGTCCGCTCACGGAGTGGTCCACGGCCCCCTCCGCGCCGCGGATCGGCCGGCAGGCGTCGAGGCCCTCGTACCGGCCGAACGGCTGGCGCCCGTCACGCAAGCGACCGCCGTGCCCCTACCCGAATCCGGGGCGCTACCAGGCCGACAAGCCACTCGTACAGGGCATGCGGGTGGCCTTCTCGGGCGACACCTCGGTCGAGCGCGAACTGCTGGAGGACCGTGCCGTCGAGGCCGGGCTCCATGTCGCGACGAGCGTCTCCCGGCTGACGAGCCTCCTGGTGACCAATGACCCGGAGGCCCCCACCTCGAAGACGGTCAGGGCGAGGTCGTACGGGACGCCGATCATCGACGAGGCCGCGTTCACCCAGCTCCTCAGGGACGTCGCGCCGGCCGAGGGGTGACGCCCCGCCGGCGGCCTTCGGCCGACCGGACCTCCCGCGGCGGACGGACCCCGGGCGCACGGGCCGGGCCGCCCCCGCCACCGTCCGGGCCCGTGCGCCGGTCGGGTGCAGCCGCCCCGACCCGCCCGGAGGGATCTTGCTCCGGTCCGCCGCCCTCCGGACCATGCGGCCCATGGCACGTTGCGAGGTCTGCGGAAACGACTACGGCATGTCCTTCGAGGTGCACGCGCAGGGCGCGGTGCACGTCTTCGACTGCTTCTCCTGCGCCATCCACCGGATGGCCCCCATCTGCGAGCACTGCAGGGTCCAGATCATCGGCCAGGGCGTCGAGGTCCAGGGACACTGGTACTGCGGCGGGCACTGCGCCCGCGCCGAGGGGAGGACGGGCATCGTCGACAAGGTGTGACGCCGGCTTCCCGGCACCCGCCCCGCTCCCCCTCCTCCACTGCAGGCACGTTCCCCGGCCACGCCCGGGACCCTGCCGCCGGACACCCCACGACCGAGTTGTACCGTCGTGGGGTGTACCGCTTCCTGTTGTCCCGGCAGTGGGTGATCCTCACCCTCGTCAGCCTCGTCCTCATCCCCGTGATGGTCGAGCTGGGCTACTGGCAGCTGCACCGGCACGAGCGCCGCGTCGCGCAGAACGAGCTGATCGCGGACAACCTCGCCGCTCGGCCGGTACCCGTCACCGAGCTGACCTCCCCGGGGCACACCGTCCCACGCACGGACTACTGGCGGCACGCCACGGCCACGGGCACCTACGACACCGCCCACGAGGTCGTCGTGCGCCGCCGCACCGACAACGACGAGCGCGTCGGGGTGCACGTCCTCACCCCGCTGGTCCTCGCCGACGGCCGTGCCGTCCTGGTCAACCGGGGCTGGGTGCCCGCGGCGGCCGACCAGACCGCGTACCCCGCCGTGCCGCCGGCACCGAAGGGCCAGGTCACCGTCACGGGCCGGCTCATGGCGGACGAGACCACCGACGCGAGCGGGATCAAGGACCTCAGCGGGCTGCCGCCGCGTCAGATCATGCTGATCGACAGCGAGCAGCAGGCCAAGAGCCTGGGCCGGCCCGTGCTCGGCGGCTACCTGCAGCAGACCGCCCCCGAGCCGGCCGGTGGCACCCCCGAGCTGATCGCGGAGCCCGACCACGACTCCATCGGCGCGCACATGGCGTACGCGGTCCAGTGGTGGCTGTTCGCGGCCGGTGTCCCGGTGGGCTGGGTGGTCCTGGTCCGCCGCGAGAAGCGCGACCGGGCCGCGGCGGCCGCCGGACCGGCCGCCGAGGAAACGCCCGCGACGGCGGGCGCGACGGCGAGCTGAACGGCCGGGCCCGCCCCGGCGACGCGGGGCCGGGCCACGGGAGCGTCCCGGAGAAGCCCGGTGTCCGCGCGGGCACGGGCAGGGCACCGCCCCGGGGCGGGCCCGTCGGTCCCGAGGCCCAGGGCTCGCGACCCACCGACGCGAACCCCCGAGCGCCGCCCGGGCGTTCCCCGCCCCGCGAAGGTCCACCGCGTGGCAGGCACCACCGCTTAGGCGGCCGCCGGCGAGGGAAAACGGCATGTCGTGACCCAACGCATCGAGGACTACGCCCTGATCGGCGATCTGCAGACCGCGGGTCTGGTGGGCAGGGACGGCTCGGTCGACTGGCTGTGCCTGCCGCGCTTCGACTCCGGGGCCTGCTTCGCGGCACTGCTCGGCAACGACGACAACGGCCATTGGCGGCTCGCGCCCAAGGGCGCTGGGACCTGCACCCGCCGCCGCTACGTCCCGGGCACGCTCGTCCTCGAGTCGTTCTGGGAGACGCGGACCGGCACGGTCAAGGTCATCGACTTCATGCCGCAGCGCGACAAGGCCCCCGACGTCGTACGGATCGTGGAGGGCGTCAGCGGCAGCGTCGAGATGGCCGCGACCCTGCGGCTGCGCTTCGACTACGGCTCGGTCGTACCGTGGATGCGGCGGACGAACGACCACCGGGTGGCGGTCGCGGGCCCCGACTCCGTGTGGCTGCGGCTCGAGAACCCCGACTCCGTGCCGGTGAAGACCTGGGGCCAGCAGTTCAGCACCGTCTCGTCGTTCACCGTCGGCGCCGGCCAGAGCCTGGCGTTCGTCCTCACCTGGCACCCCTCGCACGAGCCGGCTCCCCGGCTCCTCGATCCCTTCCACGCGCTGAGCGCGAGCGTGGACGACTGGCAGGAGTGGTCGGCGCGGTGCAGCTACGAGGGGCCGTACCGGGAGGCCGTGGTCCGCTCGCTGATCACCCTGAAGGCGTTGACCTACGCTCCGACGGGCGGGATCGTCGCCGCTCCCACGACCTCCCTCCCCGAGGATCCCGGCGGCGTACGGAACTGGGACTACCGCTACTGCTGGCTGCGCGACTCCACGCTGACACTCGGCGCGCTCCTCTCCACCGGCTATGTCGACGAGGCCGCGGCCTGGCGGGACTGGCTGGTGCGCGCGGTGGCGGGTGACCCCTCGGGGCTGCAGATCATGTACGGGGTGGCCGGGGAGCGCAGGCTGCCGGAGACGGAACTGCCGTGGCTGCGCGGTTACGAGGGCTCCGCGCCGGTACGGATCGGCAACGGCGCCGTCGACCAGCTCCAGCTCGACGTCTACGGCGAGGTCATGGATGCGTTGCGGCTCGGCCGCGAGGCCGGACTGGAGTCCGCGCCGCACGCCTGGAACCTCCAGCTGAGCCTGCTGGGTTTCCTGGAGTCGACGTGGCGGGAGCCCGACGAGGGCCTGTGGGAAGTGCGCGGGCCGCGGCGCCACTTCGTGTTCTCCAAGGTGATGGCGTGGGTGGCGGCCGACCGCGCCGTACGGACGCTGGAGGACGACCCCGGACTCCCCGGCGACGTGACCCGGTGGCGGGCGATGCGGGACGCTGTGCACCGGGAGGTGTGCGACCGGGGGTTCGACGCGGACCGGAACACCTTCACCCAGTACTACGGTTCGGACGAGCTGGACGCCTCGGCGCTGCTCATCCCCCGGGTGGGCTTCCTGCCGCCGGACGACCCGAGGGTCGTGGGCACGGTCGACGCGGTGCGGTCCGGGCTCGGCCGGAACGGGCTGATCAACCGCTACAGCACGAAGGGGCCGTCCGTCGACGGACTGCCCGGCCGTGAAGGAACGTTTCTCGTCTGCTCGTTCTGGATGGTCGACGCCCTCCGTGCGACCGGGCGGGTGGAGGAGGCCAAGGACCTCTTCGAGCGGTTGCTGGAACTGCGCAGCGACGTCGGCCTGCTGGCGGAGGAGTACGACCCGGTGGCGCGGCGGCAGCTCGGGAACTTCCCGCAGGCGTTCAGCCATGTGGGACTGGTCGGCTCCGCCCTGGCTCTCGCCGCACGCGGCGCGGCAGGATAGGGCCATGGATCTTGGACTGAAGGACCGCGTCCACGTCGTGACGGGGGCGACCCGCGGGCTGGGCAACGCCGCCGCCCGGGCACTGGCCGCCGAGGGCGCGAAGCTGATCATCACCGGAAGGAACGCGAAGGCCGCCGCGGAGGCGGCTGCCGGGATCGGCCCGGACGCCGTCGGCGTCGCCGCCGACAACGCCGACCCCGATACCGCCGAGCGGCTGATCGGGGCCGCCCGGGAGCACTTCGGCCGCTTCGACGGCGTACTGATCAGCGTCGGCGGCCCCCCGCCGGGCTTCGTCGCGGACAACACGGACGAGCAGTGGCAGAGGGCGTTCGAGTCGGTGTTCCTGGGCGCGGTCAGGCTGGCCCGGGGCGCGGCGGCGGCGCTGGGTGAGGGCGGGGTCATCGGCTTCGTGCTGTCCGGCTCGGTCCACGAGCCGATTCCCGGCCTGACCATCTCGAACGGTCTGCGTCCCGGTCTGGCCGGTTTCGCCAAGTCGCTCTCGGACGAGCTGGGCCCGCGCGGAATCCGCGTCGTGGGACTGCTGCCGGCCCGTATCGACACCGACCGGGTGCGCGAGCTCGACGCGCTGTCGGGGGACGTGGACGCGGCCCGTGCCGCCAACGAGTCCCGCATTCCGCTGCGGCGCTACGGCACTCCGGAGGAGTTCGGCCGCACGGCGGCGTTCATGCTCTCGCCCGCGGCGTCCTACCTCACGGGTGTGATGCTGCCGGTGGACGGCGGGGCGAGGTCCGGTTTCTGACGGGATGACGCGGCCGGTGGACGGCGCGGCGAAGTCCCGCTTCCGACCCGGGTGTCCTCGGGGGCCGTGCGAGGACGGCGGCGCCTTCCGCCCGCAGGGCTCGGCATTCGCTGGAGACGGCCCCGGTGGCAGCAGGTGTTCCGGGCGCCCCGGGCGGCGCCGGACCGTCTGCGGAGGAACCCGCAGCGACCGAGCCGCCCCGGCACGCGGTGCGTCTTCGGCCGACGCATCCGGACGAGCGCGCCACCCCGCCCTTGCCGTGGCGGGGCCCCCGAGCCGCGGCCGCCGGCTGTACCCGTCGCGGAGGCGGACGCCGCCCGTACCCCGGCACGCGGCGCGTCACCGGCCGTCACCCCCGAGCAGCAGACGCGGTCGGGTGTCCCGCGCCTCCCCCTGGCGTCCCGTCGGGCCTCGCCGTCGTCCGGCCACCTCCGAGGTCGGACCCGCCCTCCTCATTGGCATTCCATACGGATATGCACAAGTGTGGTGAACAAGGAGGAGGTGTATATGGACGGCCTGCCCCTTTGCCCCGCACGGGACGGCGCCGGACCATTCCCCCCGCACCACGGTGGCAGTCGTCGCCTCACGCGCGACCCGCCACCCCGACCCCACCTGGAACCTGCCGTGAGTGATCTCGCGTTCGTCCTCGTCGTCGGGGGAGCCTGGGTCGCCACCGGCCTCGTCACCGCCTGGTGGATGGCACGACGCGGTTACCACCATTGGGGGTGGCTGCTCATGGGTGCCGTTTTCGGGCCGATCCTGGCCCTTGTCGCCGGCGAGCGCATCCAGCCGCCGCATGCGGGACCGCTCGCGCGGATGGAAGTCGGTGCGCCCGGGCCGGGCGGCCTGAGGGTGCTGGTGGGCGTGGACGGCTCCAGGGCGTCGCAGGCAGCGCTGGACCTGGCCGTCGACCTGCTGGGGCCGTACGCCGAAGCCCTCGTCGCGGTCGAGGTGGTGGGATACGACGCGGCCGACCACCAGGGGGACCCGAGCATCACCGCGGCCAGGAACCGTCTGGGGACCGTCGCCGAGCGGAGCGGCGGGCGGGTGACGGAATGCGACATCATCCCGGGTCCACCGGCGCAGGCTCTGGTGAACTACGCCAGGGAACAGGACTTCGACCTCATTGTCGTCGGCACACACGGGAGGGGCCTGTCACGTCGCCTGCTCGGCAACGTCGCCTGGGAACTGGTGCGTCAGCACACCGTCCCCGTTCTCGTGGCGGGCGAGCACCGGCGCGGATCCCCCGAGGAGGCCCCCGGGTGATGTGCCGCTGTGCGCACCGGGTGGGGCGCCGCACGATCCGGGGGCGGGGCACGGCCCTTCTCGGCTCGGCTCGGCTCGGGATCCCTCCCCGCGTCCTCCCGGCCACGGCGCGGGACCGGCCGGCGCGGGCCCGTGCACGCGCCGGCCGGTGACATGTGCCGGCCGGTGCGTACGGGCACGGGGGGTCACTCCATGGGGTAGATGTCCCCGGATCCCATCGTGCTCTCCTGCTCACTCTGCTCCTGGAGCCTGCGCGCCTTCTCCTTGAGCCGCCGGCTCTCCTCGGGATCGTTCACGCGTTCCGCGGCCTGCTTCAGCTCCTCGGCCTTCTGCCGCATCTGCCGGACCCGGCCGCCGACCTCGTCTGACATGCTCATGACCTCCTTGGTGTCGCTTTCAGCGGACCACTCTCAGCGAACCAGTGCCCCTGGCGACGCGCATCCCGAACGCCGCTCACACCCGAGACGGAGGACATCCCGGAACGCCTGCCGGGGGGATCGCCCCGGCGGCGCGCTCGCGGGACCGGAACGGCATGCGGATCGTGTCCCGCCCGCGACGACTGGGCCCCGGGCCCGTCAACCCCGCTCATGTAACCCGCTTCGCCCGGTGCCTCCGGGCCCGCAACCGCACCTCCGCGGGCAGCGACGCCAGCCCTGCCGAGTCGCGCGCGTGCGCCAGGGCCTCGGCCGAGAGGCGGTGCAGCGTCTCGCCCGGTGACGCGAAGGGCTCGAGGAGCAGGCGCACACGGGCCGCCGGGGCGGTGCGGCGTCCGTGCAGTACGACCTGGGTCCGGGACACGCCGTCCAGGTCCTCGGCCTCCCGCACGAGCACGGCCTCCATGGCGCGGCCCCGCAGCAGGGCCCCCTCGCCGTCACCGCTGTCCACCAGCACCTCGGCCAGCCGGGAGCGGCGGAACTGCGCCAGCAGCCACCAGAGCGCGAGGAGGAAGACGACCGCCAGCACCGCGATCACCACGGGCCACCACCAGCCGTGGTCCTCCCACCGCCCGCGGCGGCTCTCGCTCAGCAGTACGGCCCCGGCCCCCCGCCACGGCCACCAGGACGGGACCGGCAGCCCCAGCCCCGCTGCCAGGACCGCTCCCCCCGGCACGACGAGCACCAGACCGGCCAGACCGATCAGTACCCGGTTGACGACCCGGAGCATCGCGCTCATCCTTTCTTCGCCGGGCGGCGCACCTGCACCGACAGGGCCGGCCGCCGCACCAGTCCCAGCTCGCGGATGCCGTCGCCCAGCACGGTGTCCAGGTCGGACCGGACCTCGTCGAGTTCACGGAAGTGGGACACCGCCCTCACCCCGACCCGGGACCGCCGCACCCGCACCCGCACGGACTGCACTCCCGAGACCTCCATCGCCCGGTCGCGCAGCACCAGTTCCGCGGCATCCCGGTCGAGACCGGCCCGTACGTCCCCTTCGCCCGCCCGGCGGCGCATGGGCAGCAGATTCCGCAGGCCCGGTGTCACGGCGAGCACCAACAGCCACGCTCCGACCACGACGGCCGCCCCCGCGCCCACCAGTACCCAGGTGTCGTCCACCGGCCTGCTCGCCAGGTCGTCGGCGAGCGACCGCCGCCAGCGCATCCCGGGCCGCTCGGCCCGTACGGAGACGACGTCGAACAGCAGCAGTCCCGCACCGGCCGCCACGACCGCCGCGAGCAGCGCGGCGGGAATCCGCCGCCGCGACCAGAAGCGGCGGGCGCCGCCGTCGTCCTCGGCCGCGGGCAGCGGCCGGTACGCGGCGGCGGAGGCCGACTGGTCCAGCTCCCGTACGGAGCCTCCGGCCGGTTCGCTCCCCCCTGCGGATCCCTTCACCGGTTCGCTCATCGGAGCCTCCCCTGGGCAGCCCGGCGCGTGTGGACGGAGTGCAGCCGCTCGACCTGTACGGCGACCTCCGGCACCGCCATTCCCGCCAACGCCTCTACCCGCTCCGCGACATGACGACGCACGTCACGGCACTGGCCTCCGATGTCGCTCGGGTAGTCGAGGTCGAGGCTGATCCGTACCCGGGCGTGGTCGTGGTGCACGGAGACCGTCGCGTGGGGTGCGGATCCGCCCTCCGGCACACGGACGAGTGCCTCACGGGCCGCCTGGGCGGCGATCTTCGCGACCACCCGGTCGGCGATCGTGGTCGCCCCCCGCTCGGCAGGGCGGATCCCCGTAGCCGCGGGGCGCGGGGGCACCGGTGCGGGCGGGCCCGCCGACGGTGCCGACGGGACCGGGGGCGGGGGTGTCTCGGCGGCCACGCCGGGTCACCCCCGCCGGTCGCCGTGCTCGCGGCTCCTGAAGAAGTCGCCCGGTTCGAGATCGCCGTCGAGGATGCGCCCGACGACGAACCCGACCGCCCCCAGCGCCGCCACCAGCAGGAACGCCGCGAACCCACCGAAGTATCCGGCGAATCCGAGGGCCATCCCGGCCAGCAGACCGGCCACCGCCATGCTCATTACGGGCTCCTCTCGTGAGCTCCGCTACTGGATCCGCGGTTCCGTCTCTTCGTCTTCCTCGTCCGGAAGTTTCACATCGCCCACGGCGATGTTGACCTCGACGACCTCCAGGCCGGTCATCCGCTCGACCGCGGCGACGACGTTCTCGCGCACGGCGCGGGCCACATCCGCGATCGCGACGCCGTAGTCGACGACGATCTCCAGGTCGAGTGCGGTCTGCTTCTCCCCCACCTCGGCCTTCACTCCACGGGTGACGGGCGGTTTGCCCCCCGGCACCCGGTCGCGCACCGCGCCGAAGGTGCGGGAGAGGCCGCTGCCCATCGCGTGGACACCGACCACGTCACGGGCCGCCAGCGCGGCGATCTTCTCGACGACTCCGTCGGCGATGGTGGTACGGCCCCGGGTCGCCGGATCGCCGCCGCCGCGCCGCACCGTGCCGGCCGGTTCCTTGGTCACACTGACATCCGTGTCGGTCATCGCCATGCGTACCTTTCCGGGCGGTGGTGAACTCCCGACTACGTTGACCACACTAAGTCCGCTTGCCCGCTCCCGCGCCGGAGGATGCGGCAGGCTGGAGCAATGACGAGGCGGTACGGATGACGACGGCCGAGGGCTGGACCGGGGCGGTACGGACGCGGCTCGGGCTGGGCAGACTGCTTCCGCTCGGTACCGCGGAGGACAGCGCCTGGCTGGCGGAACGGGCGGCGGAGCCGGTGCTGCGGCGGGCCGCCGGGGAGGTGCCCGGTGTGGTGCCGGGCGGCATCCGGACCGGACTCGCCGACCCCGGGGCGGCCGGGGCGCCGGCCGTCCCGCCGCCCCCGGCCGCGTTGCCTCCCGGACCGCTGCGGATCGAGGCGGATTTCGCGGCCGCTGCCGCGGTACCCCTGCCGGAGCTGGCCGAGCGGCTGCGCACCGCCCTGTTCGCAGCCGCCCGGGAACACCTCGGTCTGACGGTCGCGGTCGTCGACCTCCGCGTGACGGCGCTGCTGGACGCGCCACCGGAGGCGGACGGAGCGCCGGGGCCCGCCGGCACCCCCGTGGTCTCGCGGCCGACCGCCGCCCGACCGCAGGACGCGGAGACGGACGGAGCGGACGGGACGCGCCCCGCGGATTCCCCGCAGGAGCCGGGGCACGCGACCACCGCCGCGGGGAGTACCGGCGAACCGCGGGGCGGGGCCGGTGCCGGCGAGCTGCCGGGTGCCGTCGCCGCCGCCGCTGCCGCCGTTCCGGGCGTCGCCCGGCTCACCGGCTCGCTCGGGGCGGCCGTACGGGCCGACGCGTCGTCCGTACGGGTCGAATGCGCGACGGCGCCGGGCCATCGTCCCGTGGAGGTGGCCCGCGCCGTCCGCGCCGCGGTCGTCTCGGTTCTGCCGTCGCCCCTGCCCGTCACGGTCCTCGTCACGGAGGTCGGCACCGGGGAGTGAGCGCGGGCCGCCCGGGTACGCCCGCGCTCGGAAGGACGGACCCCGGGGCGCACGCCTCGGACCCGTGGCGCAGGGCGAGGGCCCTGCGGGAGCCGCAGGCCGCAGCCGGCCCCGTCCCCCACCCGGTTCGAAGGGGCCGGCTCGCCCGACGCCTGCGACCGGGGCGGCCCGCGCCGTAAGGGTCGGACCCGACCGGCGCGGCGCGGCACAGGAGGGGCCGGCCCGCGTCGTTCAGTCGGTGAGGCCCGCCAGATCACGCAGACGGCGTGCCTGCGCGGCGCGCTCGGCGGTGCGCTGGTCCTCGTACGTGCGCGATCGCGCCCCACGGAGCAGCGCCTTGGTCTCGATCACCGCGTCACGCGGCGCGGCAAGCAGTGCGGCGGCCAAGTCGCGTACCGAAGCGTCGAGTTCCTCGGCGGCCACGGCGAGGTTGGCGAGTCCGATGCGCTCCGCCTCCTCGGCGTGGACGAAGCGGCCCGTGGCACAGATCTCCAGCGCACGGGCGTAGCCCACCAGGGAGACCAGCGGATGCGTCCCCGTGAGGTCGGGAACCAGTCCCAGGCTGGTCTCGCGCATGGCGAACTGAACGTCCTGCGAGACGACCCGCAGGTCGCAGGCGAGGGCGAGCTGGAACCCGGCACCGATCGCATGCCCCTGGACAGCGGCGATGGACACGATGTCGTTGCGGCGCCACCAGGTGAACGCCTCCTGGTACTCGGCGATGACGGCATCGAGCTCGGCGTCCGAGCCGCGTGCCAGATCGATGAACGACGGCTCGCCGTCGAAGCCCTCCGGCGTGAAGGCCTGCCGGTCCAGCCCCGCGGAGAAGGACTTACCCTCGCCGCGCAGCACGACCACCCGCACGGTACCCGGCAGCGACCGCCCGGCCTCGGTCAACGCCCGCCAGAGAGCGGGGGACTGGGCGTTGCGCCTGGCCGGGTTGGTGAGGGTCACCGTGGCCACCGCGTCTTCGACGGTGAGCCGTACGCCGTCCTTGTCGAGCACAGAGTCCAGCGAAGTCATGAGGCGCCTCCGGTTCCGGTGCGGTCAGTGCAGCGAACATCAAGTGACTGCACAGTAACCACCCGGCCGACCGCGGGATCGGCCGGGTGGCCGACACCGGAGACCGGCAGGCCTCAGACGACGCTCGAGAACTCGGGCGTCAGGTCGACGCCGCCTTCTTGCCTCGCGTCGCCCCGCCGCGTCCACGCAGCGTGACTCCGGACTCGCTGAGCATCCGGTGGACGAATCCATACGAGCGGCCGGTCTCCTCGGCCAACGCCCGGATGCTCGCACCGGAGTCGTACTTCTTCTTCAGGTCTGCCGCGAGCTTGTCGCGCGCGGCGCCGGTCACCCGGCTGCCCTTCTTCAGAGTCTCGGCCACCCGTGCCTCCTCATGGGAAGTGCGCTCTGGACTCTCATGATCACCCCTACAGGGCTTCCTGGCCACCCATTCGACAAGGTCCGTACGACGAGCTTCGGCCTCGGTACGCACCGGAGCGCCGCCGGAGTACGGCCTTCCGGCGGCGCTCCCGGGGCCGTTCCATCGCCCCGGAGGCTGAAATTCCAGGTCAGGGGCATCCTCGCCGGCACCGTTGCCCCACACGGGTGGCGGGCCGTTCCGGCCGACCGCCACGCCGCGATACGAGACGCACTCACTCAGATGAAGGATCACGCGTGAGCCGAATGATCTATACGGAGTGGATCAGTCCGGTTGGATCCTCCCGGAGGGGGCACCCGGTCGGGGCCACGACCGGCTCCCGGGACCGATCGGTGCCGCCCCGTCGGACCGGCACCGGGTGGATCCCCCGGGCGGCACGGACGGGCTCCGCGGACGGCTACGGCCAAGCCTCCAGGAGCCGGCTCCGCGGACCCGGCTCCGACCGGGCTTCTCGGACCCGGCTTCACGGCCCCCGCCCCGGCCGGGCCTCCCGGACGGGAGTCACCGGGCCCGGAACCGTACGTACGGCACCCCGTCCGGCGGCCGCCAGTGGTGGTCCTCGGCGGCCGCCGGACACCAGCGGTGGTCCTGGCTCAGGCCAGGGCGACGAGATCCGCGTAGTCCGCGCCCCACAGGTCCTCGACCCCGTCCGGCAACAGGATGATCCGCTCCGGCTGCAGGGCCTCGACGGCGCCCTCGTCGTGGGTCACCAGGACCACGGCGCCCTTGTACGTACGCAGGGCCCCGAGGATCTCCTCGCGGCTGGCCGGGTCGAGGTTGTTCGTCGGCTCGTCGAGCAGCAGGACGTTCGCCGCGGAGACCACCAGCGTGGCCAGCGCCAGCCGTGTCTTCTCCCCGCCGGAGAGCACCCCGGCCGGTTTGTCGACGTCGTCACCGGAGAACAGGAAGGAACCCAGCACCTTGCGGACCTCCACGAGGTCCAGATCGGGGGCGGCCGAGCGCATGTTCTCCAGGACCGTGCGGTCCGGGTCGAGCGTCTCGTGCTCCTGGGCGTAGTAGCCCAGTTTCAGCCCGTGGCCCTCCAGGACCTCGCCGGTGTCGGGCTTCTCCACACCGCCGAGGAGCCGCAGCAGGGTGGTCTTGCCGGCGCCGTTGAGGCCGAGGACCACCACGCGGGATCCCTTGTCGATGGCCAGGTCGACATCGGTGAAGATCTCGAGCGAGCCGTAGGACTTGGACAGCCCCTCGGCCGTCAGCGGGGTCTTTCCGCAGGGCGCCGGCTCGGGGAAGCGCAGCTTCGCGACCTTGTCCGAGAGGCGTACGTCCTCCAGACCCGACAGCAGCCGCTCGGCGCGGCGGGCCATGTTCTGCGCGGCGACGGTCTTGGTGGCCTTGGCGCGCATCTTGTCGGCCTGGGCGTTGAGCGCGGCGGCCTTCTTCTCCGCGTTCTGGCGCTCCCGCTTGCGGCGCTTCTCGTCGGCCTCGCGCTGCTGCTGGTAGAGCTTCCAGCCCATGTTGTAGATGTCGATCGCGGAGCGGTTGGCGTCCAGGTAGAAGACCTTGTTGACGACGGTCTCCACGAGGTCGACGTCGTGGGAGATGACCACGAAGCCGCCGCGGTAGGTCTTGAGGTACTCGCGCAGCCACACGACCGAGTCGGCGTCGAGGTGGTTCGTCGGCTCGTCGAGCAGGAGCGTGTCGGCGTCCGAGAACAGGATCCGGGCGAGCTCGACGCGGCGGCGCTGGCCGCCGGAGAGGGTGTGCAGCGGCTGGCCGAGGACCCGGTCGGGCAGGTTGAGCGCGGCGGCGATGGTGGCGGCCTCGGACTCCGCGGAGTACCCGCCCTTGGTGAGGAACTCGGTCTCCTGGCGCTCGTACTGCTTGAGCGCCTTCTCGCGGGTGGTGCCCTTGCCCGTGGCGATGCGGTGCTCGTTCTCGCGCATCTTGCGGATCAGGACGTCGAGGCCGCGGGCGGAGAGGATGCGGTCCCGGGCGAGCACCTCCAGGTCGCCGGTACGCGGGTCCTGGGGCAGATAGCCGACCTGACCCGAACGGGCGATCTGGCCGGCGGCTGGGATGCCCTCGCCGGCGAGGCACTTGGTGAGGGTCGTCTTGCCCGCTCCGTTGCGGCCGACCAGGCCGATGCGGTCGCCCTTGGCGATGCGGAAGGTGGCGGACTCGATGAGGACGCGGGCGCCGGCGCGCAGCTCGACGCCGGAAGCGGTGATCACGGGAAGACTCCAGGACGGATGGACGGCGGAAGGACGACGGGGCGCGCGAAGGCTTCTACGCCGTCTGATCCATGAGGAGAATTGCCATGCGGGCCAGTCTACCGGGACCGGGCAACCGGATTTCTGTGGCGCCCGCCACGGCACACCCTGGGGACCCGGGACGGGACGGCGACGGGTGTCCGACCGGGGCGGGGCGGGCGGCCGCCCTTGTCGGGGCGGGGCGGGACGGGACGGAACGGCCCCGGCAGTCGGAACGCCGCGACGGACGGGACGAGCCCCGTTGTCGGGGCGGGGCGGGCGGGAGGTATCGGCGTAGCGATCAAAAGGGGCGAGGGGCACCGTACTGATCGATACTCGGGGCATGCAGTTCGACGACGACGCCGACCTGGACACCTCGGAGGTCCAGGATGTGCGCCGCAGCCGCGTCCCCGGCGGGAGAGCGACCGTCGGCGGCGGCATCGCCGGTCTTCTCGCGCTGATCCTCGGGCTGTTCTTCGGTGTCGGACCCGACCAGCTCGGGCTCACGGAGGACGGCACCGCTCCCGAGGCGACCTCCGAGTCCGCCGCCCAGGTGGCGCAGTCCTGCCGGAAGGGCTCCGACGCGAACACCCGTGAGGACTGCCGGGCGGTCGCCGTGGTCAACAGCCTCCAGGACTTCTGGCGGGCCGAGTACGGCCGGCGCGGGGGCCGCTACACGGACGCCTCGACCGTGCTCTTCAGCGGCCGGGTCGCCACGGCCTGCGGGACGGCGACCTCCGCGGTGGGACCCTTCTACTGCCCGGCCGACCGGAAGGTCTATCTGGACCTCGGCTTCTTCGACGAGCTGCGCAACCGGTTCGGGGCGACCGGCGGCCCGTTCGCCCAGGCGTACGTCGTGGCACACGAGTACGGCCACCACGTCCAGAACCAGATGGGCACGCTCGCCAGGGCCCAGGACCGGCGGCAGGGCGAGGGAAGCAACGCGGTGCGCGTGGAACTGCAGGCCGACTGCTACGCAGGGGTGTGGGCACGGCACGCGACGACCACGCCGGACGACAGGACCGGACGGCCGCTGCTCACGCGGCTGACGGCCGAGGACGTCCGCGACGGGCTCGACGCGGCCGCCGCCGTGGGCGACGACCGGATCCAGGAGCGGGTCCAGGGCCGGGTCACCCCCGAGACCTGGACGCACGGTTCGGCCGCCCAGCGCCGGCAGTGGTTCTACGAGGGCTACCGCACCGGCGACATGGCCCGGTGCAACACCTTCCGCTGAGCCGCCCGGTGACTCCCGGCGTCCGTCGGTTCCCGGCACCGGACGGGGACCCGGGTCACGCCCCGTCGGGGATCGAGGGCACCGGCACCGGCACCGGCACCGGCACCGAGGAATCCGGGAACCCGGCACCGACGCCACGACACCGCGGGAGGACCAACGGCACCGAGGAGAAGGGGTGGTCGGCGTGGCGAGGCACCGGGCATCTGAGCCTGCCGGCGGGCCGTCGCCGCCTCCGACACCGCGCCCCGGCGACGCGGCCCGGTCCCGCGGTCAGGCACCCCCGGTGTGCACCTGGAAGGCCGCCCGCCGCACGGCCTTCGCCAGGGCCGGGTCCGGGTGCGCAGCCGCGAGGGCGACCAGGACCTGCACGGTGCGCGGATGGCCGACGGCCCGGATCTCGTCGAGCAGGGCGGGGACGGTGCCCTGCACCGCCGAGTCCAGATGGCGTACCAGCAGGGCGCTCTCGCCGTGGTCCGCGACAGCGGCGGCGGTGTCCACCCAGAGCCAGGTCGCCTCTTCTCGCGTGAGCACCTCGGCGGCGTCCTCGGGGTCGCCGCCCTCGTACTCGGCGAGCCACAGCAGGGCGTAGGGGCGCAGTGAGGGCTCCTCGGCCGCGGCTCGGACATCGGCCTCGGCGGCCGCACCCACGACCCGGAGCGCTTCGAACGCCAGTCCGCGCAACAGGGCGTCCTCGCCACGGGCGGCGGCGACGAGTTCGGTGACCGCGCTGGAGACGGTACGGGCGGCGAGCCAGGCCCGGTACTCGGCGCGGGCGGGCCCGGGGCTGAGCCGCGCGCAGCCCCTGAGCATCTCCTCGGCGGACTGCTCGATGTGGCCCGCCGGGCTCTGCGCGGCGACGCAGATCTGCTCGAGCTTGACCCACACCGCCCAGTTGCCGAGCGGGGTGAGGGTGGCGTGGCCGTCGCCGAGGGTCAGTGCACCGACGGCCGCGAGACCCTCCAGGGCCCAGTCGAGCAGTGCGGGGAGAACGGCCTCCGGCGGTTCGGCGAGGGCCGCGGCCGCCGCGTCGGCGGGGGCGGGCTCGGGACCGTAGGGCACCTCGCAGCGCTCCTCGCGCAGTTCCGCCACCCGCTGCTGGAGCAGGTCGAGCAGGGCCGGCAGGAGCACGGGCCCGGCGGAGAGCTGGAGGAGGGAGAGCACCTGGGGGACGGCCTCCACCACTTCGGCGACGGCCGCGGGCGCCACGTCGGCGGGGGCTGGGTGGACGAGGGGCCAGGCGTCGAACAGGGCGACCCAGCCGCGCAGGACGGCGCTGTCGTCGCGGTTCCATGCGTTCAGCCGCCAGCCGGGGCGTGCCGTGCCGCCGTGCAGTTCCACGAGCCCCGCGAGCCGGGCGCGGTCCCAGCCGGCGTGGACCTGTCCCGGTGTCAGCCGCAGGTCCGCGGCGGCCCGTTCCCGCTCGGCGGCGCTGCCCTCGGCGTGGTGGGCTGCCGCCCAGCGGGCGATGCGCACCGCGTCGGCGAGGACCCCGCGCGCCTGGCCGGCCAGCTCCGCGGTCGGCGGCGTGCCCTCGGGCGGGCGCGGAGCGGGTCGCGTGCGCCTGTTCGTCACGGCGCGGCGGGCCGTGGCGGTGGGCCGTGGGCGGACAAGACGGAGCCTGGAGTCGCGCAGGTTACGGGACGTCACGGGGAGCAGTCTCCCCGCTGTCGGCCCGAAAGCCCAATCGGAAGGGGGGAACACGTACCGAGGGGTCGTCAGAGGGACTGCCGAGCGGCGGTCGCGGGGTTCCGGACCGGGCCGGCCGGGCCGCTGGATCTCCGGTGGCGCGTGAGTCAGGGCTCCCGCGTCGGGGATCGGGTCCGGTGCATCGGGTCTCCCCCGGCCCTCCGGGCCGTGCGGAAGGGCCGCAAGACGGAGGATCGCCCTCGTACTGGGCCCGCTCGGACGACTCCGACAACGCGGCGAGCGTGCGTGCCGGGCGCCCCGGGACAGCACACCTAGAGCAGCGGGGTGAGGAAGCGCCGGAGGGCCTCCTCGTATCGGGCCGGGTCGGCGTTCCACATGGCCGCGTGCGGGGCGTGCGCCACGGTGTGCAGACTGACCAGGTCGGGCCGCCGGGCCGCAAGTTCCCGCGACGGGCCCCAGGGGGCGATGGTGTCGTCCGGTCCGTGGAAGATCAGGGTGGGTACGCGCAGTGCGTCCGGGTCGGCGGCCGCCCGCAGCCGGTCGCCGTGGAGGCCCGTGCGCCCCTGTGCCGCGCGTACCGCGAGCGACAGCAGTGCGGTCGGCATGCGGCGGGCCGCGGCGAGGGACCGAAGAGTGGTCTCCCAGTCCAGGACCGGGGAGTCCAGGACGAGTCCGGCGATCCGCTCGCGAAGCGCGGAGTTGGCGGCGGCGTGCAGGGCCATTGACGCGCCGGTGGACCAGCCGTGCAGGATGACGCGGTCGGCGCCGCCGCGGACCGCGAAACGCACGGCCGCGTCGAGGTCGCGCCATTCGGAGTCACCGAGGTGCCCGAGGCCGTCGGGGGGCGCGGGAGCGCCGGGGTCGCCGCGGTAGGCGGGCGCCAGCACCGGCAGTCGCTGCTCGGTGAGGAACGGCATGAGGTTCATCGTGAGTTCACGCGTGGTGCCGAGGCCGTGCACCACGATGACCCAGGTCGAGCGCGGTCCGGGGACGAACCAGCCCGGCAGGGGCCCGAGTTCGCCCGGGATGTCCACGTCCTCGTGGTCGATGCCGAGCGCGCTGTCCGGGTCGCCGACGTGCAGCTGGGGGGTGAGCCGCACCTTGGTGCCGGGGTCGAGGCTGCCGCGCTCGACCCGCTCCAGCCGGCGGACCACGGTGTCCGCCGCGTGCGGCACCTGTTCCAGGACGGGGCCCGCGAGGGCGTGCACGTCGTGCCCGCAGAGCCCGTAGGTGCCGGGGCGCTGGGAGACGAGGCTGCGGGTGAGGGTGACCCGGCCCGGCCCGGTGGCGTGCACGGTGAGCCGCCCTTCACCGGGCAGGGGTCGTCCCGCGGGGGCCTTCAGCGCGGCGTCGCTGGCGTACCGGCCTGCGGCGAACGCGGCCGCGCCGAGACCGATGAGGGTGGTGACGGCCGCTGCCGTCGCTGTTGCCGGGCGCACCGTTCCAGTGTGGTGAGGTCCGTGCCGGGGTGCCAGTGGACCGGGCGGCGGGAGTGACGTCAGCGGGACTGGCCGTAGTCGCGGAGCTTCCCGGCGACCTCCCGGAGCTGCGACTCGGAGAGCAGGGCGGGGGTGCGTCCGGGGACGGAGACGGCAGTGAGCCAGAGGCGGCACATCCACTCCAGCTGGGCCGTGCGGTCGAAGGCCTGGTCCAGTGAGGACCCGTAGGTGACCGTCCCGTGGTTGCGGAGCAGGCAGCCGGTGCGGTCCGCCAGGGCGCGGAGCATGTGCGCCGCCAGCTCGCCGGTGCCGTACAGGGCGTAGGGGGCGACGCGGACGGGGCCGCCGAGGGCCGCCGCCATGTAGTGGATCAGCGGCAGTTCGTCGACGAGGGTGGAGACGGCCGTGGCGTGCACGGCGTGCGTGTGGACGACGGCCACCGCGTCGGTGGCGCGGTGGATCGCGAGGTGCATCGGGAGCTCGCTGGTGGGCGTGAGCTGCCCGAGGACCTGCCGCCCGTCGAGGCGGACACCGACGGCGTCCGCCGCGGTGAGCCGGTCGTAGTGCACCCCGCTGGGGGTGACCAGCACGATGTCGCCGGTGGGGCCGGGGACGCGTACGGAGACGTTCCCCGAGGTTCCCACGACCAGGCCGTCCGCGACGGTTCTGCGCGCCGTGGCCACGAGGTCCGACCAGGCCCGGGATATCGCCTCCCGCTCCTGGCCCTCCGGCTGTTCGTCCGGCTGTTCGTCGGGTTGCCCCTGTTCCGTCATGCGGCCGATCGTGTCAGTCCGGACCGGTGGCGGCGACGGCGGGCCGGCTCCGGGCCGCCGTCGCCGCACCCCGATGGCCGGGGCGTGGCGACGGAAAGTCCGGAGTGACCGGAATCTCTTTCGGCGTTCATCCAGGCGAAGGATTTTGATCACTTAGCGGCCACTTCGCGACCACCCTGGAGAGCTACAGGCCAGGAATTTGGCCGATTCCGATCGGTACGCCCCGGCCGCGAGCGCTCCCGGGACACCGCCGCAAGCGTCTCCGCAGGCATGAACGGAAGAGCCTCACTCCGCTTGAAGACACTCCAAAGCCCGCCCCAGTTCACCTTCCGTTCACTCAGCAACCCTACGTTCACCCGAGCCACTGACATCTGAACGATTGCCTGGGTACCCGGTAAATGGAGCACATCACCCTGCTGCTCGCGATTGTCGTCGTGACAGCACTCGTGTTCGATTTCACGAACGGCTTCCACGACACCGCCAACGCCATGGCGACGACCATCTCGACGGGTGCGATGAGACCGAAGGCAGCAGTGGCGATGTCCGCCGTGCTGAACCTGGTCGGCGCGTTCCTGTCCGTCGAGGTCGCCAAGACGATCTCGGGCGGCATCATCAACGAAGAGGGCATCCGCCCAGAAGTGATCTTCGCCGCGCTCGTCGGCGCGATCCTCTGGAACCTGCTGACCTGGCTGCTGGGCCTCCCGTCCAGCTCCTCCCACGCCCTCTTCGGCGGCCTCATCGGCGCCGCCGTGATGTCGGCCGGCTTCTCCGCCGTCAACGGGGGCACGATCGTCACCAAGGTCCTGATCCCCGCCGTCGCGGCTCCGCTCGTCGCCGGCCTCGCGGCCGTGGTCGCCACCAGGCTGACGTACCGGATCGGTGGCACGAACGAGAACAAGGCCACCTCCAAGGGCTACCGCGCCGGGCAGATCGCCTCCGCCGGCCTGGTGTCCCTCGCCCACGGCACCAACGACGCGCAGAAGACCATGGGCGTCATCACCCTGGCCCTGGTCACCGGCGGCGTCCTCGCGCCCGGCTCGAACCCCCCGATGTGGGTCATCGTCTCCGCCGGTGTCGCGATCGCGCTCGGTACCTACCTCGGCGGCTGGCGCATCATCCGCACCATGGGCAAGGGGCTGACCGACCTCCAGCCGCAGCAGGGCTTCGCCGCCCAGACCAGCGCCGCGACGGTCATCCTGGCCTCCTCGAACCTCGGCTTCTCGCTCTCCACCACCCAGTCCTGCTCGGGTGCCGTGATGGGCGCCGGTCTCGGCCGCAGGGGCGGTGTGGTCCGCTGGTCCACCGCGACCCGGATGTTCGTCGCCTGGGGCCTGACCCTGCCCGCCGCCGCCCTGGTCGCCGCGGCCGCGGAGTTCCTGACCAAGCAGGGCACCTGGGGCATCGCCGCCGTGGCCGTGCTGCTCGTCGCCGGCTCCGGGGCCATCTGGGTGATCTCGCGCCGCAAGCCGGTCGACCACACCAACGTCACGGACGACGAGGTCGAGCCCGCGGGCGTCGTCACCGCCGCCATCGCGGCCGTCACCCCGCCCCCGGCCGGTGCCGCCACGACCCCGGTCACCGAGCCCGAGGCGCTGAAGGCCACCGTCCCGGCCCAGGCATCCGAGTCCACTGCGGCGCCCGCCGCCACGGTGTAAGGAAAGAACAGCATGAAGATCGACTGGGCAGCTCTGGGCTCCGTCTTCGGCGTGAGCCTCGTCGTGACCGTCGCCCTGGTGGGCCTGTTCACCCTGGGCATCGCGGGTCTCTCCAAGCAGGAGGCCGCGGCCGCGCAGGGAGGCTCCGCCGGCCTCGCCCGCACGGGTGCGTACGCCTGCTTCGCGCTCTGCGCGGCGGCGGTGGCCTTCGGGATCTATCTGATCGTGGTCTGACCGCCGTACGGCACCTCCTCGCACAGGGGCCGGGCCCACCTCCGGGTGGTCCGGCCCCTGTCGTGTGCGCGCCCGCACCCGCCCGGTGTGGGCCTCGGCACACTGTCCCGTCGCAGGTCAAGGGCGAGTTGACGGGCGTTCGGGGACCGTGGTGGACTTCCGGAGCCATTTACGGCGGCAGAAGAGGAAGCCGGTGCGAATCCGGCGCGGTCCCGCCACTGTCACGGGTGCGCTCCCTCACGGAGCACCCCGGAGCCAGGAACTCTCTCCCGCCGGTCACGTCGAGCCAGGGCGCGGACCCTGAGTGAGGACGAACATGCCTGCCGAACCGGGGAGGCCGGGCGTGCCGCGCCCGGACATCACGTTCGCGTACGGCGCCGCGGCCGGACTGGCCGGCGACCTGCTCCTCGGCGATCCACGCCGCGGGCACCCGGTCGCCGCCTTCGGCCGGGCCGCCGCCGCGGTCGAACGGAGACTCTGGCGCGACCACCGTGGCTGGGGCGCCCTGCACACCGCGGTGTGCGCCGGCGGCGCGATCGCCGCGGGCGCGCTGGCCGCCGCCTTCGCACGCCGATCGCGCGGCGCCGCCGTCGCCCTGACCGCGACCGCCACCTGGGCCGTCGTCGGCGGCACCTCGCTGGGCCGGGAGGCCCGGTCGATCGGCGGGGCGCTGGCGGCCGGGGACATCGAGGTCGCCAGGGAACGGCTGCCGCATCTGTGCGGGCGCGACCCGCAGGCACTGGACGGCCCCGGGATCGCCCGCGCCGTCGTCGAGTCCGTCGCCGAGAACACCTCGGACGCCGTCGTGGGCGCGCTGTTCTGGGGCGCGGTCGGCGGCGTGCCCGGACTCGTCGGGTTCCGCGCCGTCAACACCCTGGACGCGATGGTGGGTCACAGGTCCCCCCGCCACCGGCGGTACGGCTGGGCCTCGGCCCGCCTCGACGATCTCGCGGGCTGGCCCGGGGCCCGGCTCACCGCGGCCCTGGCGACCGCCGCGGGCGGCGACCCGCGCGGCGCGGCACGCGCCTGGCGCCGCGACGCCGCGAAGCATCCGAGCCCCAACGCCGGTCCCGTGGAGGCCGCGTTCGCCGGGGCCCTCGGCGTACGGCTCGGCGGGACGCTCTCGTACGGCGGCCGGGTCGAGCACCGGCCCGTGCTCAACGGCGCCGGCGGCAGGGCCGTCGAGGTCGCGGACATCGAGCGGGCGGTACGGCTCTCGCGGCGCGTGGGGGTGCTGGCACTCGCGGTGTGCGCGGGCGGGCGCCTCGCGGCCGGGGCCCTGGGGCGGAGGCGCACATGAGCGGGGGCGGGTTGCTGGTCGCGGGCACCACCTCGGACGCCGGGAAGAGCGTCGTCACGGCGGGGATCTGCCGCTGGCTGGTGCGCCGGGGCGTGAAGGTCGCGCCCTTCAAGGGGCAGAACATGTCCCTCAACTCCTTCGTCACCCGCGAGGGCGCCGAGATCGGCCGGGCTCAGGCCATGCAGGCGCAGGCCGCACGGGTGGAACCCACGGCCCTGATGAACCCGGTGCTGCTGAAACCCGGCGGCGACCGGTCCAGCCAGGTCGTGCTGATGGGCAGGCCCGTGGGCGAGCTGAGCGCGCGCGGCTACCACGGAGGGCGCCAGAAGGCGCTGTTCGAACCGGTGATGGACTGCCTGGACGAGTTGCGGAACACATACGACGCGGTGATCTGTGAGGGCGCGGGCAGCCCCGCGGAGATCAATCTTCGGCGCACGGACATCGTCAACATGGGCATCGCCCGCGCGGCGCGCCTCCCCGTGCTCGTCGTGGGCGACATCGACCGGGGCGGGGTCTTCGCCCAGTTCTTCGGCACGACCGCGCTGCTGGCCCCGGAGGACCAGGAACTCATCGCGGGATACCTCGTCAACAAGTTCCGCGGCGACGTCACGCTGCTGGAGCCGGGGCTGGAGATGCTCCACGCACTCACCGGGCGGCGGACGTTCGGGGTGCTGCCGTACGCGCACGGGCTCGGCATCGACGAGGAGGACGGGCTGCGGGTGTCGCTGCGCGGCACCGTGCGCGAGTCGGTGGTGGCACCGCCGGTCGGTGAGGACGTGCTGCGCGTGGCCGTGTGCGCCGTGCCGCTGATGTCCAACTTCACCGACGTGGACGCGCTCGCCGCCGAGCCGGGCGTGATCGTGCGCTTCGTCGACCGCCCGGAGGAACTGGCCGACGCCGACCTGGTGGTGGTGCCCGGTACGCGCGGCACCGTGCGCGCCCTGGAGTGGCTGCGCGAGCGCGGTCTCGCCGGCGCGCTCGCCCGGCGCGCGGCGGAGGGCCGGCCCGTGCTCGGCATCTGCGGCGGATTCCAGGTGCTCGGCGAGCACATCGACGACGAGGTCGAGTCCCGGGCCGGAGCCGTGCCGGGGCTCGGACTGCTCCCCGTCCGGGTGCGGTTCGCCGCGGAGAAGACGCTCGCCCGCCCGTCCGGTGAAGCGCTGCGGCAGCCGGTCGAGGGCTACGAGATCCACCACGGCGTCGCCGAGGTGCTCGGCGGCGAACCCTTCCTCGACGGCTGCCGGGTCGGTGAGGTGTGGGGCACCCACTGGCACGGATCGCTGGAGAGCGACGGATTCCGCCGGGCGTTCCTGCGGGCCGTCGCCGCGGCGGCGGGCCGGCGCTTCGTCCCCGCCCCGGACACCTCCTTCGCCACCCTGCGCGAGGCCCAGCTCGACCGCCTCGGCGATCTGATCGAGGAGCACGCGGACACGGACGCGCTCCTCCGTCTCATCGAGGGCGGCGCGCCCTCGGGCCTGCCGTTCATCCCGCCGGGCGCACCCGACCTCCCCGGTCCGCCCAGCGCCGGAACCCCTGGAGCCGCACAGTGAGCAACGCCCCCCACTACCCGTTCACGGCGGTCGTCGGCATGGACGACCTGCGGCTCGCCCTGCTGCTGAACGCGGTCAGCCCGGCCGTCGGCGGAGTGCTCGTCCGCGGGGAGAAGGGCACCGCCAAGTCGACGGCCGTGCGCGCCCTCGCCGCGCTGATGCCGGACGTCGACGTGGTCGCCGGATGCCGGTTCTCCTGTGCTCCCGGGGCGCCCGATCCGGGCTGCCCGGACGGCCCGCACGAGGCCGCGCCCGGCACGGCACGCCCGGCCAGGATGGTCGAGCTGCCCGTCGGCGCCTCGGAGGACCGGCTCGTCGGCGCCCTCGACATCGAACGGGCCCTCGCGGACGGGGTGAAGGCGTTCGAACCCGGTCTGCTCGCCGACGCGCACCGGGGCGTGCTGTACGTGGACGAGGTCAATCTGCTCCACGACCATCTGGTCGACCTGCTGCTGGACGCGGCCGCGATGGGCGCCTCCTACGTCGAGCGCGAGGGTGTGTCCGTGCGGCACGCCGCCCGGTTCCTGCTCGTCGGCACGATGAACCCCGAAGAGGGGGAGCTGCGGCCGCAGTTGCTCGACCGCTTCGGACTGACGGTCGAGGTCGCCGCGTCCCGGGAGCCGGACCAGCGGGTGGAGGTCGTCCGGCGCAGGCTCGCCCACGACGACGACCCCGCCGCCTTCGCGGCCCGCTGGGCGGACGAGGAGGCGGCGCTGCGCGAGCGCATCGTGACCGCGAGGACGCTGCTGCCCCGGGTGGAGCTCGGGGACGCGGCGCTGCGGCAGATCGCCGCCACCTGCGCGGCGTTCGAGGTGGACGGCATGCGCGCCGACATCGTGATGGCCCGGACCGCGACGGCGCTGGCCGCGTGGGCGGGCCGTGCGGACGTCCGCGAGGAGGACGTGCGGCAGGCCGCGCTCCTCGCGCTCCCCCACCGGCGCCGGCGCAACCCGTTCGACGCGCCCGGCCTCGACGAGGACAAGCTCGACGAGACGCTGGAGCGGTTCGGCGGGGACGACCGGCCGGACCCGGACACCGACCCCGATCCGGACCCCGACACGGACCCGTCCGGCCCGGACGGCGGCCCCGGCGGTGGAGGCGTCCCGCCCCAGGGCCAGGGGCCCGAACCCGGCCCTCCCGCGGAGCAGCCCGAGCCCCCGGAGCCGCCCGCCGGGCAGCCCGAGCCGTCCGAAGCCGCCGGGGCGCCGGCCGCGGGAGCCGGCGCGGGCGACCGGGCCGCCGAGCGGGCCGCGGAGCCGTTCCGTACGAAGGTGCTCAGCGTGCCCGGTCTCGGCGAGGGGGCGGCGGGGCGCCGCTCCCGGGCCCGCACCGAGCACGGCAGGACGACCGGGGCGCGCCGGCCGCGGGGTGCGCTGACCAAGCTGCACCTGGCGGCGACCGTTCGGGCGGCGGCACCGCACCAGCGTGCCCGCGGCCGTCTCGGACCGGGGCTCGTGGTCCGCCGGGACGATCTGCGCCAGGCCACCCGCGAGGGCCGTGAGGGCAACCTCGTGCTCTTCGTCGTCGACGCCTCCGGCTCCATGGCGGCCCGCCGGCGCATGGGTTCCGTGAAGGGCGCGGTGCTGTCGCTGCTGCTGGACGCCTACCAGCGCCGGGACAAGGTCGGCCTGGTCACCTTCCGCGGCACCGGCGCCGATGTGGCACTGCCGCCGACCTCGTCCGTGGACGCCGCCGCCGCACGGCTGGAGGAGCTGCCGACGGGCGGCCGGACACCGCTGGCGGCCGGGCTGCTGAAGGCCCATGACGTCCTGCGGGTGGAGCGGCTGCGCGACCCGTCGCGGCGGCCGCTGCTGGTCGTCGTGACCGACGGACGGGCGACCGGGGCGCGTGGCGGCGACGCCCTGGCGCTCGCCGGACGCGCCGCCCGGCTGCACGCCGCCGAGGGCACGGCCTCGGTGGTCGTGGACTGCGAGGCGGGCCCGGTGCGGCTTGGTCTCGCCGGGAACCTCGCCCGTGACCTCGGCGGCACCGCCGTCACCCTGGACGAGCTTCGCGCCGACAGCATCGCGGGGCTGGTCCGGGACGTACGCGCGGCGACGACGGGAACCGACAGCACGGTCCGCAACAGGAGGGCAGCGTAGTGCCGCAGGGAAAGCCGGACGTGGTTCCGGACGACGGTCTCACCACCCGCCAGCGCCGCAACCGACCGCTGGTGATGGTGCACACGGGCATCGGCAAGGGGAAGTCCACGGCCGCCTTCGGGATGGCGCTGCGCGCCTGGAACCAGGGCTGGCCGGTCGGGGTGTTCCAGTTCGTGAAGTCGGCGAAGTGGAGGGTCGGCGAGGAGAACGCCCTCAAGGTCCTCGGCGCGAGCGGCGAGGGCGGCACGGTCCACTGGCACAAGATGGGCGAGGGCTGGTCGTGGATCCAGCGTCCGCCGGCCGAGGGCGAGCAGTCCCACGAGGACAAGGCGCGCGAGGGCTGGGAACAGGTGAAGCGCGACCTGGCCGCCGGGACGTACAAGTTCTACGTGCTCGACGAGTTCGCCTATCTGCTGCACTGGGGCTGGATCGACACGGCCGAGGTGATCGAGGTGCTGCGCGACCGGCCCGGTACCCAGCACGTCGTGATCACCGGCCGCAACGCCCCGCGGGAACTGCAGGAGTTCGCCGACCTCGTGACCGACATGTCCAAGGTCAGGCATCCGATGGACGCGGGCCAGAAGGGCCAGCGGGGCATCGAGTGGTAGAGCGAGCGGCAGGCAGAACGTGGTAGCGCGTCTCGTCGTCGCGGCCCCGGCCTCCGGCAGCGGCAAGACCACCGTCGCGACGGGTCTGATGGCGGCCTTCACGGCCGCCGGACTCGCCGTCTCCCCGCACAAGGTGGGTCCCGACTACATCGATCCCGGCTACCACGCGCTCGCCACCGGGCGCCCGGGCCGCAACCTCGACGCGTACATGTGCGGTACGGAGCTGGTCGCCCCGCTGTTCTCGCACGGCGCGCACGGCTGCGACCTGGCCGTCGTCGAGGGGGTGATGGGGCTGTACGACGGGGCCGCGGGGGCCGGCGAGCTGGCCTCCACGGCCCAGGTCGCCAAGCTGCTCAGGGCGCCGGTGGTACTGGTCGTCGACGCGTCCTCGCAGTCGCGGTCGGTGGCGGCGCTGGTGCACGGATTCGCGTCCTGGGACCCGGAGGTGCGGCTCGGCGGGGTGATCCTCAACAAGGTCGCCACCGACCGCCACGAGGCCCTGCTGAGGGAGGCCCTGGAGGAGTCCGGGGTGCCGGTGCTCGGTGTGCTGCGACGGGCGCCCGCGGTGGCGACGCCGTCGCGGCACCTGGGACTCGTGCCGGTCGCCGAGCGGCGGAGCGAGGCGGTCGACGCGGTCGCGGCGCAGGCCGAGCAGGTACGTGCGGGCTGCGACCTGGAAGCGCTGCTGGCCCTGGCGCGCAGCGCGCCGCCGCTCACCGGGGACCCCTGGGATCCCGGGACGGCACTGGGTTCGCCAGCCGGCCGGGCGCGGGACCGGCGGCCCCTCGTCGCCGTGGCCGGGGGCGCCGCGTTCACCTTCTCGTACGCCGAGCACACGGAGCTGCTGACGGCCGCCGGCGCGGAGGTCGTCACCTTCGACCCGCTGCACGACGAGGAGCTGCCCGCCGGGACGGCCGGCCTGGTCGTCGGCGGCGGCTTCCCCGAGGTGTACGCGCCGGAGCTGTCCGCCAACTCCCGCCTGCGCAAGGCGGTCGCGGAGCTGGCCCGCTCGGGGGCGCCCGTCGCCGCCGAGTGCGCCGGACTGCTGTACCTCGCGCGCTCGCTGGACGGCCGGCCCATGTGCGGGGTGCTGGACGCCGACGCGCGGATGTCGGAACGGCTGACGCTGGGCTACCGGGACGCCGTGGCGGTGAGCGACAGCGTCCTGGCCCCGGCGGGGACCCGGATGCGCGGCCACGAGTTCCACCGCACCGTCACGGAGCCGGGCGCGGGGGCGGACCCTGCCTGGGGGCTCCGGCAACCGGAGCCCCGGGTGGAGGGCTTCGTCCGCGGCGGAGTGCACGCGAGCTATGTGCACACGCACTGGGCGGGCGCGCCGGGCGCGGCAGGACGGTTCGCGGAGAGGTGCGCGGCGTGGGACGCGGGGGCGTAGGCGCCGAGGGCCTCGGCGCGTCACTCCGCCAGGCCCGTCACCAGCCAGATGAACGCCACGCCCGACACCGTGCACAGCAGGGTCGACCGGGCCGGGTGCGCGTGGTGTGCCTCCGGGAGGATCTCCGCGGCGGCGAGATAGAGCAACGCGCCGCCGAAGAAGCCGAGATAGCCGCCGAGCACCTCGGGCGGCATGGTGAACAGCAGGGTCGAGGCGGCGCCGACCACCGGGGCGAGGGCCGCGGCGAAGAGCATGGCGACGGCCTTGCGGCGCTCGTTCCCGTACAGGCTGGTGACGGTGTACGTGTTGAAGCCGTCGGCGAAGTCGTGGGTGATGACCGCGAGCGCCACGGTCAGTCCCATCCCACCGCCCGCCTGGAAGGCCGCCCCGATGGCGATGCCGTCCATCAGGCTGTGCAGCACCATGGCCGCGGCGACGGTCATGCCGACCCGCGGTGCGCGGTGGTGGTGGGCGGACCGGCCGCCGTTGTACGCCCCGTGCGCGGCCTGCCGGCCGGCGAGCAGCCGCTCCACCGCGTGGGCCAGCAGAAAGCCGCCGACGACCAGCAGCATGGCCCGCGGTACGCCGAAGACGTCCTCACCCGCGGCCGCCATCGCCTCCGGCAGCAGATCGAGCCCGGCGACCCCCAGCATCAGTCCCCCGGCGAGGCCGAGCACGAGGTGCCGGCGGTCGGTGACGCGCTGCGCCGCCCAGCCGCCGAACAGCGTCATCAGGAACGCGCCGAGCGCGACGAACACCGCCATGGGTTCTTGCTAGCCGATCCCACCGCCGCCCCGCCGGGTGCCACGCCATGACCGGCCGCGCGGGCGGGTTCGTCGTCGGTGTGGGGGCGCGCAGGGGGGCGTCCGCGGACGAGGTGCTCGCTCTCGTCCGGGAGGCGCTGCGGGAGGCGGGGGCGCCGGCGGGTTCGGTCGTGGCGGTCGCGACGGTGGCGGCCAAGGCGCGCGAACCGGGCGTCGCGGCCGCGGCGGCCGCGCTCGGCGTCCCGCTGCGGGCGTACGCCGCCGCGGAGCTCGCCCGGGTACCGGTGCCGCACCCGTCCGCGGCGGCGGCCGCGGTGGGCACCCCTTCGGTGGCGGAGGCCGCGGCCCTCGCGGACGGGGGAGAACTCGTGGTGGGGAAACGGAAATCCGGAGGTCAGGGGCGACCCGGCGCGGTGACCTGTGCCATCGTGCGGCTTGCGGATACTTCGAGTCCGGGTCCGGTCCCGCCGTGCGTGGAACCGGTGGCGCCGGACATGATCTCGGACGTGAACGACGGCGGACCGGTCGGCCGGCACCGGCGGCATCGCCACCACCGCAAGGAGAACCTGTGACTTCCCCGCCCGCCCTGCTCATCGCCGCCGACGGCGTCCGGCACGACGCCGGAGCCGCGGCACTGCTGGACCTCGTGGAACACCTGGGCAGCCGCCATCCCGGAATTCCCGTCGCGGCCGGCCTCCTGGGCTCCGGCCGGTGGCCGATCGAAGAGGCCGTGGGCGAACTCGTCGCCGCGGGAACCGACCGGCTGGCCGCCGTCCCCCTCACGCTGCTACCGGACCGGTGGAGCGAGGAGGCCCTGTCCGCGGCGCTGCAGACGGTCCGCGAGGAACAGCCCGGGCTCACCGTGTCGCTGGGCCGTTCCCTCGGCCCCGACCCGGTGTTGCTCGCGCTGCTGGAGCAGCGGCTCGACGAGGCGCTGGGCGGCGGGGCCCGCTCGCCGCGGGACCGCGCCGACGTGACCGTGCTGCTGGTCGGGCCCGGCTCGGCCGACCCGCAGGCCAACGCGGAGGTGCACCGGGCGGCGCGGCTGCTCTGGGAGGGCCGGGGGTACGCCGGGGTCGAGACGGCGTTCGTCTCGACGGCCGCGCCCGACGTGCCGTCGGGGCTCGACCGGTGCGCACGGCTCGGGGCACGCCGGATCGTGGTGCTCCCGTACGCCCTGTTCGACGGCGGCCCGGTCGAGCGGGCCGTGCTGCACGCCGAGGGCTGGGCCGAGGCGCACCCGGACACGGAGGTGTGGCCGGCCGGGGTGATAGGCGCTGCCGAGGAGCTGGCCGATCTGGTCGTCGACCGCTATCGGGAGGCCGTGGCCTCGCCGGTCCCGGCTCCCGCGGGACGCCCGTGAACGGCGACTTCCACGATCTGCGGCACCACGGTGACGCGGAGGTACGCGACGGACGTCTGACCGATCTCGCGGTCAACGTCCGCACCGGCACCCCGCCGGAGTGGCTGCGGGAGCGCATCGCGGCGTCGCTGACGTCCCTCGCCGCCTACCCCGACGGCCGCGCGGCTCGGGCGGCGGTCGCGGCACGGCACGGGCTGCCGGTGGAGCGGGTGCTGCTGACGGCCGGGGCGGCGGAGGCGTTCGTGCTGCTCGCCCGGGCCCTGCGGGTGAGCCGGCCGGTCGTGGTGCACCCCCAGTTCACGGAACCCGAGGCTGCCCTGCGGGACGCCGGGCACGACGTGGCGCGTGTGGTGCTGCCTGCGGAGGACGGTTTCCGGCTGGACCCCGCGGCCGTGCCCGAGTCCGCGGACCTCGTCGTCGTCGGCAACCCCACCAACCCCACCTCGGTGCTCCATCCGGCCGCCGAACTGGCCCGGCTCGCCCGGCCGGGGCGGACCCTGGTGGTCGACGAGGCGTTCATGGACGCGGTGCCCGGCGAGCCGGAAGCCCTCGCGCCGCGGACCGACGTACCCGGGCTGGTCGTGCTGCGGAGCCTCACCAAGACCTGGGGGCTCGCGGGGCTGCGGATCGGCTACGTCCTCGCCGATCCCGGGACGGTGGCCCGGCTCGAACGGGCCCAGCCGCTCTGGCCGGTGGGCACTCCCGCGCTCGCCGCCGCCGAGGCGTGCATGTCGGCGCACGCCCTCGCGGAGGCGGCGGAGGCGGCGGAGCGGATCGCGGCGGACCGGGCGCATCTGCTCGCCGGTCTCGCGGAGTTCGACGAGGTACGGGTGGTGCCGGCGGCTTCGGGCCCGTTCGTCCTCGTCCGCATCGACCGGGCGGACGAGGTACGCGGACGGCTGCGGGCGCTCGGCTTCGCGGCCCGGCGGGGGGACACCTTCCCGGGGCTGGGCCGTGACTGGCTGCGTCTCGCGGTCCGCGACCGAGCCACGACGAACCGTTTCCTCCAGGCCCTGGACCAGGCGCTGACCCTCGTCGGCGCGTAGGCGCCGCCGCACTTGCGGAGGCGGGCGGTGCGGTCCCTGCGGGTGGCGACGCCGAGGGCGCGTCACGCGTGCCTGCTTCGCCCCCGGCGCCCCCGCCGGAGGCGCCCGAAGGCCCGGCGCGGACCCTCCGCCGCACCGGCGGGCGCAGGCGGCTAGGCGCGGCGGCGCGCCAGGGCGACCGCGCCGCCGCCGACCGCGAGGAGGACCACCGAACCCGCCGCGAACCACGGTGTCGACGTGTCCCCGCCGGTCGCCGCCAGGCCGTCCGTCGCGGGCGGCTTCACCCCGCCGGTCTGGGGCCTGACGTCGGGATCGGTCGTGGCGGGCGGTTCGTCGACGGGCTTGCCCGAGGGGGTCTCGCAGGTCGCCTCCGCGAGCGTCAGCGCGCCGTCGACCTCGGCGACGTTCAGCTTCAACGGGTTGACGGACACCTTGAGTTCGAGCGCCGTGGCCGCGGCCGTGCGCGAGGTCGTGCCGGTACGGGACAGACCGAGGGTGACGACCCCGACACCGGGCACCTTGACCTCGGTCGTGCCGCCCGTCGTGAGCGTGGTCCTCCTGCCGAGCACCGTGACGGAGCCGAGCAGGTTGGACCGGGCGAGCGGCTTCCTCCCCACCTCGCAGACCGCCTCGGCCGTGACCTGGCCGACCTCGACGAGGGAGAGCAGCGGCAGCCCCGGCACGTGCACCTTGGCGTGGGCGAGCTCCACACGGCCCTCCGCGCCGTCCCGGTCCGCGGTGGCCTTCGCGCTCGCCACCTCCGCCTGCAGCACATTGAACGGCTTGCCCTGGTCGACGCCTTCGAGCTGGACGGCCAGCGCGGTCTTCTCGGCGCTCGCGGGCGCCTGGACCTCGTTGAGGGACGTCTTCAGCGGGACCTGGACGCTCCTGTCGAGCAGCGAGACGTCCAGGCCGGTCCGGAGGACGACCGCGCTCGCGCGTCCGTCGCCGCCGCCCGTCGCCCTGGCCGGGGCGGCGAGCGCCACGGGTCCGACGGCCAGCGCGGCGGCGGCCACGGCGGCCGTCGAGCGGCGTACGGGCATGCGGAAGGTGTTGCTCTTCACGGTGGTGGAACCCCCACGGGAGACACGACGTCGCCGCGCGCCCACGACAGGGACCCGTGCGGGGCGGCGGCGACCGGGAACACCGGAATACTTACGCACCGGGAGTGAACCATCCGACACCTGGGGTGAGTTCACTCCAAAGTGGGGCTTCCGTGCCCGCATTCGATTACCGGGGCACGGACGTTCCCTCCGGGTCCCCCACAGGGCGGGCGCCAAGGGCGCACTCCGGTCGGTCCGCGGATGACGCGCACCGCGGGGCGGACGTTCACCTGACACGGCACCAAGGAGGTGGAACGAGCCGGCGCCGGCCCGCGTCACGGCCCGTCAACCGACGACGCGTCCCCGCATGACCACCGTCCGCGGCGCCGCCAGCACCCGTACGTCCGCCCTCGGGTCGCTGTCGTACACGACCAGGTCCGCCGGGGCGCCCTCCTCCAGGCCCGGCCGGCCGAGCCAGCTCCGTGCGCGCCAGGCGGTCGCGGAGAGGGCGTCCACCGCCGGGATGCCCGCCTTGACCAGCTCGGCGACCTCGGCGGCCACCAGCCCGTGCGGCAGGCTGCCGCCCGCGTCGGTGCCGACGTAGACGGGGATGCCCGCGTCCCAGGCCGAGCGGACGGTGTCGTACCGGCGCGCGTGGAGCCGTCGCATATGGTCCGACCAGCGCGGGAACTTGCTCTCGCCGCCGACCGCGAGCTCCGGGAAGGTGGCGATGTTGACCAGCGTGGGGACGATGGCCACGCCGCGCTCGGCGAAGAGCGGGATCAGGTCCTCGGTCAGTCCCGTGGCGTGCTCGATGCAGTCGATGCCCGCCTCGACCAGGTCGCGCAGCGAGTCCTCGGCGAAGCAGTGCGCGGTGACCCGGGCGCCGAGGCGGTGCGCCTCGGCGATGGCGGCCTCGACGGCGCCGCGCGGCCAGCAGGCGGTGAGGTCGCCGACCTCCCGGTCGATCCAGTCGCCGACCAGCTTGACCCAGCCGTCGCCGCGCCGGGCCTCCCTGGCCACGTAGGCGACGAGGTCCTCGGGCTCGATCTCGTGGGCGTAGTTGCGGATGTAGCGGCGGGTGCGGGCGATGTGCCGGCCGGCGCGGATGATCCTCGGGAGGTCCTCGCGGTCGTCTATCCAGCGGGTGTCCGCGGCGGACCCGGCGTCGCGGATGAGGAGGGTGCCCGCGTCGCGGTCGGTCAGCGCCTGCTTCTCGCTGGTCGCCTCGTCCACCGCGCCGTGCCGGTCGAGCCCGACGTGGCAGTGGGCGTCGACCAGGCCGGGGAGCGCCCAGCCCCGGACGGTGCGGACGTCCCCGGCGGACGGGCGCCGGTGGGTGACGCGGCCGCCGACCACCCACAGCTCGTCGCGGACGTCGTCCGGCCCGACGAGCACCCGCCCCTTGACATGCAGCACCGCGTGATCGCTCATGACCAGCACTCTACGAGCCCTGTCCTACCCTCGACCGAGGACATCACCGAACATCCATCCGAGCGAAGCGAGCACCACCGTGACCCATCCGTTCCTGGACCTGACCCCGCTGACCGCCGCGCACTTCGCGGCCATCGAGCGACGGGTCGCCGGGCTCCTGTCCACCGAGGCGGACGTGGTGATCACCCAGGGGGAGGCGCTGCTGCCGCTGGAGGGCTGCGTCCGCGCCGGGGCACGACCCGGCTCGGCCGCGCTGAACGTGGTCACGGGCCCGTACGGGCAGACCTTCGGCCACTGGCTGCGCGACTCGGGCGCCGCGGTGGTCGACCTGGAGGTGCCGTTCCACGGTGCGGCGACCGCCGAGGAGATCGCGCGGGCCCTGGAGCGGCATCCCGAGATCGACTTCGTGTCCCTGGTGCACGCCGAGGCGGCCACCGGCAACACCAACCCGGTGGCGGAGATCGGCGAGGTCGTGCGGGCCCACGGCGCGCTGTTCATGCTGGACGCCGTGGCCTCCGTGGGCGCCGAGCCGCTGCTGCCGGACGCGTGGGGCGTGGACCTGTGCGTGATCGGGGCGCAGAAGGCGATGGGCGGGCCGGCCGGGGTCTCGGCGGTGTCGGTCAGCGAGCGGGCGTGGGAGCGCTTCGCGGCGAATCCCGCGGCCCCCCGGCGCTCCTACCTGTCGCTGCTGGACTGGAAGGAGCGCTGGATCGACGGTGGCCGCCGGTCCCTGCTGCACGCCCCCGCGCAGCTGGAGATGCTGGCGCTGGAGGCCTGCCTGGAGCGGATCGAGAAGGAGGGGCTGGACGCGGTGACGGCGAGGCACGCCTCGGCGGCCGCGGCGACCCGCGCCGGGGTGTACGCGCTGGGCGTGCTGGCGCCGTACGTGCACGAGGAGAGGGACGCGGCCCCGGTGGCGACCACGCTCCGCGCGCCCGCCGGGGTGGACGCCGCGGACCTGGTGGCGAGGGCCCTGGCCGTCGACCCTTCGGTGCCGCTGGTCGCGGGCGGCGGGGCGCTGTCCGCCGAGATGATCCGGGTGAACCACTACGGCGCGGACGCGAGCCGCGACGTGGTGTCCTCCTCGCTCACGGCACTGGGGGCGGCGCTCGGCGAACACGGGCATGCCACGGATGTCTCCGCCGCCCGCCGCGCGGTCATGGAAGCCTGGCAGAACTAATTCCCCCCGACTGCTTCCCGATCTCACCGAAAAACAAACAGCGCATTATTAAATGAATACAGGGAGCTGCTTTATCCGGGGCGGCTCCCTGCATTCGTCTGCCCGCTTTTTCGCACCCTAAACGCATGAGTTCCCACACGGCCCCAAGATCGTTCCACGGGCGTCACGACCGTGTGACAGACACCACACAGGTGATTTTATGTCCGATAACTCCCGGTCAAATCCGGAGAGTTCACCCTGAGCTCGCGCCAGGGCGCGCGCCCGCGTGATAACACACGGACCGGACCCCGCCAACCCCTCTCCCCGATGCAATTTACGAATTTGCTCGGTAAATTCAATCCGCATGACCACCGCATTGAGCATCGACAGCCCGAGCGTGGAGGACGGAGCCGCGATCTGGCGTATCGCCCGCGACTCCGAGGTCCTGGACCTCAACTCCTCGTACAGCTATTTGCTGTGGTGCCGCGATTTCGCCGCGACCTCCGTGGTGGCCCGCGGCCCGGACGGTGAGCCGATCGCCTTCGTCACCGGATACATCCGGCCCGAGCGGCCGGACGTGCTGGTCGTCTGGCAGGTCGCCGTCGACGGGGAGCACCGCGGCCGCGGACTGGCCGGCACGCTCCTCGACGCGCTCACCCACCGAGTCGTCCCGCGCGGTGTCCGCGCGGTCGAGACGACCGTCACTCCGGACAACACCGCCTCGGACCGCCTCTTCACCTCGTACGCGGCCCGGCACGGCGCGTCACTGGACCGCGAGGTCCTGTTCGACGGTGGGCTCTTCCCCGACGGGGGACACGAGCCCGAGGTGCTGTACCGCATCGGCCCCATCAGCGACTGAGACCGGTGGACCGGCCGATCCGGTCCCCTCTCCGCGCCGGCCCCGCTCCGGCCCGCCCGGCGCGACCACCGCACGACCCGCATCCAAGCTCCGTCCGACCCCCTACCAGGAGTGAAACGCTGTGACCATCACCCCGCCCGCCCTGAGTGTCTTCGAGACCCTGGAGTCGGAGGTGCGCAGCTACTGCCGCGGTTGGCCCGCCGTGTTCGACCGCGCGCAGGGCGCACGCCTCACCGACGAGGACGGCCACACCTACCTGGACTTCTTCGCCGGCGCAGGATCACTCAACTACGGCCACAACAACCCCGTGCTGAAACGCGCGCTGCTGGACTACCTGGAGCGCGACGGCATCACCCACGGCCTGGACATGGCGACGACCGCCAAGCGCGCCTTCCTGGAGACCTTCCAGAACGTCGTGCTGCGGCCGCGTGACCTGCCGTACAAGGTGATGTTCCCCGGCCCGACCGGAACCAACGCCGTCGAGGCGGCGCTGAAGCTGGCCCGGAAGGTGAAGGGCCGTGAGGCGATCGTCTCCTTCACCAACGCCTTCCACGGGATGTCGCTCGGCTCCCTCGCCGTGACCGGCAACGCCTTCAAGCGCGCCGGCGCCGGCATCCCGCTGGTCCACGGCACCCCGATGCCGTTCGACAACTACCTGGACGGCCAGGTCCAGGACTTCCTCTGGTTCGAGCGGCTGCTCGAGGACCAGGGGTCGGGGCTGAACAAGCCCGCCGCGGTCATCGTCGAGACCGTGCAGGGCGAGGGCGGCATCAACGTCGCAAGCGCCGAGTGGCTGCGCGCGCTGGCCGATCTGTGCCGGCGTCAGGACATGCTGCTCATCGTCGACGACATCCAGATGGGCTGCGGCCGCACCGGTGCCTTCTTCTCCTTCGAGGAGGCGGGCATCACCCCGGACATCGTCACCCTGTCGAAGTCCATCAGCGGCTACGGCCTGCCCATGTCGCTCTGCCTGTTCAACCCGGAGCTGGACGTCTGGGAGCCGGGCGAGCACAACGGCACGTTCCGAGGCAACAACCCGGCCTTCGTCACGGCGGCCGCCGCGCTGGGAACGTACTGGGCCGACGGGCAGATGGAGAAGCAGACCATCGCCCGCGGCGAGCAGGTCGAGCAGGCCCTCCTGGGCATCTGCGACGAGAACTCCGCCCTCGGCGCCCGCTACCGCGGCCGCGGTCTGGTCTGGGGTCTGGAGTTCACCGACAAGAGCCGTGCTTCGGCGGTCTGCGCCCGGGCGTTCGACCTCGGTCTGCTGCTCGAGACCTCGGGGCCGGAGAGCGAGGTGGTGAAGCTGCTGCCGCCGCTCACCGTGACACCCGACGAGCTGGACGAGGGCCTGCGCACGCTGGCCCGTGCCGTCCGCGAGACCGCCTGACGCCGCCCCCGCGGCGGCACAACCGTACGGCGAGGAAAAGAAAGGTTCTGAACACACCGTGATCGTCCGATCGCTCAAGGACATCGAGAACACCGACCGGCACGTCAGGTCGAAGTCCGGCACGTGGGAGAGCAAGCGCATCGTGCTCGCCAAGGAGAAGGTCGGCTTCTCCTTCCACGAGACCGTGCTGTACGCGGGTACGGAGACGTCGATGTGGTACGCGAACCACATCGAGGCCGTGCTCTGCGTGGAGGGCGAGGCGGAGCTGACGAACGACGAGACCGGTGAGGCGCACTGGATCGAGCCCGGCACGATGTACCTGCTGGACGGCCACGAGCGCCACACGCTCCGTCCCAAGACGGACTTCCGCTGCGTCTGCGTCTTCAACCCGCCCGTCACCGGTCGGGAGGACCACGACGAGAACGGCGTCTATCCGCTGCTCACCGAGGAGGGCTGACCATGACCACCGCGATCACCGATCTCTACCCGACCCGCGGCGCCACTGAGACGGCCGTCCCCCGCCGGGACCCCGTCGTGTGGTCACCGCCCGGAGCGCCGGGCCCGATCTCCGCCGCCGATCTCCAGGGGTACGAGCACGACGGCTTCCTCGCGATGCCGGAGCTGCTCACCCCGGCCGAGGTGGACGTCTACCGCGCCGAGCTGGACCGGCTGGTCAACGACCCGCTGATCCGCGCCGACGAGCGCTCGATCGTCGAGCCGAAGTCGCAGTCGGTCCGTTCGGTCTTCGAGGTCCACAGGATCAGCGAGATCTTCGAGGCCCTGGTCCGCGACGAGCGCGTGGTGGGCCGGGCGCGGCAGATCCTCGGCTCGGACGTCTACGTCCACCAGTCGCGGATCAACGTCAAGCCGGGCTTCGGGGCCTCGGGCTTCTACTGGCACTCGGACTTCGAGACCTGGCACGCCGAGGACGGGCTGCCGCACATGCGGACCGTGTCGGTGTCGATCGCCCTCACCGAGAACTACGACACCAACGGCGGGTTGATGATCATGCCCGGCTCGCACAAGACCTTCCTCGGCTGCGCCGGTGAGACGCCCAAGGACAACTACAAGAAGTCGCTGCAGATGCAGGACGCCGGTACCCCGTCGGACGAGGCGCTGACCGCCTTCGCCGACCGGCACGGCATCCGGCTGTTCACGGGCAAGGCCGGCTCGGCGACCTGGTTCGACTGCAACGCGATGCACGGTTCCGGGGACAACATCACCCCGTACGCGCGCAGCAACGTCTTCATCGTGTTCAACAGCGTGGAGAACGCCGCGCGGGAGCCGTTCGCGGCACCGGTGCCGCGCCCGTCCTTCATCGGGGCGCGGGACTTCACACCGGTGAGGTGAGCTCGGGGCCGGGTTCCGGGGGACGCTCCGGGACCCGGCGTCGGAGCGCGGTGGCCGCATCCCGGTGCGGCCGCCGTGAGATGCGGGCAAGGGGCCGGCCGCTCATGCGGCCGGCCCCTTCCCGTGCCCGGACCGCGGTCAGCCGCCCAGAGCCGGGTAGTCGGTGTAGCCCTTGTCCCCGCCGCCGAAGAAGGTGGCGACGTCGGGGGTGTTGAACGGGCCGCCCGCCTTCAGCCGGGCCGGCAGGTCGGGGTTGGCGAGGAACAGCGCGCCGTAGGAGACGAGGTCGGCCACGCCGTCCTCGATCAGGTCGAGCGCTCCGGGGCCGGTCGGCCCCTCGGTCGCCGCGTTGAGGACGACGGTGCCGGAGTACTCCTTGCGCAGGGCGAGGGTGAGTTCCCGCAGACCCGGTTCGGCCTCCAGGATGTGCAGGTACGCGAGGTCCAGCGCGTCGAGTTCCCGGACCAGTACGGGATAGGCCAGTTCGGCCTCCTCCAGGGGTTCGGCGATGTCGTTGTAGGCGTGGGTGGGTGAGATCCGGACGGCGGTGCGCCCGGCACCGATGGCGGCGACGACGGCCCTGGTGGTCTCCAGTGCGAAACGGGTGCGGGCCTCGGCGGAGCCGCCCCATTCGTCGTCGCGGAGATTGGTGTTGGGCGCCAGGAACTGGTGGATGAGGTATCCGTTGGCACCGTGCAGTTCCACGCCGTCGAAGCCCGCCTCGATCGCGTTGCGCGCCGCGGCGGCGAAGTCGTCGATGGTGGCGCGCACTTCGTCGGCGGTGAGCTCGCGCGGGGTGACCAGGTCCTGCGGGCCCTCGTGCGTGAACAGCTGCCCCGCGGCGGCCACCGGGGAGGGTCCGACCGGTACGAGCCCGTCGGGCAGCAGCGAGGGGTGACCGATCCGGCCGGCGTGCATGAGCTGCGCGAAGATCCGCCCGCCTGCGTCGTGCACGGCACCGGTGACCCGGCGCCAGGCCGCTATCTGCTCCTCGGTGTGCAGTCCCGGGGTGTCGGGATAGCCCTGGCCGACGACGGAGGGCTGGATTCCCTCGGTGATGATCAGTCCCGCGGAGGCGCGCTGCGCGTAGTACTCGACGGTGGAGTCGGTCGGGGTGAGCCCCGGGCCGAAGGCGCGGCTGCGGGTCATCGGCGCCATGGCGATGCGGTTGGCCAGCGGAGTGCCGCGGAGGTCGATCGGGTCGAAGGCGATGGTCATGGGAGCTCCCGGGAGGGACAGGCAGCGAAACAATAATATTGGTCGGCCAAATATTGGACCGGCTGCCACTGTAGCTCATTAATTGGCCGACCAAGGTAATCTGTTCCTGCGGATGTGTGGGACCGTCGACGCGGCCGCGTCACTCTCCTGAGGAGCCGCGGTCCGCGTCAGCCGCAGCAAGAGCACCGAGGAGGCCCGATGAAACCGGAGGCCGCCCCCTTCTGTCCCGATGCCCGCGGTGACGGGCTGCCGGCGGCCGCCCGCGGCGGCCCGGTCAGCCACGCCGTCTCCCGGGTGGCCCGGCTCCACCGCGCCGCGGCGGGCAGACTGCTGAGGCAGGCGGGGCTCTACCCGGGCCAGGAGATGGTGATGATGTACCTCTGGGAGGCCGGGCCCGTACGGCAGTCCGAGCTGATCAGGGCCGCCGAGCTGGACCCGTCGACCGTCACCAAGATGCTCCAGCGCCTGGAGCAGTCCGGCCATGTACGGCGGCGCCCCGACCCCGCCGACCGGCGCGCGGTCCTGGTCGAGGCGACCGAGGGGAGCTGCGCGCTGCTCGCCGAGGTCAGCCGGGCCTGGAGCACGCTGGAGGAGCTCACGCTGGCCGGGCTCGACCAGGCCGAGCGCGCCGAGCTGGGCCGGCTGCTGTCCAAGGTCGAGGGCAATCTGTGCACGGAGGCCGCGGCGGAGTGCCACGACGGCACGGCGGTGCGGAAGGACCGCCCCGGCAGCACACCGGACCGCCCCGGGACCGGGTTGACCTGTGCCCTGCCCCGGGACCCGGCGGACCGCTCCGGAAGCACCGGCGCACCCGGTGGACCGGGCCCGGGCGGGAGCGCCGGGCCGCCGGCTCAGCCCGAGAGCACGTCGAGCGCCCGGTCGACGTCCGCCGCCGAGTTGTAGAGGTGGAAGGAGGCCCGCAGATTGCCGGCGCGGGCCGACACGACGATCCCGGCGCGGGCCAGCAGGGGCCGTCGCCCGCCGAGTCCGGGCACGGCGACGATGCCCGAGTCACCGGGTACGGGCTCGTGCCCGAGCTCCCTCAGTCCCTCCCGGAACCGGGCGGCGAGCGCGGTGTTGTGGGCGTGGACCGTCGCGATGCCGATCTCCTCCAGCAGCGGCAGCGACCGAGCGGCCGCGTGGTAGGCGAGGTACGAGGGCGGCTCGTCGTAGCGCCGGGCGGAACGGGCGAACTCCTCGACGGGCCCGTACGTGCTGCCCTCCGGGTCCTCGGCCGCGAACAGCCCCGCGTGCACCGGGACCAGCGACTCCTGGGCCTCCTCGGTGACGGTGAGGAAGGAGGCGCCGCGCGGGCACATCAGGTACTTGAACCCGCCCGTGACCGTGTAGTCGTACCGTCCGGCGTCCAGCGGCAGCCAGCCGGCGGCCTGGCTGGCGTCCAGCAGGACGCGCGCCCCGTGCGCGGCCGCCGCGGTCCGCACCGCGGGCAGATCCGCGATCCGGCCGTCGGCCGACTGCACCGCGGAGAGGGCCACCAGCGCGGTGCCGGGGCCCACCGCCTCGGCGAGCGAGTCGAGCGGGGCGTACCGCACCTTCAGGTCCCGGGTGGTGAACGGGGTGACCATGGAGCTGAACTCGCCCTCGGGAACGAGGACTTCGGCTCCGGAGGGCAGGGAGGCCGCGATCAGCCCCACATGGACGGCGACGGAGCCGCCCAGGGCCACGCGCTCCGCGGACACGCCCGTCAGCCGCGCGAAGGAGCCCCTGGCCGTCTCGACGGCGCCGGTGCTGCCCGAGCCCTCCGGGCGGCCGTCGGCGATCTCCTGTGCGAGCCTTCCGACGGCCTCCACCGAGCGCCTCGGCCACAGACCGCAGCTGGAGGTGTTCAGATACGTCGACGTGGGCGCGAACTCGGCGCCTCCAAGGGTGTCCATGTGTCCGTACCCTACGGCGCGTTCGGGCGCACCGGGCGATCCTTCCCGCGGCCGTCGGCCGGCCCCTCGGCAGTGAGGTCGACGCACGGCGCGGGCGCTGCGTCCCCCGTCGAACCGGAGCGTCGGCGACCGGCGTTCCCGCGCACGGCCCGCCGGGGCCGTGCGGCCTTCACCCGGCCGCGCGGCACGCCCGCGCGCATGGTCGGTCAGCCTCGCGGAGCGTCCGGACGCCCGTCGACCAGTCGCGGCAGCCCCGGCGGGTTGTCGTCGCGCAGCTCGGGCGGGAGCAGGGCGGACGGCGCCGACTGGTAGGTGACGGGCCGCAGCCAGCGCTCGATCGCGGTGGCGCCGACCGAGGTGGAGGTGGACGTGGTGGCCGGGTAGGGGCCGCCGTGGTGCTGGGCGGGGGCGACGGCGACGCCGGTCGGCCAGCCGTCGACGACGACGCGGCCCGCCAGCGCGGTGAGCGAGGCGAGCAGCTCGGCGGCGGGGCCTGCGGCCTCCTCCTCGGAGACGTGCAGCGTGGCCGTGAGATTGCCCGGCAGCCGGGACAGCACCGCCTCGATCTCGTCCGTGTCCTCGTAGCGGGCGACGACCGCGACGGGGCCGAAGCACTCCTCCAGGAGCAGGTCGTGCGGTCCCTCCTCGGTCAGCCGCCGGGCCGGCACGGTCAGGAAACCGGCGCTGACACTGTGGTCGCCGCACGCGCCCGGGGTGACGGGCGACTCGACGTCCTCCAGTCCGGCCCGCTCGCCCACGCCCGCGACGAAGGCGTCCCGCATCCGGTGGTCGAGCATGACCCCGGGATCGGTCTCGCTCACCGCGGCGGTCAGGGACTTCAGCAACCGGTCGCCCGCGTCGCCGGCGGGGACGAGGACGAATCCGGGCTTGGTGCAGAACTGCCCCTCCCCCAGGGTCATCGAGCCGGCCAGACCGCTGCCGATGGCCTCGGCGCGCTCCGCGGCCGCGGCCTCGGTGACCACGACCGGGTTGAGGGAGCCGAGTTCCCCGTGGAAGGGGATCGGCACCGGGCGGGCGGCGGCCGCGTCGAAGAGGGCGCGTCCGCCGCGTACCGAACCGGTGAACCCGGCCGCGGCGACCAGCGGATGGCCCACGAGTTCCACGCCCGCCTCGAAGCCGTGCACCAGCACGACGACGTCCTCGGGCAGCCCGGCGCGCCTGGCCGCCGCGCGCAGCAGTGCCGCGCACAGTTCGGAGGTCGCCGGGTGGTCGGGGTGGGCCTTGACGACCACGGGGCAGCCGGCTGCGAGGGCACTCGCGGTGTCGCCGCCGGGCACGGAGAAGGCGAGGGGGAAGTTGCTCGCCGCGTAGACGGCGACCACGCCGAGCGGGATCTTCCAGCGGCGCAGGTCGGGCCACGGCGGGGTGCGCGCGGGGTCGGCGTGGTCGATGCGGATGTCCAGGAAGGAGCCCTCGTCGACCACGTCCGCGAAGGCCCGCAACTGGGCGGTGGTCCTGGCGAGTTCACCGGTCAGCCGGACGGGGCCGAGCGCGGTCTCGGCGTCGGCGGCCTCGATGACGTGCCGGCCCGACTCGTCCAGGAGATCCGCGGCGGTCCGCAGCAGGGCGGCCCTGGCCCCGCGGTCGCCCAGGGCGGCGCGGGCGGCCTCCGCGGACCGCACCGCGCGGTCGACCTCCTCCGCCGTGGCCTCGACCGCGACCTGCTCACGCGGCTTCCCGGTTCGGGGGTCCACACTCCAGACTGGTGCTGCTCCCACCACGGCTTCCTTCCCCGAGTTGTTCGGTATTCTGAACACGGTTCCCGATGATGAATAGTGGGGTCGTCGGTGACTCTATTTCCGGGCGTTCTGCGCGGTCAAGAAGGGTTGAGGGCCATGGCGACTGCCGAGCAGGGTGGACCACAGGTCAAATCCGCGGTGCGGACGGTGGAGCTGCTCGAGTACTTCGCGGGCCGACCCGGGATGCACTCGCTCGCAGCCGTCCAGGAGGCCGTCGGCTATCCGAAGTCCAGCCTGTACATGCTGCTGCGCACCCTCGTCGAGCTCGGCTGGGTGGAGACGGACGCGACGGGCACCCGCTACGGCATCGGCGTACGGGCCCTGCTCGTCGGCACGTCGTACATCGACGGCGACGAGGTCGTCGCGGCGGCGCGCTCCACCCTGGACCGCCTCTCGGACGACACCGCGGAGACCATCCACCTGGCCCGGCTCGACGGTACGAACGTCGTGTACCTCGCCACCCGCCAGTCGCGGCACTACCTTCGCCCGTTCACCCGCGTCGGCCGCCGGCTGCCCGCGCACTCCACCTCGCTCGGCAAGGCGCTGCTCGCGACCCACAGCGACGAACAGGTGCGGAAGATGCTCCCGGAGACGCTGCCCGCACTGACCGAGCAGACCGTCACCGACCGCGAGCGGCTGATCGAGGAACTGCGGCAGATCCGCGAGCAGGGCTACGCCGTGGACCGGGAGGAGAACACGCTGGGCCTGCGCTGTTTCGGCGTGGCCATCCCCTATCGCACCCCGGCCCGCGACGCGATCAGCTGTTCGGTGCCGGTGGCCCGGCTGACCCCCGCGCACGAGCAGATGATCAAGGACGCGCTGTTCGACGCGCGGGACCGGCTGACGCTCGCCACGAGGCGGCTCTGATGGAGATCGTCCTCCGCGAGGTGCGGCCCACCGACCTCGACTTCCTCTTCACGCTGATGCAGGACCCCGAGGCCGGGCGCATGGCCGCGTTCACCGCCGAGGACCCGGCCGACCGGGCCCGGTTCGACGCCCACTGGGAGCGGATCCTGGGCACGGACGACGTCAACCGCACCGTCCTCGTGGACGGCGCCGTGGCGGGGCACGCCGCCGTGTACGGGCCGCCCGGCGAGCGCGAGGTGACGTACTGGATCGACCGCGCCCTGTGGGGTCGGGGTGTGGCCACGGCCGCGCTGCGCGCCCTGCTGCGGATCGTGCCGGAACGGCCGCTGCACGCCCGCGTGGCCGCCGACAACACGGGTTCGCTGCGGGTGCTGGTCAAGTGCGGTTTCACGGTGACCGGGCGGGACAGCGGCTTCGCCCACGCCAGGGGCGAGGAGACCGAGGAACTGCTGCTGCGGCTCGACGGCTGAGGCCGTCGGCGGCCGCCTCCGACGGGCCGCATGGCCCCCGCGGGCCGGGCGGCCGGGCCCGCGCGGATATCCATCGGTCGGCGCCCGGACGAACCCCTCGTGGGCCGGGCGGACTCCCCCGCCAGGGGCCGTCGCGGCTCCTCGCGAGAATGAGGATCCGGTGAGAAAACCGGCCGATCCGGAACGAAGCTCTCCGTACCGCTCGTCCTTCTGCGGGATGAACAAGACGATCAGGCGCGCCGCGGTCTTCAGCCTGCTCCTTGTGCTCGCCCTGCTGCTGCGGGCGACCTGGGTGCAGGGCTACGAGGCCAAGGCCCTCGCGGACGACAAGCACAACCGGCGGAACACCATCGCGCGGTACGCGCAGCCGCTCGGCGACATCGTGGTGGCCGGCTCCCCGGTCACCGGCTCGCAGCGGACGGAGGGAGGCGATCTGGCGTACCAGCGCACGTACACGGACGGCGCGCTGTACGCACCCGTCACCGGCTACAGCTCGCAGGCGTACGGGGCGACACAGCTCGAAGGCATCTACGGCGACGTGCTCGACGGCACGGACAACCGGCTGAAGAACCCGCTGGACGCACTCACCGGCAAGCGCGCCCAGCCGGGGGACGTCCTCACCACCGTGGATCCCGCGGTTCAGAAGGCCGGTTTCGAGGCGCTCGGCGACAAGAAGGGCGCCGCGGTCGCCGTCGACCCGAAGACCGGACGGATCCTCGGGGTGGTGAGCACCCCGTCGTACGACCCGTCGGAGATCAGCGGGACCACGGACGGCGAGGCGTGGCAGCGGCTCACCGGGGACGAGGACCAGCCCGTGGTCAACCGGGCCCTGCGGCAGCCGCTGCCGCCCGGCTCGACCTTCAAGCTCGTGGTCGCCGCCGCAGCGCTGGAGGAGGGCCTGTACGCGTCCGTGGACGAGCCGACCGACAGCCCCCAGCCCTACACGCTGCCGCACACCCGGACGGTGCTGGTCAACGAGAACGCGTCCGCGCCGTGCGAGAACGCCACGATCCGCACCGCGTTGCGGTACTCGTGCAACAACGTCTTCGGGAAGATGGCGGAGCGGCTCGGCAAGGAGAAGGTCCGGGCGACGGCGGAGAAGTTCGGCTTCAACGACTCCGAGCGGGACGTCCCCGTGCGTGCCGCCAAGAGTGTGTACCCGACGAACATGGACGATGCCCAGACGGCCTTGACGGGCATCGGGCAGTTTGAGGTCACCGCCACGCCCCTGCAGATGGCCATGGTGTCCGCCACCCTGGCCAACGACGGTCTCCTGGCGTCGCCGCATATGGTGTCCAAGGTGGTGGACGCCGACGGGACCACGCTGCAGGAGTACCCGGACTCCGAGACCGAGCGCATCGTCTCCTCGAGGACGGCCGAGCAGCTGCGCAGTGCGATGGTGACGGTCGTCGAGGACGGCACGGGCAGCAACGCCCGGATCGACGGCGCCGAGGTCGGCGGCAAGACGGGCACGGCCCAGCACGGCGAGAACAACAGCAGGACGCCGTACGCCTGGTTCACCTCGTACGCCAAGGGCGCCGACGGCAAGGAGGTGGCGGTCGCGGTGATCGTCGAGGACTCCGGGGCGGCCCGCTCCGAGGTGAGCGGCAACGGGCTCGCGGCGCCGGTGGCCGAGAGGATGATGCGGGCGGCGCTGAAGTAGCCCCCGCGCGCGGCCGGGAGCGGGGCGCACGGTATGCAGGAGTCGTTCACACGTCAACTCCCCTTGCGCATGGAGGACTTCGTGCAGCCGCTGCCCCGCTCCCTGTCCGGCTGGACCATGGCCGTGTTCGGTCTTCTCGCCGCCGCCATGGGCCTGACGGGGCTGGTCGCCCCGGACGCACTGCTCTCGTTGACGGGCTTCGAGGCGGTCCCGGATCCGGATCGGACGGAGGGGGACCACACGGTCGTCTTTCTGACCGCGTCCTCGATGGCCGCGCTCAACATGGGCGTGTACTACGTCCTGGCAGCGCTCTCCGACTGGCGTCCCTTCTTTCGCTGGACGGTCCCGTTCCGCCTGTTGACCTGTGCCGTCTTCACCCTGGCCGTGATCGGCGGGCGAGCCCCGGCCGGTTTCCTCGGCGTGGGCCTCTGGGAGGGCCTCGGCGCGCTGGCGACGGGCCTGGCCCTCCGGTACGACGCACGGCGTGCCGCTACCTGAGGCCGATCAGCTGCTCGATCGGGTCGATCGCGAAGTACACGACGAACAGGGCCGCCGTGACCCACAGCAGCGCGTGCACCTCCCGTGCCCTGCCCAGCACCGTCTTGAGGACGACGTAGGCGATGAAGCCAGCGCCGATGCCGTTGGTGATGGAGTACGTGAACGGCATCACGGCGATCGTCAGGAACGCGGGGATGGCGATCTCGTACGACAGCCAGTCGATGTGCCGCACCTGGGTCATCAGCATGAATCCGACCACGACCAGGGCGGGTGCGGCCGCCTGGGCGGGCACCATCGTGGCGAGCGGGGTGAGCAGCAGGGCCAGGCCGAAGAGCGCGCCCGTGACCACGTTGGCGAAGCCCGTGCGGGCGCCCTCGCCGACACCGGCGGCGGACTCGACGTAGGAGGTCGCGGAGGAGGCGGACGCCAGACCGCCCGCGGTCGCGGCCGCGCCGTCGATGAGCAGGATCCGCCCGAGGTTGGGGACGTCGCCCTTCTCGTCGAGCAGCCCGGCCTCGTTGGAGACCCCGACGACCGTGCCCATGGTGTCGAAGAAGTCGCTGAGCACGAGGGTGAACACCAGCAGGACGACGGTGACGGCACTGACCTGCTCGAAGGCTCCGAAGAGGCTGAAGGCGCCCACGAGTCCGAAGTCCGGGAAGGCCAACAGGTCGTCCGGGACGGACGGCACGGTCAGTCCCCAGGCGGGCGGGGCGATGTCGGCGATCGCGTCGACGACGATGGCGACGACGGTCATCGTGACGATGGACAGCAGGATCGCGCCGCGCACCTTCCGGGTCACCAGGGAGATGGTCAGCAGCACACCCAGGCAGAAGACGAGCACCGGCCACCCGGACAGATGGCCCGTGGCGCCGAGCTGGACGGGCACGGTCCCCGTCTCACCGGGGATGCGGGTCGCGAAGCCCGCGTCGACGAACCCGATGAAGGCGATGAACATCCCGATGCCGACGCTGATGGCCTGCTTCAGCTGCTGCGGGATGGCGTGCATGATCGCCTCGCGCAGCCCGGTGACGACGAGGACGGAGATGACGATGCCCTCGATCACCACCAGGCCCATCGCGTCCGGCCAGCTCATCAGTGGCGCGATCTGGTAGGCGACGAGGGCGTTGAGGCCGAGGCCAGCCGCGACGGCGATCGGCACATTGCCGCCGACGCCCATGATCACGGTCATCACGGCGGCCACCAGGGCGGTGACGGTGACCAGCTGGGGAGTGGACAGCTGGTTGCCGAACTTGTCCTGGGCGCTGCCGAGGATGATCGGGTTGAGCACGAGGACGTAGGCCATCGTGAAGAACGTGGCGATGCCGCCCCGCACTTCGCGGGCGACGGTCGACCCTCGTTCAGAGACGCGGAAGTAGCGGTCGAAGGCGCTTCGCGCTGGTGTTTCCGGCATGGGCTCTCCTCGGCGGGTGACGGTTCCGCGCGTGTCGGACGGCTGGATTGTGCCCGCCGGGAGCGCCCCTCAGGTTTTCGCCACGTCACTCGCCCACGGCGTTACCCGACTGGACCGCCGGGAGCCGCGGGGCCCACCGCCGGCCGAGCCTTCCCGCCGGCCGCGCCGCGCGGGGGAACCGGAGGGCCCGGCCCGACCGCCGGCCGCACCGATTCGGCCGAAGGTAAGGGAACGGCAAAGCGACCTCGCTCGTTACCCCAGTCATGACAGCTATGACCCCCGGCTCGAACATCCCCCTGGCCGCCGCCCGCGTGGTGGTGGACGTCGCCGCCCCGGTGCGGCTCGACGTATCGAGCCTGCTGCTCACCGCCGACGGCAAGGTGCGCTCAGACGACGATTTCATCTTCTACAACCAGCCCTCGGGCCCCGGAGTGACGTACCGGTCGGGCGGCGGCTCCGCGCCGGACGCCATCGTCGTCGACACCACGGCGGTTCCGGCCGGAATCGAGAGGATCGTCGTCACCGCCAGCCCGGACGCCGCGGGGCAGACCTTCCAGGGCATCGAGCCCACCGCCACGATCCGCGACGCGGACGGCGGCACGGTGCTGGCCACCTTCACGCCGCCCCGTCTGGGCACGGAGACCGCCCTGGTCGTCGTGGAGGTCTACCTGCGGAACGGCGCGTGGAAGGCCCGTGCCGTCGGCCAGGGGTACGCGAACGGGCTGGCCGGCATCGCCACCGACTTCGGAGTCTCGGTCGACGAGGAACCGGCCGCCGCGCCCGCTCCGACCCCCGCCCCCGCAGCGGCCGCACCCCCGGCGCAGGCCCCCGCGGCACCCGCCGCGCCCGCGGCCCCTGCCGGCTCCGGCAAGATCAACCTCGACAAGGGCCGGGTCAGTCTCCAGAAGAACCAGACCGTCTCCCTGGTCAAGGGCGGCGCCCCGCTGCTCTCCCAGGTCAAGATGGGCCTCGGCTGGGAGCCCGCCTACCGCGGCCGGGACATCGACCTGGACGCCTCGGTGATCGCGTACGGCCCGCAGCGCAACCACCTCGACAGCTGCTACTTCGGCAAGCTGTCGATCCTGAACGGCGCGATCAAGCACTCCGGCGACAATCTGACCGGGGAGGGCGCGGGGGACGACGAGGTGATCGTCGTGGACCTGGGAAGGCTCCCCGCCGACGCCACGGGACTGGTCTTCACGGTGAACTCCTTCTCGGGCCAGAAGTTCACCGAGGTCGCCAAGGCGTACTGCCGGCTGATCGACGCCGCCTCGGGCGAGGAACTCGTCCGCTTCGACCTCACCAGCGCCGAACCGCAGACCGGGGTGATGATGGCGAAGCTCATCCGCCAGTACTCGGGCGAGTGGGAGATGACGGCGATCGGCGAGTTCGTGAAGTCCCGCACGGTCCGGGGCATGGTCAAGCCCGCCGCCCAAGCACTCTAGGGCGGGCCGCGCCGGATCGACGGCGAGACGGTCGCGCTGATCGCGACCGTCGGGTGGAGCCCCGGGCCGCCGCCGATGCGGCGGCGGCCCGCGGGCGCGACCTCAGAGTTTGGTCAGTTTCGTGAACGGGCTGAGGATCCTCCCTTGTCGCCCTGAGAAGTCGACGAGGACGGCGTCCGCGCCCTCGACTCCGGTGACTCTTCCGAGTCCGAACTGGTCGTGCGAGACCCGGTCTCCGACGTCGAAGTGCTCGATCGGCGGGGCGGGCGGGGTGGGGCGGTGGAAGGGACTGGTGGGCAGGTGACGCCGGGAACCGGCAGATTCAGTCATTGCCTGCAGTATGTGCCCTCCCCCCGCTCCCCGTTCAATCCGCCACCCACGGCCAGTTCGCGTCCCGGCCGGCCTCCAGCAGCGGCACCATCCGGAAAGCGGCGTCCGTCAGTCCGCCGAAGGTGTGCCGGTTGCCGGTGCCCGAGGGGCCGTGGCCCGCCCGGTACCCGGCCAGGTTCCAGGTGTGGACCGGGACGCGGTCCGGGACCTGCGCGGCCGGGTCGCCGTGGCGGCTGTACGACGCCTGCTCGTCGGTGACGATCAGCACCCGGTCGTGGCTCCGGTAGTGCCTGCGCACGGCCCCGGTGGTGTCGGTACCGCCGAGGTCGCCGAACCGGCCCAGCACCTTCAGCACCGACTCGCCCGGCCGGTACCGCACGGGCCGGCTGGTCGTTCCGAACTCCACCAGGTCCGCCGCCTGCGCCCGCATGGCGAGCGCCGTTCCGAAGATCGCCGCCGCGTCCGCCCGGTTCAGCTCCGAACGGTCGGACAGCCTCGACCACATCGAGCCGGAGCGGTCGACCAGGATCAGCGTCCGGCCGGGCAGCGCGGGCACGTTGGCCAGCGAGTGGCCGAGTGCCGTCTCCAGCGGGTACGACCAGCGCAGCGACGGCGCGTGCCGGTAGGCGGCCAGGTAGCGGAAGGGGAACTGCCGCGAGGCCGCGACCGACTCCGGGTCCGAGATCTTCGCCGCGACCCGCGCCGCGACCTCGTCGGACACCCCGGCCTGGTCGAAGTTGCGCAGATTGCGCACCAGCGCCATGGCACCCATGGAGGGGATCACGGCCTCCCAGGCTGCGGCGTCCATCGGGCCCTGCAGCCAGCCCGCCAGCGCCTCCCAGGTCATTCCCGCCCCCGCCAGCCGCTCGGCCGCGTCCGGCGCCGCGACCACGGCACGCCGTTCCCCGACCGGCAGCGCCATCAGCGCCCGGTACGCGGTGAGCGTACGGTTCGAGGCGGGCGGGACGGCCGTGGCCGGGTGGTGCCTGCGGTCCAGGGCGTAGCGGAACAGCTCGCCCTGCCCGGGCCTGTCCGGGTCCGGCGAGGCGTGCACGAGGTTCAGCACGTCGCCGAACCGGTAGCCCTTGGCCGCGGTGTCGTACTTCAGCAGCGACTTGCCGGTGTAGAGGCGGCGCACGGCGTCGGCGACGCCACGCTTCACCGGCTTCGGGATGCTCCGCCCGTAGCGGGAGGTCCAGTAGCCGAGCAGTTCGCCCGGCTCGTCGGCGCGGCGCAGCACGGACGCGACGACCTTCCGGTTCGCCGGCCCCTCGGTGGCACCGGCGTCCAGCCGGGCCTTCACGTACTCGGCGCCGGCGACGAGCGAGGCGGTACGCATGCCCGCGTCCCCGCGGAGCCAGCCGATCAGGCCGGCGGTCCACTCGGGGTCCTCGACGGCGAGCGTGCGGACGAGCGCGATGAAGCGGTCGTCCCGGGCCTCGTCGGACTCGTAGAAGGTCTGCTGGGAGACGAAGTTCGCCACCGCCAGCAGAAACAGCTCGGACTTGGCATCGCGCAGATGGCCCCGGCCGCCCTGGTGGGTGACGGTGGTCCGCCCGGTCGTCCTCACGGGCGAGGCCGCGCGGGACTTGACGGGGCGGATGTTGAAGCGTGCCATGTGAATTCCCCCGAATTCGGTGTTTCCAGGGGAAGCGCAGCGCGGAAGAGGGTGCCCGAGATCAGGGGTCGGCGACGGTTGCTGTGCCTGGTGCTCTGCCCGATTGAGCTACACGCCCCGAAGGCATGACGGGACTCGAACCCGCAGCCGCCAGATCCGGAAGTACCCGTGGCCTGCGCACCGGGCGCCCTCTCCGCATGCTGGGCCTCCCGAGATCGAGGACGGCTGCGGTCGCAATTTCGATGACAACGAAGTAACCGCGGCCTGCGCACCGGGAGGTGCACGGAGTTGTGCGTCCAGAGGACGGTTCGGCGGAACCGACAGTGGTGCTCTGACCTCTGAGCTACACCGGCACGAGTGCCGGCGGCGGGACTCGAACCCGCGGCCTCCCCGTTATGAGCGGAAGTAGGTCCTGCCTGCGCACCTGGACGTGGATCACTCTAGGGAAGCGGGCGCGGGTCGCGCCAAGGGTTTTCCGGCCGCCCGGGCGGATCCGGGACGCCGTTGCTCAGGGGCGGGGCCCTCGTTTCCAGGGGCCGGTGACGGCGAGTGTGATGCCCGGCGTCCGGATGCCGGCGAACAGAGCGGTGGTAGCTCAGGATCGCCTGTCCGACGCCGTCGCGGTCAGCGTGCGCCCCTTCGATTCGCGCGCGGGCGTGCGCCCGCCGACCGGCCGTGCGTGGACGCACGACGCCCGCCATGAGCGCGCCCCGCGGCACGGTACCGGCCGCGGGGACGCGGTATCCGCCGGGGAAGGCCGGCGGCGGCCCCGCCGCCGGACCGCTTCAGGGCCCGCTACCGGGGCCGGCGCCGGCGAGCCGGTGTCAGCCTCGGGAGCGGGCCTTGAACGCCGCCTTGCGGGCGTCCTTCGCCGTCTTCCTGTCGGGGTGGAGTCGGCCCATCGCGTCGAGGACGTCCACCGTGGCGGGGTGGTCGACGCGCCAGACCGCGTCGAAGAAGCCGCCGTGCTGACCCACGAGGCCCACGATCAGGTCCTGGACGTCCGCCAGGTCGCCCTCGGCGTCGAGCTGGGCCGCGATGGTGTCGACGGCGAGCCAGAAGACCATGGTCTCCGGCGGCGGGGGTACGTCCGGTGCGCCGCGCTCGGCGAGCCAGACGCGGGCGAGGCCGCCGAGTTCGCGGTCGTCCAGGACGTCCCGGACCGCCGGTTCCGCCTCGGGGCCCGCGAGTGCGAGCGCCTGCTGGCAGCGCAGACGGCGCAGCGGCGCGCCGGGGTCGCTGCCCCGCGCGGCGGCGAGCAGTTCACGGGCGGCCTGCAGCGGGGCTCGCGCGCCGAGCCACTGCGCGGTCTCCGCCAGGGCCGCCTCGTCGGGGTAGTACGCCACTCCGTCGAGCAGCGCGTCGGCGTCCTTGTCGGCGAGGTCGCCGACGGCCGGAACCGACTCCCCGCCCTCGGCCAGCCGGTTCCTGACGCCGTACAGGCCGAGCGGGGTGAGCTTCACCAGCCCGTAGCGCGAGACGTCCTCCTCGATGCCCGGGAGCGCGGGCTCGGCGCCCTCCTCGACCATCAGTGCCTCGTCGACCGGCCGGTACTCCACCAGTCCGATCGGTTCCAGCACCCGGAACTGGTCGTCGAGGCGCATCATCGCGTCGGAGACCTGCTCCAGTACCGCGTCGGTGGGCTCCCGCATGTCGTCCGGCACGATCATCGACGCGGCGAGGGCCGGCAGCGGAACCTGCCCCTCCACCGCGCCCGTCCCCATGGCCGTCAGCAGGTAGAGGTTGCCGAGGACGCCGTCGAGGAACTCCGTCTCCGCCTCGGGGTCCCAGCCGAGCGCGTCGAAGTCGATCCCGCCGTCCGGGCCGATGATCGCGTCCGGATCCTCCAGCACGGGGGCGATGGCGTCGGCGAAGACCGCGTCGAAGGCGTCCTGCCAGAGCGCGAGCACGTCCTGCGGGCTGCCGCCGGTGACCAGCGGCAGCGCGCCGCCGGCGGTGACCGTGCCGAACTCGGCGGTGTCGTCCTCCGGATCCGTGACCTCGACGAGCCCGGTGTCCACGGCGATCCGCCATGCCTCGCTGGCGTACGCCCGGCCGTCCTCGTCCGCCGGCAGCCCCAACACCTCGGCTGCCGGAGCGAGTTGCTCGTCGACGAGCTCACCGCCCGCGCCGACCCTGGTCTCGGGTCCGGCCCAGCGCGCCAGCCGCACGGCCCGGGCGAGCAGGGGCGCGCCCAGCGCGTCCCGCGCCAGTTCCGCGTCCGAGTGCAGTCGCACAGGCGGCAGGGCACGGCGTCCGGCGGGGCGGTCTGCTGGCATCTGGGGGCTCTCCTCGGCTGTGGGCGATCCGGCTCGTGGCGGCCCCCAGCGTAGACGCAATTCGCCCGATGCCTTCCGATTCATGTACCCGTCAACCCCCGTACACCCGGCACCTCTTGACAACTCACGCATCCACACAAGACATTGACGCGCGTAGATCCATCAGTGGTCCCACATGCCACCCCTCAACCCTCACACCGGAGTTCCCTGATGTCTTCCATACCGAGATCTGCCGCCGTCGCAGCCGTCGTGGCCTCCGCACTGGCCGCCGGCCTGCTCGCCGGTTCCTCCTCGGCCGCCGCCGATGCCGAGAACACGGACCCGGCCGTCCGCATTCACGACATCCAGGGCACGACCCGTACGTCCCCGCTCGTCGGCCGCCAGGTCGCCGACGTCGAGGGCATCGTCATCGGTGTCCGTACGTACGGCTCCTCCCGCGGATTCTGGATCCAGGACCCCCAGGCCGACGCCGACCCCGCCACCAGCGAGGGGATCTTCGTCTTCACGGGCTCCACCCCGACGGTCGCCACCGGCGACGCGGTCAGGGTCTCGGGCACGGTCGGCGAGTACGTCCCCGGCGGCCTCAACTCCGGCAACCAGTCGATCACCCAGATCTCCAAGCCGACGATCACCGTGGTCTCCTCCGGGAACGAGCTGCCCGCGCCGGTGACGATCACCGCCCGCTCCGTGCCGTCGGCGTACGCGCCCGAGGGCGACCCCGCGGCCGGGAACAGCATCAACGCGCTGCCGCTGCGGCCCCGCGCGTACGCCCTGGACTACTACGAGTCCCTGGAGGGCAGCAACGTCCGGATCGGCTCCTCGCGTGTCGTCGGCGCCACCGACCCGTACTCGGAGCTGTGGGTCACGGTGAAGCCGTGGGAGAACCGCACCGTGCGCGGCGGAACCCGCTACGGCTCGTACGCCTCCCAGAACACCGGCCGGCTCCAGATCCAGTCGCTGGTGCCGATCGCCCAGCAGCCGTTCCCGAAGGCGAACGTCGGTGACGTGCTGTCCGGAACGACCGAGGGCCCGCTGGACTTCAACCAGTTCGGCGGCTACACTATCACGGCCCGTACCCTCGGCACGGTGCAGGACCGCGGCCTGGAGCGCGAGCGCGCCCGCCAGGAGCGCCGCGGTGAACTGTCCGTGGCCACGTACAACGTGGAGAACCTGGACCCGTCCGACCCACAGGAGAAGTTCGACGCCCTGGCCCGGGCCGTCGTCGAGAACCTCGCCACGCCGGACATCATCGCCCTGGAGGAGATCCAGGACAACACGGGCGCGACGAACGACGGTGTGGTCGCCGCGGACCAGACCGTCCGCAAGTTCACGGAGGCGATCGTCGCCGCCGGCGGTCCTGCCTACGACTTCCGCTCGGTCGACCCGGAGAACAACAAGGACGGAGGCCAGCCCGGCGGCAACATCCGCCAGGTGTTCCTCTTCGACCCCGAGCGGGTCTCCTTCACCGACCGTGCGGGCGGCACGCCGACCGCCGCGACCGGTGTCGTCCGGGAGAAGGGCCGCGCCGCCCTGACCCTCTCCCCCGGCCGGGTCGACCCGGCCAACGCGGCCTGGGAGAACAGCCGCAAGCCGCTCGCGGGAGAGTTCGTCTTCCGAGGCCGCACGGTGTTCGTCATCGCCAACCACTTCGGTTCGAAGGGCGGCGACGAGAGCCTGACCTCGCACCACCAGCCGCCGGCCCGGTCCTCCGAGGCCCAGCGCCTGCTGCAGGCCCAGACCGTGAACGCCTTCGTGAAGGACATCCTGAAGGCCCAGCGCAACGCCGACGTGGTCGTGCTCGGCGACATCAACGACTTCGAGTTCTCGCAGACCACGAAGGCGCTGACGCACGGCGGTGCGCTGTACCCCGCCATCAAGTCGCTGCCGCGCTGGGAGCGTTACTCGTACGTCTACCAGGGCAACAGCCAGGTGCTTGACCAGATCCTGACCAGCCCGTCGATCGACGACTTCAGCTACGACAGCGTCCACATCAACGCGGAGTTCGCGGACCAGAACAGCGACCACGACCCGCAGGTGCTGCGCTTCCGCCCGTAACCGCGGAGCGGGCGGAACGCCCGGCGGGACGCACAGCGGACGGGCGCCCGTCGCGGCGCCCGGCTCCGCCTCGGCATCGGCATCGGCATCGGCATCGGGGCGGTCGGCCGCGCCCTTCCCGGACGCCCGCGTCAGGGAAGGGCGCGGGCGTCCAGCGCGTCACGCGGCTGCCCGTGGGACCCGGCCGGGTGGCTCCGGACCAGGTGCCACGGCGAGGCACGGGAGCCGGATCCGCCGTGGGGCGCCTCCAGCGCCTTCCGGGCCTCCCGCCCCGCTCTCCCCTCGGCGTGGCCGCGGACGCGGGTACCGTCCGTGGCGGCGGTCCGGGGCCGGCGCCCACCCCACCGCACCAATCCCTTCAGCAATGCTTTCCCTTGCACCCAAGCAGAACTAAGTGGACCTTCACAGTCGCCGGGACGGACACTTCGGCCATGACGACGCCACGACCTCGACCGCGCCCGTTCGGCCGTGCACTCTGCGCGATGATCACACCGTTCACCGCCGATGGCGGCCCCGACCTGGCCGGCGCACAGAAGCTGGCCGCGCACCTGGTGGACGAGGGCTGCGACGGGCTGGTGCTGAACGGCACCACAGGTGAGTCGCCCACCACCACCGACGCCGAGAAGACCGCGCTTGTACGGGCCGTGCGCGAGGCCGTGGGCGAACGAGCGGCCGTCGTCGCCGGCGTCGGCAGCGCAAGCACCCGGCACACCGTCGAGCTGGGCCGGGCGGCGGAGAAGGCGGGGGCGGACGGCCTGCTGGTGGTGACCCCGTACTACAGCAGACCGCCGCAGGACGCCCTCGCGGCACACTTCCGGCAGGTCGCGGACGCGGTGGGCATTCCGCTGATGCTGTACGACATCCCGGGCCGCACCGGCACCCGCATCGAACCGGACACCCTGGTACGCGTGTCCGCCCACCCGCGGATCGTGGCCGTGAAGGACTGCGCGTACGACCTGCTCGGCAGCACCAAGGTGATCGCCCGGACCTCGCTCGCGTACTACTCGGGCTGCGAGGAGACGAACCTGCCGCTCTACGCCGTCGGCGCCGCCGGTTTCGTCAGCACCGTGGCGAACGCCGCCCCGCGCCCCATGCGGGCCGTCCTGGACGCCTTCGACGCGGGGCTGACGGCCGAGGCCACCACGATCAACCAGCTCACCCTGCCGCTCGCCGAGTCGATGATGGCCTCGGGACTGCCGGGCACGGTGACCGCGAAGGCCCTGCTGGGGGCGATCGGACTGCCGGCCGGACCGGTGCGCGAGCCGCTGCGGCCCGCCGGCCGGGAGACGACCGGCGGGCTGCTGGCGGCGTACGGGGAACTCGCCCGGCTGTACCCGGCGGCGCCGCGCGCGCACCGGGCCGGTACGGCCCCGGAGGTTCCCGTCCGGGCTCAGTCGTACACGTAGGTCGAGCCGAGGACGGCGGCATGCTCCAGGACGTCCTCGAGCGGATCGTCGATCTGGCCGGTCGAGACCAGCGCCACGACAGGGGCGTTGTGCGAGTCGCTGTGGGTCTCGTCGGCGTGCGCGAGTCCGCACGGACCCGCCAGGGCCCCCAGCATCAGCGTTCCGAGCACGGCCGGCCTGGTCTTCATCTCGATTCCTCGCCTTGGCATTTCGTAGGACTCCACGGTCACCCGTTCATCCGTCCGGCGGCGCCGGAGGTCACGCGGAGTCACACGAAAGCGTTCGCCGACCCCGGGGAGCGGACCTCCGGTACCCGGGGCGGCGACGGCGTACCTCAGTTGTGACTGTGCAGCACCTCGTTGAGACCGCCCCAGACCGCGTTGTTCGGGCGGGCCTCGACGGCGCCGGTCACCGAGTTGCGGCGGAAGAGGATGTTCGAGGCGCCGGACAGCTCACGGGCCTTGACGATCTGTCCGTCGGGCATCGTGACGCGGGTGCCCGCGGTGACGTACAGACCGGCCTCGACGACGCACTCGTCGCCGAGCGCGATCCCGACGCCCGCCTCGGCGCCGATCAGGCAGCGCTCGCCGACGGCGATGACCACGTTGCCGCCGCCGGAGAGGGTGCCCATGGTGGAGGCGCCGCCGCCGATGTCGGAGCCGTCGCCGATCACGACGCCGGCGGAGATACGGCCCTCGACCATGGAGGTGCCCAGGGTGCCCGCGTTGAAGTTGACGAAGCCCTCGTGCATGACCGTGGTGCCCTCGGCGAGGTGCGCGCCGAGCCGGACGCGGTCGGCGTCGGCGATGCGGACGCCCTTGGGCGCCACGTAGTCCGTCATCCGCGGGAACTTGTCGATCGAGGTCACCTGGAGGTGGAGGCCCTCGGCGCGGGCGTTGAGCCGCACCCTCTCGACGTTGTCGACGGCGACCGGCCCCAGGGAGGTCCAGGCGACGTTGGCCAGCAGCCCGAAGACCCCGTCGAGGCTCTGGCCGTGCGGCCGCACGAGCCGGTGCGAGAGCAGGTGGAGGCGCAGGTAGGCGTCGTGCGCGTCGATCGGCTTCTCGTCGAGCGAGGCGATGACCGTGCGTACGGCCACGACCTCGACCTCGCGCCGGGCGTCCACACCGACGGCCCTGGCGGCACCTTCACCGAGCAGGTTGACCGCCTGGTCGGGCGTGAGGCGCTCGGTGCCGGCGGGGCCGGGCTCGGTGGAGAGCTCGGGGGCGGGGAACCAGGTGTCGAGCACGGTGCCGTCACCGGCGACGGTGGCGAGTCCGGCGGCGACGGCGCCGGTGGGGCGAGGTGCGGTGGTGCTGTCGGGCGAGTCAGTCATGAGGAGAACCTAACCGGCGGGGCCGGGCGGGGGCGAACCGGTCTCAGGTGCCGGTCGCGCGTCCCGGCGGCCCGTCCCCTGTGCGGGCCGCCGGGCGGTGCGGTTCCCTGCCTCCCCTCGGGGTCGTCCACGATCTCGGTGCTCACCCGGGTGAGCGTGGGCGATGACGGTGCCCTTCGCGACGAAGGGGCCTCCGGATGCGCGTCGTCGCCGGGTGCCTCGGGTGGGCCGTTCACGCGGTCTCCGTGTCCGCTGTCGGTAGGCGTCACACCCCCTGTCACCCGGAGACCGCGTTCGGGTTCACGCTCCCCGACGCGGACAGGACCCGGCCCAGCATCTCGCGCGTGTACTCCTCGTCGTAGGCGGTGCCCGTGAGCAGGACCTGGAGGCAGATCCCGTCCATCAGCGCCACCAGGGCCCGGGCGGTCACCGGGTCGCTGCGGCGGGCGAGCACTTCGGTGACCCCGTCGGCCCACTCCGCCGCGACGGGGCGCAGCGCGGGGCGGCGGAGGGCGGCGAGATAGAGCTCGTACTCCAGCTCCACCCCGCTCCGTTCGCCCCCGAGCCACTCCCCCATCAGCCGGGCCAGCTCACCGGCCGGATCCCGGCCGGGGTCCGCGAGGACCCCGCTGTCCCGGACGGCGGCCGCGAAGCCCTCGTTGGCCTGGCGCAGCGCGGCGACCAGCAGCTCGTCCAGCGAGGCGAAGTGATACGTGGTCGAGCCCAGCGGCACGTCCGCCTCGGTGGCGACCGTGCGGTGGCTCAGCCCGGCGATGCCGTGGCGTCCGACCACCCGGATGGCGGCGTCGATGATGCGTTGGCGCCGATCGGGGTCGTAGCGGCGCCCCATCAGTGCGCGCCGCCGAGGTTGAGCACGACGACGCCGGCGACGACCAGCGCGATACCGGCGATCCGCACGAGGCTGGTGGACTCGTTCAGGAACACCATGCCGATCGCCGCGACGGCGGCGGTCCCGACGCCCGCCCAGATCGCGTACGCCGTGCCGACGGAGAGCGTCTTCAGCGTCTGTGCGAGCAGCGCGAAGGCGATCACGTACCCGATGACGGTGGCCAGTGAGGGCCAGAGCCGGGTGAAGCCCTCGCTGTACTTCATCGCCGTGGTGCCGGCGACCTCCGCCGCGATCGCCGCGGCCAGCAGTCCGTAAGCCATGTGTACGACCGTACACAAGAGGGGTCCGGACGTACACGGGGAGACGGGTACCGGTGCCTTCCGGCGTGTTCAGGAGGGCTACCGCGGCCCGGTCGGATGAGGCGACTGGGTGGGGGCAAGACCCATGTCGGACAACATGGGACCGGGGTCGGGGCCGTACGACGGCACACCCGGCTCGGGCGGTGTGCCCGACCACGGCCACCCTTCGGGCTGGGGCGGGACGCCGGGATACGGCGGGGCCCCGGCTGGGGCGGCTGGGGACCTTCCCCGGTACGAAGCCGGAGGTGATGCCGCTTCGCCCGCTCGCCCTCGGCGATGTCCTGGGCGGTCCGTTCGCGACGACAGGCCGTGGTTGGAAGCAGCTTTACGGCACGGTGGTTGCCGTGTGCCTCGCCGCCGCCCTGCTGGTCGGCGGGGGCCATCGCGGTGGCGTACTCGGCGGACGGCGGGCCCGTCCGGCCCCGGGACGGTCCCGGCCGGGACCGTCCCGGGGCCGGACGGGCCCGCACGCACGAACGGCCGTGCCCGCCGGTCTCCCCGGCGGGCACGGCCGTCCCGGTCCCTGCGGACCGTCACGTCTCCGTGCCACTGGACGTCATGTCCCGGACTCCCGCACGCGACGGACGGCCTCCCGTGCCGGAGAGGTCCGTGCCGGAGCGTGCCGCGGCACCGCGCCCCGGCTTCGGGGGCGGAGTCGAGCGGTGTCAGACGTTGAAGCCGAGCGCCCTCAGCTGCTCACGGCCGTCGTCGGTGATCTTGTCCGGACCCCACGGCGGCATCCAGACCCAGTTGATCTTCAGCTCGTTGACGATGCCGTCGGTCGCGGCCTTCGCCTGGTCCTCGATCACGTCCGTCAGCGGGCAGGCAGCGGACGTCAGCGTCATGTCCAGGGTCGCGATGTTGGCGTCGTCGATGTGGATGCCGTAGATCAGCCCGAGGTTGACCACGTCGATGCCCAGCTCGGGGTCGACGACGTCGTACAGGGCCTCACGGACCTCCTCCTCGGAGGCCTTCGTGCTCGTCGGCGCCGCGGCCTCGGAGGAGAAGGTCTCCTCGTCCGGCCAGTCCTTCTCCGCCGTGGTCTCGCGGTTCTCAGTCATGCGGTCTTCCCTTCGGACAGCGCCTGCGCGGTCGCGTCCTTCCATGCCATCCAGCTCAGCAGGGCGCACTTCACGCGCGCCGGGTACTTGGAGACACCGGCGAACGCGACCGCGTCCTCCAGCACCTCCTCCATCGCGTCGTCCGGCTCGATCTGGCCCTTGGACTGCATCAGCTCCAGGAACGTCGCCTGGATCTTCTGCGCCTCGGCGAGCTCCTTGCCGACGAGCAGTTCGTTCAGCACGGAGGCGGACGCCTGACTGATGGAACAGCCCTGGCCCTCGTAGGAGACGTCCGCGATGCGTGTGCCGTCGTACTTCACACGCATCGTGATCTCGTCGCCGCAGGTGGGGTTGACGTGGTGCACCTCGGCGTCGCCGTCCCGCAAGCCCCGCCCGTGCGGGTGCTTGTAGTGGTCCAGGATGACGTCCTGGTACATCGAATCAAGCTTCACGTCAGGCCCCTCAGCCGAAGAAGTTGCGGACGTGCTCCAGGCCGTCGATGAGTGCGTCCACCTCGCCCGGCGTGGAGTACAGATAGAACGACGCCCTGGTGGTCGCGGGAATTCCGTACCGGAGGCACACCGGCCGTGCGCAGTGGTGGCCGACCCGGACGGCGATGCCCTGCTCGTCGAGCACCTGCCCCACGTCGTGCGGGTGGATGTCCCCGAGCACGAAGGAGATCGCCGCTCCCCGGTCCTCGGCCGTGACCGGGCCGATGATCCGCAGGTCGGGAACCTCCTGCAGGCGCTGGACGGCGTATTCGGTGATCGCGTGCTCGTGCTGTGCGATCTTGTCCATGCCGATCGCGTCGAGGTAGTCCACGGCGGCGCCGAGGCCGACGGCCTGGGCGATCGGGGGCGTACCGGCCTCGAACTTGTGCGGCGCCGGGGCGTACGTCGACGAGTGCATCGAGACGGTCTCGATCATCTCGCCACCGCCCAGGAACGGAGGCAGGTCCTCCAGCAGCTCCTGGCGGCCCCAGAGCACGCCGATGCCGGTCGGACCGCACATCTTGTGGCCGGTGAAGGCGACGAAGTCGGCGCCGAGGGCCTGGACGTCCAGCGGCATGTGCGGGGCGGCCTGCGAGGCGTCGACGAGGACGAGCGCGCCGACCTCCTGCGCCCGGCGGACGATCTGCTCGACCGGGTTGACCGTCCCCAGGATGTTGGAGACCAGCACGAAGGAGACGATCTTCGTCTTCTCCGTGATGACCTCCTCGATGTTGGAGAGGTCCAGGCGGCCGTCGTCGGTGAGGCCGAACCACTTCAGCTTCGCACCGGTGCGCTGCGCCAGCAGCTGCCACGGAACGATGTTGGAGTGGTGCTCCATCTCCGTGATGACTATCTCGGTCTCGCGGTCCACGCGGTAGGGCTCGTCGGCCCAGCCCAGCATGTTCGCCACGAGGTTCAGCGACTCCGACGCGTTCTTGGTGAAGATCACCTCGTCGCGGCTCGGTGCGTTGACGAAGGAGGCGACCTTGTCGCGAGCGCCCTCGTACAGTGCCGTGGCCTCCTCGGCGAGCACGTGCACACCGCGGTGGACATTGGCGTTGTAGCGCTCGTAGTACTCGGCGACCGCGTCCAGCACCTGGCGCGGCTTCTGCGAGGTCGCCGCGTTGTCCAGGTACACGAGCTTCCTGCCGTCGTGGAGCACGCGGTCCAGGATCGGGAAGTCCTTGCGGATCGCCTCGGTGTCGAGGAGGCCCGGCAGCTGTGTCACGCGGATACGCCACCCTTCGTGTATGCCTCGTAGCCCTCGGCCTCGAGCTTGTCGGCGAGCTCGGCGCCGCCGGACTCGGCGATACGGCCGTTCGCGAACACGTGGACGAAGTCGGGCTTGATGTAGCGCAGGATGCGCGTGTAGTGGGTGATCAGCAGGGTGCCGACCTCACCGGTCTCGCGGACGCGGTTGACGCCCTCGGAGACCGTGCGCAGCGCGTCGACGTCGAGACCGGAGTCCGTCTCGTCGAGGATCGCGATCTTCGGCTTGAGGAGCTCCAGCTGGAGGATCTCGTGGCGCTTCTTCTCGCCGCCGGAGAAGCCCTCGTTCACGTTCCGCTCGGCGAACGAGGGGTCCATCTGGAGGCTCTCCATGGTCTCCTTGACCTCCTTCACCCAAGTGCGCAGCTTGGGCGCCTCGCCGCGGATCGCGGTGGCGGAGGTCCGCAGGAAGTTGGAGACCGAGACGCCGGGGACCTCGACCGGGTACTGCATGGCGAGGAAGACGCCGGCGCGGGCGCGCTCGTCGACGGACATCTCCAGGACGTCCTCGCCGTCCAGGGTCACGGTGCCACCGGTGATCGTGTACTTGGGGTGGCCCGCGAGGGAGTAGGCGAGAGTCGACTTGCCGGAGCCGTTGGGGCCCATGATGGCGTGGGTCTCGCCCTGCTTCACGGTCAGGTCGACGCCCTTGAGGATCTCCCGGGGGCCGTTCTCGGCCTCGACGGAGACGTGCAGGTCGCGGATTTCAAGCGTTGCCATGGGTGACTCAGGACTCCTGGGTGACGGAGACGAGCACATCGTCCCCTTCGATCTTTACGGGGTACACGGGGACGGGGCGCGTCGCGGGAAGGCCGGACGGCTTGCCGGTGCGGAGGTCGAAGCTGGAGCCGTGCAGCCAGCACTCGATCTGGCAGTCCTCCACCTCGCCCTCGGACAGGGAGACGTTCGCGTGCGAACAGATGTCGTGGATCGCGAACACCTCGCCCTCCGTGCGGACGACGGAGACCGGCGTGCCGTCGAGTTCCACCCGCTTCGGGGTGTCCTCCTCCAGCTCGCTCAGCCCACAGGCGCGGACGAAGGCCATCAGACGGACGCCTCCAGCTCCGCCTCGATCTTGGCGATGAGGCGCTCCTCCACGTCCGGCAGACCGATCTGCTGGACGAGCTCGGCGAAGAAGCCGCGGACGACGAGGCGGCGGGCCTCGGCCTCCGGGATGCCCCGGGCCATCAGGTAGAAGAGCTGCTCGTCGTCGAAGCGGCCGGTGGCGGAGGCGTGGCCGGCGCCGACGATCTCACCGGTCTCGATCTCCAGGTTGGGCACGGAGTCGACGCGGGCGCCGTCGGTCAGAACCAGGTTGCGGTTCATCTCGTAGGTGTCGGTGCCCTCGGCCTTGGCCTCGATGAGGACGTCGCCGATCCAGACGGCGTGCGCGTCGTCGCCCTGGAGCGCGCCCTTGTAGACGACGTTGGACTTGCAGTGCGGCGTGTTGTGGGTGACCAGGAGTCGGTGCTCCTGGTGCTGGCCCGCGTCGGTGAAGTACAGGCCGAACAGCTCGGCCTCGCCGCCGGTGCCCGCGTACTCGACGCGGGGGTGGAGGCGCACGACGTCGCCGCCGAAGGTGATCACGACCGACTTGAAGGTGGCGTCGCGGCCGACGAGCGCGTTGTGCTGCGAGCAGTGCACCGCCGTGTCGTCCCAGTCCTGGACGGAGACGAAGGTGACCTTGGCGCCGTCGCCGATCAGGAAGTCCACGTTGGCGGCGCGCACGGCGTCACCGGTGTGGTCGATGACGATGACGACCTCGGCGAAGGCGCCGATCTCGAAGACCGTGTGCCCGAAGGTGGTGCCGCCCTCGCCGTGCAGGGTGACCCGCACCGGCTCGGCCAGGACCGTCTCCTTGGGGACCGAGACGACGGTGGCCTTCTCGAACGCGGAGTACGCCTGCGCGGCCACCCGGTCGACGGGCGTGCCCGCCCTGCCGACGCGCGCGTCGTCGCGGCCCACGGACTCGACGGTGACGCCGTCGGGGGCGTGCACCTCCGCCTTGATCGAACCGTCGGCCTTCGCGGTGCCGTCGTGCAGCCCCTTGAGTCGCTCCAGCGGCGTGAACCGCCACTCCTCCTCGCGGCCGTGCGGAACGGGGAAGTCCGCCACGTCGAAGGACGGGGGCGCGCTCATGCGCGTGGCGACGGTCGACTCCGCGGCCACCGCGATCGAGCCGGCGGTGGTGGAGCCCACCGGGATGTTCTGAGCCTCAGCCATGGCTGTCGTGTTGCTCGCTTCCTACGTGAGAATCTGCTCGCTGCGGGTGGGGCGCCGGCGTCAGCCGACCGCGCCCTCCATCTGCAGCTCGATCAGCCGGTTGAGCTCCAGGGCGTACTCCATGGGCAGCTCCTTGGCGATCGGCTCGACGAAGCCGCGCACGATCATCGCCATCGCCTCGTCCTCGGAGAGGCCTCGGCTCATCAGGTAGAAGAGCTGGTCCTCCGAGACCTTGGAGACGGTGGCCTCGTGCCCCATGGAGACGTCGTCCTCGCGGACGTCGACGTACGGGTAGGTGTCGGACCGGGAGATCGTGTCGACGAGCAGGGCGTCGCAGAGCACGTTGGACTTGGCACCGGGGGCGCCCTCGCCGATCTCGATCAGACCGCGGTAGGAGGTGCGGCCGCCGCCTCGCGCCACCGACTTGGAGACGATGTTCGACGAGGTGTTCGGCGCCATGTGGACCATCTTGGCGCCGGCGTCCTGGTGCTGGCCCTCGCCCGCGAAGGCGATGGACAGGGTCTCGCCCTTGGCGTGCTCGCCCATCAGGTAGACGGCCGGGTACTTCATCGTGACCTTGGAGCCGATGTTGCCGTCGATCCACTCCATGGTCGCCCCCTCGTACGCCACGGCGCGCTTGGTGACCAGGTTGTAGACGTTGTTCGACCAGTTCTGGATGGTCGTGTAGCGGCAGCGGGCGCCCTTCTTGACGATGATCTCGACCACGGCGCTGTGCAGCGAGTCCGAGGAGTAGATCGGGGCGGTGCAACCCTCGACGTAGTGGACGTAGGCGTCCTCGTCGACGATGATCAGCGTCCGCTCGAACTGGCCCATGTTCTCGGTGTTGATCCGGAAGTAGGCCTGGAGCGGGATCTCGACGTGCACGCCCTTCGGCACGTAGATGAAGGAGCCGCCGGACCACACCGCGGTGTTCAGCGAGGCGAACTTGTTGTCACCGGCCGGGATGACCGTGCCGAAGTACTCCTTGAAGAGCTCCGGGTGCTCCTTCAGCGCGGTGTCGGTGTCCAGGAAGATGACGCCCTGCTCCTCCAGGTCCTCGCGGATCTGGTGGTAGACGACCTCGGACTCGTACTGCGCGGCGACACCGGCCACCAGGCGCTGCTTCTCGGCCTCGGGGATGCCGAGCTTGTCGTACGTGTTCTTGATGTCCTCGGGCAGGTCCTCCCAGGACTCCGCCTGCTTCTCCGTGGACCGCACGAAGTACTTGATGTTGTCGAAGTCGATGCCGGAGAGGTCGGAGCCCCAGTTCGGCATGGGCTTCTTGTCGAAGAGCCTCAGGCCCTTCAGACGCATCTTCAGCATCCACTCGGGCTCGGACTTCTTCGCGGAGATGTCCCGGACCACGTCCTCCGAGAGGCCGCGCTTCGCGGATGCGCCCGCGACGTCGGAGTCGGCCCAGCCGTATTCGTACTTGCCCAGGCCCTCGAGCTCAGGGTGGGCAGTCTCCGTGGGGAGAGTCATGCGGGGTTCCTCCCGGCCGTGCTTGCAGATGCTTGCGAAGTGGTCTTGTCGGTGTTGCTGGTCGTGCTGGTCCCGCCGGACCCGCCGGCCGGCCCGTCGTCGGACCGGTGGCCGGCCTTCGGGATGAAGGTCGTGCACACGCCGTCGCCGTGGGCGATGGTGGCCAGACGCTGTACGTGCGTGCCGAGCAGACGGGAGAAGACCTCGGTCTCCGCCTCGCACAGCTGCGGATACCGCTCGGCCACATGGGCGACGGGGCAGTGGTGCTGACACAGCTGCTCGCCGACCGGAGCGTTACGCGCCGTGGCAGCGTACCCGTCCGCGGTCAGCGCCTTGGCCAGGGCATCGGTGCGCGCCTCCGGATCTGCGGCCTCCACGGCCCGGCGGTACGCCTCGGCCTGGGCCTCCATGCGGTCGCGGGCGAAGGCGGCGACGGCGGCCTCGCCTCCCGCGTTCTCCTCGATCCAGCGGAGGGCGTCCACGGCCAGCACGTCGTAGGACTGGTCGAAGGCGTCCCGGCCGCAGTCGGTGAGCGCGAAGACCTTGGCGGGCCTGCCGCGGGTGCGGGCGCCGTACACGCGCTGCTCACGGGCCGCGACGACGTCGTCGGAGACGAGCGCGTCCAGATGACGGCGTACGGCGGCCTGGGTGAGTCCGAGGCGCCCGGCGAGATCGGCGACGGTGGACGGGCCGTGGTCCAGGATCGACCGCGCGACCCGGTTGCGGGTGGACCGCTCCCCGGTCGCGAGCTCCTCCTGGGGGGACTCCCCCACAGCTCCGCCGTTTTTCACAACGCCATTGTTGCGTAATTCCCGAGAGACTGACAAGCCGCGTCCCGCCGAGCGGGCGGTGCCGTGCATCACTTAGGGAAACCTAACCTGACCTGCGGAAACGATCAGTCGGGGGATCGATCCGGCGGAGACCGGCGCGGTCCGGCGAAGGGCGGTCACGATGCCCGCCCACCCCCGCTGACCGGCGATTCGTCCCTCCCGGGGCGCCCCTGCGCACCGCCGTCCCGAGGGAGCGGCCACCGCCTCCGGGGCACCCCCGCGGGTGGCCGGATCCATGCCCCCCGAGCCACCGGGATCCCGCCCCGGCGCCCCGGCCGCCCCTCCCCTCTCCCTAGACTGCCCGGCATGAACAACGAGTCCGCCGTCCGGGTACGGGGCCTGGTCAAGCGGTACGGAGCCAGAACCGCGGTGGACGGGCTCGACCTCGACGTCCGCACCGGCACGGTCACCGCCGTCCTCGGCCCGAACGGGGCCGGGAAGACCACCACCGTCGAGACCTGCGAGGGCTACCGCCGCGCCGACTCCGGCACGGTCCGCGTCCTCGGCCTCGACCCGGTCGCCGACGCCGCGCGGCTGCGCCCGCGGATCGGCGTGATGCTGCAGTCCGGCGGCGTGTACTCGGGCGCCCGAGCCGACGAGATGCTGCGCCACATGGCGAAACTGCACGCCCACCCTCTCGACGTGGACGCCCTGATCGAACGGCTCGGCCTCGGCTCCTGCGGTCGGACGACCTATCGGCGGCTCTCGGGCGGACAGCAGCAGCGGCTCGCCCTGGCCATGGCCGTCGTGGGCAGGCCCGAACTGGTCTTCCTGGACGAGCCGACCGCCGGACTCGACCCCCAGGCCCGTCGCGCCACCTGGAACCTCGTGCGCGAGCTGCGCGCCGACGGGGTGACGGTCGTCCTGACCACGCACTTCATGGACGAGGCCGAGGCACTCGCCGACGACGTCGCGATCGTCGACGCGGGCCGGGTCGCCGCCCAGGGCAGCCCCGAGCAGCTGTGCCGGGGCGGAGCCGAGAACACCCTCCGCTTCACCGGCCGTCCCGGCCTGGACCTCGGCTCCCTGCTGAAGGCGCTGCCGGACGGCACCGCGGCGGCCGAGCTGACGCCGGGCGCCTACCGGATCAGCGGCACCGTCGACCCGCAGCTGCTCGCCACCGTGACCTCCTGGTGCGCGCAGCACGGGGTCATGCCGGACGGCATCTCGGTGGAGCGCCACACCCTCGAGGACGTCTTCCTGGAGCTCACGGGGAAGGAGCTGCGGTCGTGACCGCTGAGGTGACCACGGACCGGACGTCCGGCACACCGGACTCGCCCGGCGGCAGGGGCGCGTACGCCCCGCGGCCGGGGGGTGCGCCGGTCGTCCGGATGATCGCGGCGCAGGCGGCGCTGGAGACCCGGATGCTGCTCCGCAACGGCGAGCAGTTGCTGCTGACGGTGATCATCCCGTCGCTGCTGCTGGTGCTCTTCTCGACCGTCGACATCGTCGACACGGGAGGGGACCGGGCGGTGGACTTCCTCGCCCCCGGCGTCCTGGCGCTGGCCGTGATGTCCACCGCCTTCACCGGCCAGGCGATCGCCACCGGCTTCGAGCGCCGCTACGGCGTGCTGAAGCGGCTGGGCGCCTCCCCGCTCCCCCGCTGGGCGCTGATGGCGGCCAAGACGCTCTCCGTCCTGGTCACGGAGGTCCTGCAGGTCGCGCTGCTGACGCTGATCGCCCTCGGGCTCGGCTGGTCGCCGCGGGGCGGTCCCGTCGCCGTGGCGCTGCTGCTGGTCGCGGGAACCGCGGCCTTCTCGGGGCTGGGTCTGCTGATGGCCGGCACGCTCCGGGCCGAGGCGACGCTCGCCGCGGCCAATCTGGTCTTCCTGCTGCTGCTGGTCGGCGGCGGGGTGATCGTGCCGCTGGACAGGTTCCCGGACGCGGCGCAGACGGTCCTCTCACTGCTGCCGATCTCCGCGCTCTCCGACGGGCTGCGCGACGTGCTCCGGGACGGCGCGGCACTGCCGTGGGCCGATCTGGGGATCCTGGCGGGCTGGGCGGTGCTGGGACTCGCCGCGGCGGCGAGGTTCTTCCGCTGGGAGTGAGCGCCTGCGCGGCCTCCGGTACGGCCTGGCGACGACGCTCCGGGGGCCCCTCGTGAAAACACGCACAAGCGCCCCTCTACGATGGTCGCCGTGCAAACCCCCCTCGCCCACATCGCCAAGCGCTGGACGCCGTCCCCCACGGTGCTCCGGCGAGCCGCGCTCGCACCCGTCGTGATGAGCGTGGTCATCATCGTCACCGGCGGCGCGGTCCGGCTGACCGGCTCCGGGCTCGGCTGCGACACCTGGCCCAAGTGCACGGACGACAGTCTGTTCGCGACGCCCGAGCAGGGCATCCACGGCGCCATCGAGTTCGGCAACCGGATGCTGACGTACGTCCTGTCGGCGGCGGTCGGCTGGGCCATCATCGCGGCCCGCTCCACCAAGCCCTGGCGGCGCGGGCTCACCCGGCTCGGCTGGGCGCAGTTCTGGGTCGTGATGAGCAACGCGGTCCTCGGCGGCATCACCGTGTGGGCGGGGCTCAACCCCTGGACGGTCGCCGGCCACTTCCTCGCGGCGAACGCACTGCTGACGGTGGCCACGGTCACCTGGATCCGGGCGGGCGAGGGCGACTGCGCGCCCCGGCCCCGGGTCCCGCTCCCCGTGCGGCGGCTGTCCTGGGCGCTGACCGGCGCGGCGGGCCTGCTGATCGCGGCGGGCACGATCGTGACCGGGTCCGGCAAGCACGCGGGCGACAGCAGCGATGTGCCGAGGATGCCGTTCGACTGGGTGGACGCGGCCCATGTCCACGCCGCGTTGGCCTGGCTGGTCTGCGTGCTCGCCGTGGCGGCCTGGCTGGCGCTGCGGATCGTGGACGCGCCCGACGACACCCGGGCACGCGCCAGGGAGCTGGTCTGCGTGCTGGTCGCGCAGGGCGCCGTCGGCTATGTGCAGTTCTTCACCGACGTGCCGGAGCTGCTGGTCGGCGCGCACATGCTCGGCTCCTCGCTGATGTGGATCGCCGTGCTGCGGCTGGCCCTGAGCCTGCGGGAGCGTCCGCTCGCCGCCCCTGGCGCCCCGGCCGCGCCGGACGCCGCCCTCACCGCGGCCTGAGCCGGCGGTCCGGTTCAGCCGGCCAGTCCGTAGACGCGGCGGGCGTTGTCCGCCGCGATCATCCCGGCGACCCGCCGGGCGTCCGCCCGGCACCAGGCGCCGTCGCCGACCCAGCCGCCGAGCACCCGGTCCAGCGCCTCCCGGAAGATCCTGGCGCCGACGACATGGAGCTCGGGCAGCCCCCGGGCCCCGCTGGAGAACAACAGCTTCCCGAACGGGGCATGCTCCAGGGTCTCGGCCAGGACCGCCGCCGCCCCCGCGCCGGTGTGGGCAGGCGCGGGCCCCACATCGGCGTACACGTGCGGGAAGACGCTCGCCAGATGCGCGGCGTGGCGGTGGTACGGGTAGCTGTGCAGCAGCACCAGATCGGTGCCGAGGCCCGCGGTGGCCGCCGCGAAGCCGGTCAGCGACAGCGGATCGCCCACCCCGACGTGGATCTGCAGTGGCCGCCCCGAGGCGACGGCGACCCAGAGCAGATGGCGCAGCAGCACGGGGTCGGTGAGCCGGCCGCCGACCGCCCGGCCTTCCAGCCAGCGCCCGGTGGCGCCGCGCACCTCGCCGGACCCGGGTGGATCGGGCGCGAGGGAGGCCCCGTGCCGTACGCCGGCGACGGAGGTGAAGGCGACGGCCGAGTCGGCTGCGCCGTGCACGGCCTCGGCGAGGTTGGTGAGGAACGAGTCGACGGTGCCCGAGGTGTCGGCGACCTGTTCGGCGAGGAGTTCCAGGCGCACGATCTCATGGGCGTCCGCCATGCCCGCGGCGGCGATCTCGGGCACTCCGGTGAGGTCCCCGGGCGGTCCGGTGTCCACCAGGTAGGTGGAGATGCCGGTGGCCCGCAGCAGCCGCCTGCCGGATTCCAGGACGCCGAGCTCGCGGCGGCGCGCGAGATAGTGCGTGGGCGGGCAGTGGGGTTCGAGGCCGAGCAGCGGCGGGCACCAGCGGCGTACGGCGAAGCCGGTCTGGGTGTCGAAGAAGGTGGTGCCGGGTGCGGGCGGCCCGGCGGTCCCGCCGAGGTGGGCCTCGAAGGTACCGAGGCCCAGCTCCGTGCGGAGGACGCCGTGGCAGTACTGATCCACCAAGGACGGCGTGTCGATCATCCGGGGCTCCCAGCGGTGGACGTCGTTCCACCCGTCCTAACGGGTGAGCCCCGCGCGAGGTGTTGCCCCGGGCCGCAACGGCCGCTCTCCCGCGCCCCCGCAGGGCACGGAGCGGTCAGCCGTTCGACGGGCCGCCGATCTGGATGCCGGCCATCCGGGTCCACTCGTACGGTCCGGTGCGGACCTTCAGCGCGAAGTCGCCGTCGAACGACTCGTGCAGGGTGATGCCGGACTTCTCCGCGGCCCTGACGGCGATCTCGTGGGTCGGCGCGACCAGGTCGCCCCAGCGGCCGTCCTCGCCGACGAGCACGATGCGGGTGCCCGTCTGGCCGATGTACGCGAGCTGGCCCTCGGCGCCGCCGTGCGCCTTGGCGAAGGCGCCGATCTGCTTGGCGAGCCTCGCCGCCTTCCGCTCGGTCTTCGCGGACTGCTTCTCGTCAACCTGGGTGTCTGCCATGACCAGGATGCTACTCGCGGGTAGATCGACTGGCGACCGCCCGGCCACGTGGTCTCGGCCACGCCGTCCCGGGTCGCCCGGTCGGCCGGTCAGCGCAGGAAGGGGTCCACGGCGACGGCGACGAACAGCAGCGAGACATAGGTGATGGACCAGTGGAACAGCCGCATCTCCTTGAGCTTCCCGCCCGTCACCCCGGCCTTGGCGCGGCTCTGCAGCGCGTGCGCCTCCCAGAGCCACCAGCCGCCGGTGGCCAGCGCCACCACCGTGTAGAACCAGCCGGTGTAGCCGAGCGGGGTCAGCAGCAGCGAGACCGCCACCATCACCCAGCTGTAGACGACGATCTGCCGGGCGACGACCTTGTTCGAGGCGATGACCGGGAGCATGGGCACGCCCACGCGCGCGTAGTCCTCCTTCACCTTCATCGACAGCGGCCAGTAGTGCGGCGGCGTCCAGAAGAAGATGACGAGGAAGAGGACGACGGCGGCCCACGACATGGAGTCGGTGACGGCGGACCAGCCGATCAGCACCGGCATGCAGCCGGCGATGCCGCCCCAGACGATGTTCTGCGCGGTGCGCCGCTTCAGCAGCATCGTGTAGACGACCACATAGAAGAGGAGCGCGCCGAGCGCCAGGGCCGCCGACAGCCAGTTGACGAGGAGTCCGAACCAGAGCGTGGAGACCACGGCCAGGGTGATCCCGAAGGCCAGGCCCTCGCGCGGCGACACCATGCCGGTGACCAGCGGGCGCTGCGCGGTGCGGTCCATCAGGGCGTCGATGTCGCGGTCGATGTACATGTTGAGCGCGTTGGCACCGCCCGCGGAGAGGTACCCGCCGACGCACGTGGCGATCACGAGCCAGAGGTCCGGCACGCCCTGCGCGGCCAGGAACATCACCGGTACGGTGGTGATGAGAAGCAGCTCGATGATCCGCGGCTTGGTCAGCGCCACGAATGCCTTGACGCGGGCCCCGAACGGCCGGTGGCCCCCCGGGCTGGGAGTCAAGACGACCCCGGCGGGTCGGGACTCGACGGCCGTCACGCACACCCCTGACAGAGAATTCCCAGCAAGCTTCGCGGGGGCATCCCTCGTACCCGGAGGGTCATGGAGGCGTGAATGCCCGGTGAAGGCTTGCGCGTACCACGCCACTCTAGACGTTGGCCCCATGCCGATCTTCGCGGGGGTGGGTCGTGTTGAGCGCTGCGGCCGCGGCGTCCGTAATCACCGGAGTCAGTCACCGACAACAGGCGAAGTCGGGCCGGTACCCGCAGGCTGGTTGATGTGTCCGATTGGAGAGACGTGCACCCGAAAGGATGCACGTTGCTGCGAGGGTAGGCTCGACAGCGCCCGGTCAGTCACCGGGACCCGAACATGTGGAGAGGAGCCCTGACCCAGGGTGAGCACCAAGCCGACCACCACAGACCTCGAGTGGACCGCATTGGACCAGCGGGCCGTGGACACCGTCCGTGTCCTCGCCGCCGACGCCGTACAGAAGGTCGGCAACGGCCATCCCGGTACGGCGATGAGCCTGGCCCCCGCGGCCTACGTCCTCTTCCAGAAGCTGATGCGCCACGACCCCGCCGACGCGGACTGGACCGGCCGTGACCGGTTCGTGCTCTCCGCGGGTCACTCCAGTCTGACCCTCTACATCCAGCTCTACCTCGCCGGGTACGGCCTGGAGCTCGACGACCTCAAGTCCTTCCGCACGTGGGACTCCAAGACCCCGGGCCACCCCGAGTACGGCCACACGGTGGGCGTCGAGACGACGACCGGCCCGCTGGGCCAGGGCATCGCCAACGCCGTCGGCATGGCCATGGCCGCCCGTTACGAGCGCGGGCTGTTCGACCCGGACGCCGCTCCCGGCACCTCCCCGTTCGACCACACCGTCTGGGCCGTCGCCGGCGACGGCTGCCTCCAGGAGGGCATCTCCCACGAGGCGTCCTCGCTGGCCGGCCACCAGAAGCTCGGCAACCTGGTGCTGCTCTGGGACGACAACCACATCTCCATCGAGGGCGACACCGAGACCGCGGTCTCCGAGGACACCCTGAAGCGGTACGAGGCGTACGGCTGGCACGTCCAGCGCGTGGCGCAGCTGCCGAGCGGCGACCTGGACCCGGTGGGTCTGTACGAGGCGCTGAAGGCGGCCAAGGAGGAGACCGGGCGTCCGTCCTTCATCGCCGTCCGCTCGATCATCGCGTGGCCGGCCCCGAACGCCCAGAACACCGAGGCCGCACACGGCGCGGCGCTGGGCGACGACGAGGTGGCGGCCACCAAGCGGGTCCTCGGCTTCGACCCGGAGAAGACCTTCGAGGTCTCCGAGGAGGTCGTCCGGCACACCCGTCAGGCTCTCGACCGCGGGCGCACCGCGCGCGAGGAGTGGGAGAAGACGTTCGCCGAGTGGCGTGCCGCCAACCCGGAGCGCGCCGCCGAGTTCGACCGCATCCGCGCGGGCGAACTCCCGGCCGGCTGGGAGGAGAAGCTCCCGGTCTTCGAGACCGGCAAGGCGGTCGCCACCCGTGCCGCGTCGGGCAAGGTGCTGCAGGCGCTGGGCGCGGTCGTGCCGGAGCTGTGGGGCGGTTCCGCGGACCTGGCGGGCTCGAACAACACCACGATCGACAAGACCTCGTCGTTCCTGCCCGAGGGCAACCCGCTGCCCGAGGCCGACCCGTACGGACGCACGGTCCACTTCGGCATCCGCGAGCACGCGATGGCCGCGATCATGAACGGCATCACGCTGCACGGCAACACCCGGGTCTACGGCGGTACGTTCCTCGTCTTCTCCGACTACATGCGCAACGCGGTCCGGCTGTCCGCGCTGATGCATCTGCCGGTGACATACGTCTGGACCCACGACTCGATCGGTCTCGGCGAGGACGGCCCGACGCACCAGCCGGTGGAGCACCTGGCCTCGCTGCGCGCCATTCCGGGCCTCAACGTCGTGCGCCCGGCCGACGCCAACGAGACGGCGATCGCCTGGCGCGAGATCCTCCGCCGCTGGACCAAGGAGTTCCGCGTGGGCACGCCGCACGGTCTGGCGCTGACCCGCCAGGGCGTGCCGACGTACGAGCCCAACGAGGACGCGGCCAGGGGCGGTTACGTCATGTTCGAGGCCGAGGGCCCCGGTGGGGAGAGCGCCGAGCCGCGGGTCGTGCTGATCGCCACCGGCTCCGAGGTGCACCTGGCCGTGGAGGCCCGCGAGCAGCTCCAGGCCGAGGGCATCGCGACGCGGGTCGTCTCGATGCCGTCCGTCGAGTGGTTCGACGAGCAGGACCGGGCGTACCGGGACTCGGTGCTGCCGCCTTCGGTGAAGGCGCGGGTGGCCGTCGAGGCCGGTATCGGGCTGACCTGGCACCGCTTCGTCGGTGACGAAGGCCGGATCGTGTCGCTGGAGCACTTCGGTGCCTCTGCCGACGGCAAGGTGCTGTTCCGCGAGTTCGGATTCACCCCCGAGGCGGTGGCCGCCGCAGCGCGGGCCGCGCTCGATTCAACGACCGGGATCGCCGCAGCCGAGCGCTGACGCCGGCATACGACCAGTAGGAGATGCAACTCTCATGACAGACGCACTCAAGCGCCTCTCCGACGAAGGCGTCGCGATCTGGCTCGACGACCTGTCGCGCAAGCGCATCACGTCCGGCAACCTGGCCGAGCTCATCGACCAGCAGCACGTCGTGGGCGTCACCACCAACCCGTCCATCTTCCAGAAGGCCATCTCGTCCGGCGACGGGTACGAGCCGCAGGTCTCCGACCTCGCCACCCGCCGGGTGACCGTGGAGGAAGCCCTCCGCATGATCACCACGGCGGACGTGCGCGACGCCGCGGACGTACTGCGGCCGGTGTTCGACGCCACGGGCGGCCAGGACGGCCGGGTGTCGATCGAGGTCGACCCGCGGCTGGCGCACAACACGGCGGCGACGGTCGCCGAGGCCAAGCAGCTGGCCTGGCTGGTGGACCGGCCCAACACGTTCATCAAGATCCCGGCCACGCGGGCCGGTCTCCCGGCGATCACCGAGGTCATCGGTCTCGGCATCAGCGTCAACGTCACGCTGATCTTCTCGCTGGAGCGCTACCGCGCGGTCATGGACGCCTACCTGGCCGGCCTTGAGAAGGCGAAGGCCGCGGGCCTGGACCTGTCGAAGATCCGTTCCGTGGCTTCGTTCTTCGTGTCCAGGGTGGACACCGAGATCGACAAGCGGCTGGACGCCCTCGGCACCGACGAGGCGAAGCAGCTGCGCGGCAAGGCGGCGCTCGCCAACGCACGGCTCGCCTACCAGGCGTACGAGGCGGTGTTCGGTTCGGCCGACAAGTCGACGCCGCCGTCGGAGCGCTGGGCCGCCCTCGACAAGGCGCAGGCCAACGCGCAGCGTCCGCTGTGGGCCTCGACCGGCGTCAAGGACCCGGCGTACCCGGACACGATGTACGTGGACCAGCTGGTCGCGCCGGGCACGGTCAACACCATGCCGGAGGCCACGCTGGAGGCGACCGCCGACCACGGGCGGATCACGGGCGACACGGTGCGCGGGACGTACGAGCAGGCCCGTGCCGAGCTCGACGCCCTCGAGAAGCTGGGGATCTCCTACGACGACGTCGTCCAGCTCCTCGAGGACGAGGGCGTCGAGAAGTTCGAGGGGTCCTGGAACGACCTGCTCAAGTCGACCGAGGCGGAGCTCCAGCGCCTCGCTCCCTCGGAGGGCTGAGCACCTTGACTTCCGCACACGGAGCGAATCCGCTTCGTGACGCCGCGGACCGACGGCTCCCGCGCATCGCGGGGCCGTCGGGCCTGGTGATCTTCGGCGTTACGGGCGATTTGTCACGGAAAAAGCTGATGCCCGCTGTGTACGACCTCGCCAACCGCGGGCTCCTGCCGCCGGGCTTCTCCCTCGTCGGCTTCGCCCGCCGCGAGTGGGACGACCAGGACTTCGCGCACGAGGTCCACGAGGCCGTGAAGGAGCACTCCCGCACTCCCTTCCGGGAGGAGGTCTGGCAGCAGCTCATCCAGGGCATGCGGTTCGTCCCCGGCGAGTTCGACGACGACGACGCGTTCGAGACCCTGAAGAAGACCATCACGGAACTCGACCAGGTGCAGGGCACGGGCGGCAACTTCGCCTTCTACCTCTCGGTGCCGCCGAAGTTCTTCCCCAAGGTCGTCAAGCAGCTGAAGAAGCACGGGCTCGCGGAGCAGAAGGACGGCTCGTGGCGGCGCGCCGTCATCGAGAAGCCCTTCGGCCACGACCTGGCCTCCGCGATGGAGCTCAACTCGCTCGTCCACGACGTGTTCGAGCCGGACCAGGTCTTCCGTATCGACCACTACCTGGGCAAGGAGACCGTCCAGAACATCCTGGCGCTCCGCTTCGCCAACACCCTCTTCGAACCGATCTGGAACCGGTCGTTCGTCGACCACGTGCAGATCACCATGGCCGAGGACATCGGCATCGGCGGCCGTGCCGGCTACTACGACGGCATCGGTGCGGCGCGCGACGTCATCCAGAACCATCTGCTCCAACTGCTCGCGCTGACCGCGATGGAGGAGCCCGCGTCCTTCGAGGCGGACTCGCTGGCGGCGGAGAAGACCAAGGTGCTGGGCGCGGTGAAGCTGCCCAGGGACCTCGCCGCCGGTACCGTCCGCGCCCAGTACGCCGCCGGCTGGCAGGGCGGCGCGAAGGTCGTCGGCTATCTGGAGGAGGAGGGCATCGACGCCACCTCCAAGACCGACACCTACGCGGCGATAAAGCTGGAGATCGACAACCGGCGCTGGGCGGGCGTGCCGTTCTACCTCCGCACCGGCAAGCGGCTCGGCCGCCGTGTCACCGAGATCGCCGTCGTCTTCCAGCGCGCGCCGCACTCCCCCTTCGACCGCACGGCCACCCAGGAGCTGGGGCAGAACGCGCTGGTCATCCGGGTCCAGCCGGACGAGGGTGTGACCCTGCGCTTCGGCTCGAAGGTCCCCGGCACCTCGCTGGAGGTCCGCGACGTCTCCATGGACTTCGCCTACGGCGAGTCCTTCACGGAGTCCAGCCCGGAGGCGTACGAGCGGCTGATCCTCGACGTGCTGCTCGGCGACTCCAACCTCTTCCCGAGGGTCGAGGAGGTCGAGCTGTCCTGGAAGATCCTCGACCCGATCGAGCAGTTCTGGGAGAAGCACGGCCGGCCCGCGCGGTACCCGGCAGGGACGTGGGGTCCGGTCGAGGCGGACGAAATGCTCGCACGAGACGGACGGAGCTGGCGCCGGCCATGAAGATCGACCTTACGGACACCACCTCCGGCAAGATCAACAAGGCGCTGGTGCAGGGCCGGCGGGCGATCGGCACCCCGGCCGTCGGCATGGTCCTCACCCTCGTCATCGTCACCGACGAGGAGAACGCCTACGACGCGCTGAAGGCGGCCAACGAGGCCGCCCGCGAACACCCCTCGCGCAAGCTCGTCGTCATCAAGCGCGTCTCCCGCTCTCCGCGCGACCGGGCCAAGGCGCGGCTGGACGCCGAGGTCCGGGTCGGCGCGGACGCCGGGACCGGCGAGACGGTGGTACTGCGCCTGTACGGCGAGGTCGCCGACCACGCCCAGTCCGTGGTGCTGCCCCTGCTCCTGCCGGACGCGCCGGTCGTGGTGTGGTGGCCGGTGAACGCGCCGGTCGATCCGGCTTCCGACCCCCTGGGCGCACTGGCCCAGCGCCGGGTCACCGACACGTACGCCTGCGAGCAGCCCATCGCCGAGTTGACGGCCCGCGCCGACGCCTACACCCCGGGCGACACGGATCTGTCCTGGACCCGTATCACCCCGTGGCGCTCGATGCTCGCGGCCGCGCTGGACCAGGTGGACTGGCGGATCACCGGGGCCGAGGTCGAGGGCGAGGAGTTCAACCCGAGCTGCGAACTGCTCGGCATGTGGCTCGGCGACCGGCTGGACGTCCCGGTGACGCGCACGGTCTCCGGCGGACCCGGCCTCACCGCCGTGCGGCTGCTGACGGACAGCGGCACCATCGTGCTTGACCGCGCCGACGGCTCCCTGGCGACGCTGTCCATCGAGGGCCAGCCGGACCGTGCGGTGGCGCTGAAGCGGCGTGACACCGCCGAGCTGATGGCCGAGGAACTGCGGCGGCTGGACCCGGACGACATCTACGCCGCGACGCTGCGGTTCGGGCTCGACCGGCTCGACCAGCGGAGCCCAGCGGCCGTCAGCGGCTCCGCCGCGAGGAAGGCCCCGGCGAAGCGCCCGGACCCGGCGGCGGAGAAGTCCGGGGAGAAGACCGGGGACAGGACTCCCGCGAAGGCAACGGCGAGGAAGGCGGCGTCCAAGTGAGCGCCCCCCAACTCGTCGTCCACCGCGACAAGGAACTGATGGCCCAGGCCGCGGCGGCCCGGCTGATCACGAAGATCGTGGATGCCCAGGCCGCCCGGGGCTCCGCCTCGGTGGTGCTCACCGGCGGGCGCAACGGCAACGGCCTGCTGGCCGCGCTCGCCGCGGCTCCCGCGCGGGACGCCGTCGACTGGTCGAGGCTCGACCTGTGGTGGGGCGACGAGCGCTTCCTTCCCGAAGGGGACCCGGAGCGCAACATCACCCAGGCCCGGAAGGCCCTGCTCGACTCGGTGCCGCTGGACCCGGCCCGGGTGCACCCGATGCCCGCGTCGGGCGGACGGTACGGCAACGACGCGGACGCCGCGGCAGCCGCGTACGCGGAGGAGCTGGCCGCCGCCGCGGGCCCCGAGCACTACCGGTCGGCGGCTGCCGACGCGGGCGGCGATGTGCCGGCGTTCGACGTCCTGATGCTGGGCGTGGGCCCCGACACGCACGTGGCCTCCCTGTTCCCCGAGCTTCCCGCGGTACGGGAGACCGAGCGTACGGTCGTCGGCGTCCACGGCGCGCCGAAGCCCCCGCCGACGCGCATCTCCCTGACGCTTCCGGCGATCCGGGCCGCTCGCGAGGTGTGGCTGCTCGCGGCCGGTGAGGACAAGGCGAACGCCGCGCGCATCGCCCTGTCGGGCGCGGGCGAGATCCAGGCCCCGGCGGCAGGGGCGTACGGCAGGTCGAGGACGCTGTGGCTGCTGGACGCGGCAGCGGCGGCCCAGCTGCCACGCGACCTCTATCCGCCCGCCTCCGCCTGACGGAGACTCACCGCTCCGGTGCGTACGGCCCGGTCCGCCCTTCCCCGGCGGACCGGGCCGTACGCCGTTCCGGAGGCGGGACCGCCACAGGCCCGGCGTGACCCGCTCGTGCCCCGCGCACCCCGGCGCCGCCCCCTCCGGCCGGTCAGCCCGGTTCGGCGGGCCGGTCGAGGAAGGGCTCAAGCAGCCCCGGGACCGCCCGGGCGGCGAAGTCCAGGATCTCCTGCTCGTCGGCGTCGTGCACCGGGTACGCACCGTCGCCCGCCGCCGTGGTGGCGGTCAGGGTCAGCAAGCCGGCACGCCGCTGGAACCACGACTGCCTCAGCGTCCACCCGATGACGCCGCCGCGCCGCAGCGCCACCGTGCATCGCCGTACGGTCCCCGAGCGGGCGACCAGATAGTCGCCTTCGAGCGCGTGACCCAGGCTCCGGTACGCGTCCAGGGCCAGCAGTACCGCGAGCGGCAGGGACACCGCCGCGCACACGGCGGCGGCGGACAGCAGGACGTCCGTCACCGACAGCCCCAGGACGACGAGGACCAGGACGGGCGCGAGCGCCGCCGCGAGGGCCCGGCGCAGTCTGCGGGAGCGCGCCGCACGCGGATGCCCGGTGAGCGGGGCGCGGGTGGGCGGGCGGGGCTCCCGCAGCACCCGGGCGGCGACGTCGTCGGCCACGGGCCCCGGCGCGGGCGGCAGCAGCGTCCTGTGGCCGGCGTTCCTGTCCTCGCCGTCCTCGACCAGTCCGGTCGCCACGGCATCCACCCGCGCGGCGCCGAACAGCCGCACGCCGAGGGGTTCGACGCGTTCGACCCCGCGCAGCCGTCGCTCCTCGATGGAGAGGGAGCGGGAGGTGAACAACCCCCGGCGGACCCGCAGCGTGCCGCCCGGTTCGCGTTCCAGCCGGTAGCCGAACCACATCTCCACCCAGAGGCCGAGCGCTCCGACGACCCCGGCCACCAGGGCGAGTACGGCGAGCACCGCGACCGACCAGAGCAGCGGGGTGTCCCGGACCCGCTCACCGACCCAGTCGATCACCTGGGTCTGCACCCCGAACCACTGGCTCACCTGCATCACCGCGCCGACCGCGGCACCGCCGAGCAGGGGCGCGACGAAGGACACCGGCGCGTAGCGGATCCAGCGGGGGTCGAGGGTCGCCAGTGTCCCCTCCCGGTCCGCCTCCGGAACCCCGGCGATCCGCCGGGCCAGCAGCTCCCGGCGCAACCGCTCGCCCTCGGCCCTGGGGACGGGGTCGAGCTCCAGCGTGGACTCCCCGCCACCGGTGTGCTCGCCGGTTCCGATCCGTACCTTCACCAGACCGAGTATCCGCAGCAGCGGATGGGCCGTCAGGTCGACCGTGCGGATGCGTTCGCGTGCCAGTGAGCGCCGCTTCACCAGCAGCAGTCCGGTGTGGAGTTCGGCGCGCTCGGGACCGATGCGGTACCGCGTGCGCCGCCAGCGCAGCCAGTCCGCGCCCGCGCCCCCGGCGATGAGCACCAGGGCGCCGGCGGCCACCCAGCCGAACGCCTGCCACCACGGCATGCTCCCGGCGAGAGCCAGCAGCGCGGGCAGCCCGGCGCCGGCGGCCACACCGGCCATGACGGCGGCCGTGACGAGCACCGTGCCCCGGTCGAGCCGGCGCCAGTCGTCGTCGGACCCGCCCTCGGTGCTCATGTGGCGTCCCCGGGGGTGGCCTGGGTGATCCGCGTGAGTTGCTCGGCCAGTGCGGCCGCGACCTCGTGGTCCAGGCCCTCGATCCGGACGGCGCCCTTGGCGGAGGCGGTGGTGACGGTGACGGTGGCCAGCCGGAACAGCTGCTCCAGCGGGCCCCGTACGGTGTCGACGGTCTGGATCCGGGACATCGGGGCGATCCGCCACTCCTGCAGGAGGGCGCCCGTGCGGACGTACACGGCCTCCTCCGTGACCTCCCAGCGGTGGACGCGGTACCACCAGGAGGGGAAGAAGGCCGTGCCGGCCAGACCCAGGAACGCCAGGACCCCGACCGCGATCCACAGCCAGGTCCTGGCGGGCCCGATGAACGCGCCGAGGGCGGCGAGCACCGCCACCGGCACGGCCGCCGTCAGCAGGCACCGCGCCCGCCACCACCCGACGGCGCGTTCGTTCAGCGTGTTGTTCGGCGGCCTCAGCCGCACGGTCCCCTCCCCCGTCATCGGATCGCCGTCCTACGCCCCGCCGCCCAGCGGGCTCCGGCCGCGCAGAGTGCGGTACATGGACACCAGGGCGGCGGTGGAGCTGTCGAGGTCCTCGCCCCCGCGGCCCTCGGTGAGCACCGGCTCCAGGCGCTTGGCCAGGACCTTGCCGAGCTCGACGCCCCACTGGTCGAAGGAGTCGATGTTCCAGACGGCGCCCTGGACGAACACCTTGTGCTCGTAGAGGGCGACGAGCTGGCCGAGGACGGAGGGCGTCAGCCTGCCGGCGAGGATCGTCGTGGTCGGGTGGTTGCCGCGGAACGTCTTGTGTGCCACCAGTTCCTCGGGCACGCCCTCCGCACGCACCTCCTCCGGGGTCTTGCCGAAGGCCAGCGCCTGGGTCTGGGCGAAGAAGTTGGCCATCAGCAGGTCGTGGTGGCCCGCCGGTCCGGCCGGCAACTCGTCGACGGGGTCGGCGAACCCGATGAAGTCGGCCGGCACCAGCTTGGTGCCCTGGTGGATCAACTGGTAGTACGCGTGCTGCCCGTTGGTGCCCGGCGTGCCCCAGACGACGGGTCCCGTCTGCCAGTCGACGGGCTCGCCCTCGCGGTCGACGGACTTGCCGTTCGACTCCATGTCCAACTGCTGCAGGTACGCGGTGAACTTGCTCAGGTAGTGCGAGTACGGCAGGACCGCGTGCGACTGGGCGTCGAGGAAGTCGTCGTACCAGACGCCGAGGAGGCCCATCAGCATCGGCGCGTTCTCCTCCGGCGGCGCCGTGCGGAAGTGCTCGTCGACGAGGTGGAATCCGTCCAGCATCTCGCGGAAGCGCTCCGGGCCGATGGCGATCATCAGCGAGAGCCCGATCGCCGAGTCGTACGAGTAGCGGCCGCCGACCCAGTCCCAGAACTCGAACATGTTCGCGGTGTCGATGCCGAAGTCGGCGACCTTCTCCGCATTGGTGGACAGCGCGACGAAGTGCTTGGCCACGGCCTCCTGGCCCGCGCCGAGGCCGGTCAGGAGCCATTCGCGGGCGGTGGTGGCGTTGGTGATGGTCTCGACGGTGGTGAAGGTCTTGGAGGCGATGACGAACAGCGTCTCGGCGGGGTCGAGGTCGCGGACCGCCTCGTGGATGTCGGCCCCGTCCACGTTCGAGACGAAACGGAACGTCAGGTCCCGTGCGGTGTAGGCGCGCAGCGCCTCGTAGGCCATCGCGGGGCCTAGGTCGGAGCCGCCGATGCCGATGTTGACGACGTTCCTGATGGGCTTTCCGGTGTGGCCGGTCCAGCGGCCCGAACGGATCTGCCCGGAGAAGGCGCTCATCTTGTCGAGCACGGCGTGCACGGCCGGCACCACGTTCTCGCCGTCGACCTCGATGACGGCGTCCCGGGGGGCGCGGAGCGCGATGTGCAGGACCGCCCGGTCCTCCGTGATGTTGATCTTCTCACCGCGGAACATGGCGTCCCGCAGCTTCGCGACCCCGGTGGCGGCGGCGAGGTCGCGCAGCAGTGCCAGCGTCTCGTCGGTCACCCGGTGCTTGGAGTAGTCGAGGTGCAGATCGCCGGCCCTCAACGTGTACCGGCTGCCGCGCTCGGGATCCGCGGCGAACAGCTCCCGTAGATGCGTGTCCGCCATCTGCTCACGGTGCTTGGTCAGAGCAGCCCATTCGGGCCTCCGGTTGAGCCGGATTGCGTTCATCTTCAGCCCACTTCTTCTCGTACCTGACTGCGTCCCCGCTGCCCCACCAACCTAATTGATCGTGAGGGCACCGGCGCGACGCAACGGCGTGCGGGCCGAACGCATCGGGCCCGGCCGGTGACGGAATCCTGGGATTCCGTCACCGGCCGGGCCCGCGTCAGCTGCTCAGATCTCGCCCCGGAGCTTCGCGAGCGCCTCGGCGAGGATCGCCTCGCCGTCCGCGTCGCTGCGCCGCTCGCGCACATACGCCAGATGCGTCTTGTACGGCTCGGTACGCGGCGGGTCCGGCGGGTTGTCCCGGTCCTGGCCGGCCGGGAACCCGCAGCGCGGGCAGTCCCAGCTCTCCGGAACCTGTGCGTCGCTGGCGAAGCTCGGCTGCGTCTCGTGCCCGTTCGAGCACCAGAAGGAGATGCGGAGACGCGGTGCGGACTCGCCCCGCTCCGCCTCCCCCATCGGCCCCGCCCCGACCCGGCTTCCCCGGATCGCGTTGCCACTTGCCACGGTCGTAACTCCCTGCGTGATGGTGCTCGAAGATGCCCCAGTCTACGTAAGGCCCAACGCTCGTCCAGTGATTGGAGTTACACCCCCACCTCCGGGACGCCCTTTGCGGTTCAGCCGCCCAGCTTCATCAGCAGGGCAAGTACGACAATGCACGCGAACCACATCAGGCCGACCACGATCGTGATGCGGTCCAGGTTGCGCTCGGCGACCGAGGAGCCGCCGACGGACGACTGCATGCCGCCACCGAACATGTCGGAGAGGCCGCCGCCCTTCCCCTTGTGCATCAGCACCAGCAGCATCAGCAGCAGGCTGAAGACGATCAGGGCGATCATGAACCCCATAACCACGGCTGGACCAACTTCCTCGGACGAACGAATTCAGACTGAACAACTGATCAAGAAGAACGGGGGCCGGGCCCGCAAGCCTCGGCCCCCGCAAGCGTACGACGAGGTTACCCATTTCCACGAGCCTCGCCGTGGACCGGACCCTCCTCACCGAAGGTGACGAGGAGGGCGGGCAACGCTACCGTCCGCTCACTGGTCGCGGAAGCGCACGATCTTGACGAACTCGTCCACGTCGAGGGACGCGCCGCCGACCAGGGCGCCGTCGACGTCGGGCTGGGCCATGATCGCCGCGACGTTGTTCGACTTCACCGAGCCGCCGTACTGGATGCGGACCTTGTCGGCCACCACCTGGCCGTACAGCTCCGCCAGCCGGCCGCGGATCGCCCCGCAGACCTCCTGGGCGTCCTCGGGGGTGGCGACCTCGCCGGTGCCGATGGCCCATACGGGCTCGTAGGCGATCACCAGGGTCTCGGCCTGCTCGGCCGTGATGTCCTTCAGTCCGCCGTCGATCTGGTTCAGCGTGTACTGGACCTGCTGGCCGGCCTTGCGGACGTCCAGGCCCTCGCCGACGCAGAGGATCGGGGTCAGACCGTGCCGGAACGCGGCCTTCACCTTGGCGTTGCAGAGCTCGTCGGACTCGGCGTGGTACTGGCGTCGCTCGGAGTGACCGACGACCGCGTAGGTGCACTTCAGCTTGGCGAGCATGACTCCGGAGATCTCACCGGTGTACGCGCCCGAGTCGTGCGCCGAGAGGTCCTGGGCGCCGTAGGTGATCTTCAGCTTGTCGCCGTCCACCAGGGTCTGCACGGAGCGCAGATCGGTGAAGGGCGGCAGGACCGCGACGTCCACGGCGTCGTAGTCCTTGTCGGTCAGCGCGAAGGCGAGCTTCTGGACGTGGGCGATGGCCTCGAGGTGGTTGAGGTTCATCTTCCAGTTGCCCGCCATCAGCGGGGTGCGGGTGCTCATGTGGTGTTCAGTCCTCCAGTGCGGCGAGGCCGGGAAGCGTCTTGCCCTCGAGGTACTCGAGGCTCGCGCCGCCACCGGTCGAGATGTGGCCGAATGCGTTTTCGTCGAAGCCCAGTGTGCGGACCGCGGCGGCCGAGTCGCCACCGCCGACGACGGTGAAGGCCTTGCTGTCCACGAGTGCCTGGGCGATGGCACGGGTGCCGCCGGCGTAGTCCGGGTGCTCGAACACGCCCAGCGGGCCGTTCCAGAACACCGTGGCGGCATCGGCGATCTTGGACGCGTACAGCTCTCGCGTCTTCGGGCCGATGTCCAGCCCCTCCTTGTCGGCGGGGATCCGGTCGGCGTCCACCGTGATGCAGTCGGCGGGCGCCTTGGTCTTGAGGTCGGGGAACTCGCCGGAGGCGAGGACGTCGACCGGCAGCACCAGCTCGACGCCGTTCTTCTCGGCGCGCTCCATGTACTCCTTCACCGCCGGGACCTGGTCCTCCTGGAGGAGGGAGATCCCGACCTCGTGCCCCTGGGCCTTGAGGAAGGTGTAGGCCATTCCGCCGCCGATGAGCAGACGGTCCGCCTTCGCCAGCAGCGAGTCGATCACGGCGAGCTTGTCGGAGACCTTGGCGCCGCCGAGGACGACCACGTACGGCCGGCTGACGTCCTCGGTGAGCTTCTTCAGCACCGAGACCTCGGCGGCGATGAGGTACCCGGCGGCGTGCGGCAGCCGGGCCGGGAGGTCGTAGACCGAGGCGTGCTTGCGGTGGACCGCCCCGAAGCCGTCGCCCACGTACAGGTCGGCGAGGGAGGCGAGCTCGTCGGCGAAGGCGCCGCGCTCGGCGTCGTCCTTGGACGTCTCCCCGGGGTTGAATCGCAGGTTCTCCAGGACGGCGACGCTGCCGTCGCCGAGACCGGCGACGGTCGCGCGAGCGGACTCGCCGACCGTGTCGGTGGCGAACGCCACCTCCGCGCCGAGCAGTTCACCGAGCCGCGCGGCGGCGGGGGCGAGCGAGAAGGCCGGGTCCGGGGCGCCCTTCGGGCGGCCGAGGTGCGAGGCGACGACGACCCGGGCGCCGGCGCCGGCCAGGGCCTTCACGGTCGGCAGCACCGCGCGGATGCGGCCGTCGTCGGTGATCGTGGTGCCGTCGAGGGGCACGTTCAGGTCGGCGCGGACGAAGACCCGCTTGCCGGAGACGCCTTCGGCGAGAAGTTCGTCGATCGTCTTCATGCTTTGTTGGCTCCTAGGGGGAGGTCGGGGACACGCCACAGGGCCCGCGCAGCGCGCCGTTGCGCTGCCCGAGCCCTGCTCCGCTCACATCGTGGTGCCTACCGTCGCCGGCAGGCGGTCAGAGCTGGTTGCCGACGAAGACCGTGAGGTCGACGAGGCGGTTGGAGTAGCCCCACTCGTTGTCGTACCAGCCGACGACCTTGACCTGCTTGCCCTGGACCATGGTCAGCTTCGAGTCGAAGGTGCAGGAAGCCGGCCAGTTCACGATGTCCGAGGAGACGATCGGGTCCTCGGTGTACTCCAGGACGCCCTTCAGCTGGCCCTCGGAGGCCTTCTGGAAGGCGGAGTTGATCTCGTCCCTGGTGACCTCGCGGTCCAGCTCCAGGACGAGGTCGGTGACGGAGCCGGTGGGGACCGGGACGCGCATGGCGATGCCGTCCAGCTTGCCCTTGAGCTGCGGGAGGACCAGGGCGGTGGCCTTCGCGGCACCCGTCGAGGTCGGGATGATGTTCTCCGCGGCGGCACGGGCGCGGCGCAGGTCCTTGTGCGGGAAGTCGAGGATGCGCTGGTCGTTGGTGTAGGCGTGGACCGTCGTCATCATGCCCTTGACGATGCCGAAGTTCTCGTCGAGGACCTTGGCCATCGGGGCCACGCAGTTGGTGGTGCACGAGGCGTTGGAGATGACGTTGTGCTGCGCGGGGTCGTACTTGTCCTGGTTCACACCCATCACGATGGTGATGTCCTCGTCGGTGGCCGGAGCCGAGATGAGGACCTTCTTGGCGCCGCCGGCGATGTGCTTCTCGGCGTCCGCCTTCTTCGTGAAGATGCCGGTGGACTCGATGACGATGTCGACGCCGAGCTCGCCCCAGGGGATGTCGGCCGGGTTGCGCTCGGAGAGCACCTTGATGGTGTGCCCGTCGACGGTGATGGTGTCAGCGGTGTGGCTGACCTCGGCCTTCAGACGGCCGAGGATGGTGTCGTACTTCAGCAGGTGAGCGGTGGTCGCGGTGTCACCCAGGTCGTTGACAGCCACGATCTCGATGTCTGCACCCTGCTCCAGCAGCGCGCGGAAGTAATTACGACCGATGCGGCCAAAGCCGTTGATGCCTACGCGGATCGTCACGAACCGATCTCCTCAGTGGTACGCCGGTTTCGACGCCGGCGAGCTGATATGGGATGTCCCCGACCGCTTACGACCCTACCTCCCCGGGGCAGCCGGAGTGGCATCGAGCACGCCCCCGGATCGAGCCGAAAGCCGGTGGCCCGTACCTACCGACAAGTACGGACCACCGGCGCTTTTCGGCGACTACGCAGTGTCAGCGACGGAGCGCGGCGAGCGCCTTGCGGACCAGTGCGTTGCGGTCCGCGGGCGCGGCGACGTGCTCCAGGCCGAAGCCCAGCAGGACCGTGTCGCGGGTGGTGACGGCCGCGTACGAGACGAACAGCTCACCTGTGCGCGCCCAGTCACCACCGAGCGCGGGGCTGCCCTCCGGCGCCCCCGGCGTGGTCCACGGACCGAGCGAGCTCTCGAAGCCCTCGCTCTCCCTCTCCGACCCGCCGACGACTAGGGCGGCGTCGTCGGCGAACACACCGCGTCCGCCGCTGCCCGGGTCGGTGACGTAGGAGAGTGAGAGCTCGATCCGCTTGCCGGCGTAGGCGCTCAGGTCGAAGGAGACCTGCTTCCACCCTGCGGAGGAACCGGTGAAGCTGTTCCAGGTGCCGCTGGAGCCGGAAGCGGTGCAGCCGCCGGAGCCCAGGGTGAGGTAGTGCCGCAGGAAGGGATGCCCGCCGAGGAAGTACCCGGCCTCGCACTCCTCCGGTACCGCGGTACCGCTGAGCCCGCCCTCGTCCGGGAGCGTCGTCCAGTCCTCGGCGCCCACGGTGTGGGCCTCCAGGACCGCGTGGTCGTAGCCCGGCTCGGTGTTCCAGTTGAGCGCGAGCCTCAGCCGCGGCGTGTCGGCCGCGGTGACCCCGGTGAGGTCGACGGTCCGGGTGAGCCGCTTCCAGTCGTTGTCCTCGTGGATCGCGGAGGCCATCGACGAGCCCGCGTACGGGGCGTAGGGGTTGCTCACCCCGCCGTAGCGGCCCGCCTGGGCGCTCGCGAACTGCGGGAACTGCGCGGCCGGCAGCGTGTCGGAGGTGACCGTGTACGCACCGGGTGCGTTCAGCGGGTTGCCGGTGGCGCCGGAGAGGGGTCCGCCGGTCCCGGTCAGCGTTCCCGCTCCGGTGAACCCGGTGGCGCCGGGAGCCGAGGCGCGGCCGTACGCACCCAGCCAGTACTGGCTGAAGTCGTTGGTCACGGCCCTGCCGACCTGGGCGCTGCCGCCGGCCAGCTCCCCGGCCTCGATCAGCTTGCCGCCCTCGTTGAGGAAGTCGCGCAGGGCGAGCTGGGTGGGCCCGCCGGGCGCCTGCGCGCCGGTGTAGTGGACGGCGGTGGAGAAGTGGCCCAGGACGCCGAGCGGGTGCGGGGCGCCCTGCGCGGCGACGTCCCAGACGACGGCCTTTCGGCCGTTGGCCCGGAGCGCGTCGACGTATGCCCGGGCGTGCTGGGCCGGTGCGCCCTCCTCCGCCACGACGACCGTGTCGGCCTTGGGCCGGGGCGCGATCGTGTAGGTGAAGTGCTCGCTGGACGTGCGCTTCCCGCTCCTCGTCTCGCCGGTGAACCAGACCTCGACCCGGTCGCCGACGTCCCCGTCCTTGACCTTGGCGCGGTACTGGTCGAAGCGGATGTTGTCCTCGCCGCCGTAGGTCTCCCCGCCCCGCCACGGCCGGAGCGCCATGTCGTGGGTACGGCCGCCGTTGACGCGGTACTTGAGCTCCTTGTCCCGCAGGGACTTGCGGGCGACGACGGACACTTCCTGGTCCCCGCCGCGCGAGTAGGAGGTGGTGAACGGGTCGACGGTGAAGTCGGGGGCCTCCATACCGACCGCCGACGAGGGCTGGTCGGGGTGGGCGGCGGTCTCGGCGACGGACAGCGCGAAGTCGACGTTCTTCGCGAACTCCGCCTGGATCAGCTTCTCGTCGTCGGGGAAGTTGAACCCGGAGCGGCAGTCCTCGGGCCGCCACCGGTCGTTCGGGTCGATGGCGGAGGCGGTCTGGCAGGTCGTCATCTCCGGGGTGAACATCATCGTCCCGTTGACGTTGGCCGCGTGGCCGTCGGCCTCGCCGTTGGTGGTGTAGAGCTCGGAGGAGACCTGGGGGTGGTAGCCGGGCACGGCCGGGTTGTCCGGGGTGCCCGCCAGCGCCTTGTAGAGCACGTCGTCCGGCGTGGGGGTGGCGACCTGCCAGCCCACGCCGTACAGGATCAGTTCGGCGGCGGAGTGGTAGTTGATGCCGTACTCGAAGCCGATGCGCTTCTGGAAGCGGTCCAGCGCGACGGTCTCGGGCTCCGAGGAGGGGCCCGGACCGCGATAGGTCTCACTGGCGGCGTTGGGGGACGAACCCTCGTTGTCGTAGCCCCACTTGTAGGCGAAGTTGCGGTTCAGGTCGACACCGTCTCCGGTGGTGATCCTGCCGTCGCCGTTGTTGTCGCGCAGGTTCTTGCGCCAGAGGCGGTTGCTGTCGGCGGCGTGGGTGAAGTCGTAGCCGTCCGGATTGGCGGAAAGCAGGAACCACAGCTCGGTGCGGTCCACGATCCGGGTGAGGCGCCGGTCCTTGCCGTATCCGTCCACGTAGTGGTGGAGCAGCCGCCGGGTCATCTCGGGCGTGATCCACTCGCGGGCGTGCTGGTTGGACATGTAGAGGGTGGACGGCTTGGCGCCGTCCCGGTGCTTCTTGGCGCCCTTGGTCAGCTTCAGGGCGAGGATGTCCTTGCCCTGCACGGTCCTTCCGATGCTGACGACCTTGGTGATCGACGGGTTGGCGGCCGCGACGGCGAGGATCTCCTCCTGGAGGCCGCCCTCCCCGCTGTACGGCCGGAAGACACCGTCCCCGGCGGCGGCGACGCGCTTCTTCGCCGCGCCGGACACGGTGTGCTCGGTGAGGCTCACACCCTTGTCGCGGAGCGCGCCCGCCTGGGCGTCGGTGAGGAACACCTCGACCGTGGCGGTGCCCTCGGCCGGTACCTGCTCGGTCAGTTCATGACCGTCGGCGCCCGCCTGGAGGAGCAGTGGCACCTGTTCCTTGGTGACTTCCGCCTGCCACACGGTGAGTCCGGCGTCGTCGGCGCCCGTGTCCGCCCGGGCGAGCGGCGCGGCGGCCAGACCGGCCATCAGGAGTGAGGTCGCAGCGAGGATCGATCTCGCTCTTCGTCTCATCGGCCCCCCTTGCTTTCGTCTGTCGCGAAAGAAAACAGATGCCAGGCTCATGACAGTTCATGATCATGTCAAGATGCTCCGGCCGGCCAAGTGGCGTTCTCCCTAGGGGCGTTGAGAGGGAAGGCGTCTCGGCGCCCGGAGCGTGACGGGAGCTCCGGACCGTGTGCCGTCCGGGCCGCGGACGGCCCGGCGGGCCATGACGTCCACGGGCGGGGCGTGAGGGCCCTCGACCGGGAGGGTCGGAAAGCGGATCCGTCCGCCCGCAGGGCGTGAGGACTTTCGCAACCCTGGTGGACCCCGTCGAGCGGATCGGTGGAGCGGATCCGTCCCGCAGCTCCGAGGGGAGCATTCGTTCGGAGCCCGGCTCACGGGCGCGTCGCGGGGGACACGGCCGCGGAACGCGATCCCGGCACAGGTGCACCGTCACGAGCACCGCCCCGCGAGAGCGGCCCCGCGGGGCACTCGCGCCCGCAGCACGCTCGCACACCACCACCACGCGGGACGGCCAACCCGGCGACGGCGGCCCTGCGCACAGGGCCTCGGGGAACACGGCCGCGGAACGGGGCCCAGCACCCGCGTCGTCACCAGCACGGCCACGCGAGAGCCGCCCGAAGCGGGCCGCCCGGGACGCGGCCTCGGCCACGGGGGCTCCGTGCGCACGGCCTCGGGAGGCGGCCACCGGAGAGCGAGTGTTCGCCCTGGCGGGCTCAGCCCACCAGACCGTCGGCCATCTCCTCCGTCAGATTGGACTCCGTACCCGGGATCCCGAGGTCCTGGGCACGCTTGTCGGCCATCGCCAGCAGCCTGCGGATACGGCCCGCGACCGCGTCCTTCGTCAGCGGCGGGTCCGCCAGCGCACCCAGCTCCTCCAGCGACGCCTGCTTGTGCTCCATGCGCAGCCGACCCGCCGCCGCGAGGTGCTCGGGGACCTCCTCGCCGAGGATCTCCAGCGCGCGCTGCACCCGCGCGCCCGCGGCGACCGCGGCCCGGGCCGAACGGCGCAGATTGGCGTCGTCGAAGTTCGCCAGCCGGTTGGCGGTGGCCCGGACCTCACGGCGCATCCGCCGCTCCTCCCAGGCCAGGACCGACTCGTGCGCGCCGAGCCGGGTCAGCAGCGCGCCGATCGCGTCGCCGTCGCGCACCACGACCCGGTCCACCCCGCGCACCTCGCGGGCCTTCGCGGCGATGGAGAGCCGGCGCGCCGCACCGACCAGCGCCAGCGCGGCCTCCGGGCCGGGGCACGTCACCTCCAGCGAGGACGAACGGCCGGGCTCGGTCAGCGAGCCGTGGGCGAGGAAGGCGCCCCGCCAGGCGGCCTCCGCGTCGCACGTGGCGCCCGAGACCACCTGGGGCGGCAGGCCCCGGATGGGCCGGCCCCGGCCGTCGACCAGACCGGTCTGACGGGCCAGCTGGTCACCGCCCGCCACCACGCGGACGACGTAGCGCGAACCGCGCCGCAGCCCGCCGGGGGCCATCACCACGAGGTCCGAGGAGTGCCCGAAGATCTCCAGGATGTCCTTGCGGAGCCTGCGCGCCGCGATCCCCGTGTCCAGCTCCGCCTCGATCACGATGCGGCCGCTGACCAGGTGCAGTCCGCCCGCGAACCGCAGGATCGCCGAGACCTCCGCCTTTCTGCAGCAGGTCCGGGTGACGGGGAGCCGGGAGATTTCGTCCTTCACCGCTGCCGTCATCGCCATGGGCCGATCCTTCCATGCATCCGAAAAATACGGTCGTACGCGGCGGCCAACAGCTCCGGATCGTGCTTCGGAGCCCCGTCGGGTCTCGCCACGGGCGCCAGCTCGACCGCGGCACCGAGCCGCTTCGCCGCGTCGGCGAGGGACTCGCGGTCGGGCACGGCGGCCTCGTCGGCCAGCACCACGTCCAGGGCGAGTTTAGGGGCGTGTCGCCCCAAAACCTCCAAATGACGCTGCGGAGAGAAGCCCTCCGTTTCCCCGGGCTGCGGGGCGAGGTTGAGCGACAGGACACGCCGGGCCTTGGTCTCGACGAGCGCGTCCAGCAGCTCGGGCACGAGGAGGTGGGGGATCACCGAGGAGAACCAGGAGCCGGGGCCGAGGACCACCCAGTCGGCGTCCAGCACGGCCTCGACGGCCTCCGGGACGGCCGGCGGATCGTTCGGCACCAGGTGCACGGACTGCACCTCGCCCCGCGTCAGCGCCACGGTCGCCTGGCCGCGCACGGTGCCCACCTCGTCGGGGCGCGCCGGATCGTGCCCCCTCACCAGGGCCTGGAGCTCCAGCGGCACGGCGGACATGGGCAGCACCCGGCCGTGGGCGCCGAGCAGCCTGCCGACCAGGTCCAGGGCCTGCACATGGTCGCCGAGCTGTTCCCACAGCGCGACGATCAGCAGATTGCCGACCGCGTGCTCGTGCAGCTCGCCCTGGGACTGGAAGCGGTGCTGGATGACCCGGGACCAGGTCTGGCCCCAGTCGTCGTCCCCGCACAGCGCCGCGAGCGCCTTGCGGAGATCGCCGGGCGGCAGCACCCCGAGTTCCTTGCGGAGCCGCCCGCTGGAGCCCCCGTCGTCCGCGACGGTGACGACGGCGGTGAGGTCGCCCGTGATGCGGCGCAGGGCCGCGAGGGAGGCGGAGAGGCCCATGCCGCCGCCGAGCGCGACGACCTTGGGCTGGGTTCCGCGTCTACGGCCGGTGCGGAGCGCGTCACTGCCCCGCAGCCGGCGCAGCCGGAGATTGCGTGCGGTCACTCGCGCCCCATGTCCCGGTGGACGACGACGGTCTCGATCCCCTCGGAACCGAGCCGGGCGGCGAGCTTCTCGGACATGGCGACGGAGCGGTGCTTGCCGCCCGTGCAGCCCACGGCGATCGTCACGTACCGCTTGCCCTCGCGGCGGTAGCCCGCGGCGATCAGCTGCAGCAGCCCGGTGTACTGGTTGAGGAACTCCTTGGCCCCGGGCTGGTTGAACACATAGCCCGACACCTCCTCGTTCAACCCGGTGAACGGGCGCAGCTCCGGAACCCAGTGCGGGTTCGGCAGGAAGCGGCAGTCCACCACGAGGTCGGCGTCGACGGGCAGGCCGTACTTGTACCCGAACGACATCACGGTGGCCCGCAGCTCCGGCTCCTCGTCGCCCGCGAACTGGGCGTCCATCTTGGCGCGCAGCTCGTGGACGTTGAGGCCGGAGGTGTCGATCACGAGGTCGGCGTCGCCGCGCAGCTCCCGCAGCAGGTCCCTCTCGGCGGCGATGCCGTCGACGATCCGGCCGTCACCCTGGAGCGGGTGCGGACGGCGCACGGACTCGAAACGGCGCACCAGGGCCTCGTCGGACGACTCCAGGAAGACGATCCGGCGGGTGACCTGCTTGGCGTCGAGGTCCGCGAGGGACTCGCGGAGGTTGTCGAAGAACCGCCGGCCGCGAACGTCCACGACGACGGCGATCCGGGCCACATTGCCCTGGGAGCGTGCGCCGAGCTCCACCATGGTGGGGATCAGCGCGGGCGGCAGGTTGTCGACGACGAACCAGCCGAGGTCCTCCAGGCACTTCGCCGCGGTGCTGCGGCCGGCGCCCGACATTCCGGAGATGATCACCAGCTCGGGGATGGCCGCGTCTGCGGCCTGCCCGGCCTCGGTCGTGCCCGTACTCACGTCTCCTGCTCCGTGTTCTTGTCTGTTCCGCTCGGTCATTCCGTGGTTCCCCCGATTCCTTCCGTCGCTGCTGCCCCGTGGTCCTCTTCCATGATCTCGCCTGTCGCCGTGTTCACCGCCGGGGCGGCCGGAGCGGCCTGCGCCAGGGCGACGGCCACGGACTCCGCGGTCTTCCTGCCGAAGCCCGGAACCTCGCAGATCTGCTCGATCGTCGCCTGCCGAAGCCGCTTCACCGAGCCGAAGTGCTTGATCAGTGCCTGCTTGCGTGCCTCGCCGAGGCCCGGCACGGAGTCCAGCGGACCGGTCCTCAGCCGCTTGGTGCGCTTGGACCGCTGGTAGCGGATCGCGAAGTCGTGGGCGGTGTCACGCACCCGCTGGATGAGGTACAGCCCCTCACTGGAGCGGGGCAGCACGACCGGGTCGTCCTCCCCCGGCAGCCACACCTCCTCCATGCGCTTGGCGATGCCGGCGACGGCGACGTCGTCGATCCCCAACTCGTCCAGGGCCCGCTGGGCCGCCGCGACCTGCGGCTGCCCGCCGTCGACGAGCACCAGTTGCGGCGGGTAGGCGAACTTCCTGGGTCTGCCGTCGTCCACCGGGGCCGACGGCACCTCGCCGCCCGCCACGGCCTCGCCGTCCTCCGGGACCGCCCACTCGCCGGTCTTCTCCCGCTCCGCGAGATAGCGCCGGAAGCGCCGGCTGATCACCTCGTGCATCGAGCGGACGTCGTCCTGGCCCTCGCCGTGCCAGATCTGCGTGTCTCCGACACGACCCTTGATCTGGAAGCGCCGGTACTCGCCCTTCCGGGGCAGCCCGTCCTCGAACACGACCATGGACGCGACCACGTCCTGGCCCTGGAGGTGGGAGATGTCGAAGCACTCGATGCGCAGCGGCGCCGAGTCGAGGCCGAGCGCCTCGGCGATCTCCTCCAGGGCCCGGGAGCGGGTCGTCAGATCGCTGGCGCGCTTGGTCTTGTGCAGGACGAGGGCCTGCTGGGCGTTTCGCCCGACGGTCTCCATCAGGTCCTTCTTGTCGCCGCGCTGGGGGATGCGGAGCGACACGGCCGAACCCCGGCGTTCGCCGAGCCACTGGGTGACCGCGGCGAGGTCCTCGGGCAGGGCCGGGACGAGGACCTCCTTGGGGACGGCGTCACCGCGCTCCTCCCCGTACAGCTGCTGCAGCGCGTGCTCGACCAGGCCGGACGTGTCGACGGCCTCGACCTTGTCGGTGACCCAGCCGCGCTGGCCGCGCACACGCCCGCCGCGGACGTGGAAGATCTGGACGGCGGCCTCCAGCTCGTCCTCGGCGACCGCGATCAGGTCCGCGTCGGTGGCGTCGGCCAGCACCACCGCGTTCTTCTCCATGGCGCGCTTCAGGGCCTCTATGTCGTCCCGCAGTCGGGCGGCCCGCTCGTACTCCATGTCATCGGCCGCCGCCACCATCTCCTTCTCCAGGCGGCGGATGTAGGTGCCGGTGCGGCCGGCCATGAAGTCGCAGAACTCCTCGGCCAGTTCGCGGTGCTCCGCGGCGCCTGTCCTGCCGACGCAGGGCGCGGAGCACTTGCCGATGTAGCCCAGCAGACAGGGCCTGCCGGTGCGCTCCGCGTTCTTGAAGACCCCGGCGGAGCAGGTGCGCACGGGGAAGACGCGGAGCATCAGGTCGACCGTCTCGCGGATCGCCCACGCGTGCGCGTACGGACCGAAGTGGCGCACGCCCTTCCTCTTGGCGCCGCGCATCACCTGGACCCGCGGAAACTCCTCGTTCATGGTCACCGCGAGGTACGGGTAGCTCTTGTCGTCCCGGTACTTGACGTTGAACCGGGGGTCGAACTCCTTGATCCAGGAGTACTCCAGCTGGAGGGCCTCCACCTCCGTGGAGACGACGGTCCACTCCACGGAGGCCGCGGTCGTGACCATCGTGCGGGTGCGCGGATGCAGACCCGCCAGGTCCTGGAAGTAGTTCGCCAGCCGCTGCCGCAGACTCTTCGCCTTGCCGACGTAGATCACCCGGCGGTGCGCGTCGCGGAACTTGTAGACCCCTGGCGAGTCGGGGATCTGTCCCGGCTTGGGGCGGTAGCTGGAGGGGTCTGCCATGCCGCCCACCCTACTGGCGGGCACGGACAACCGGGGCCGCCGGAAGGGCGCGCGCACCCGCCCTCCCGCACGGACGCGGCCCCCTCCGCCGGACCCTCGCGGGCAGGGTCGCGAGGGCCGACGCCGCTACGGCCGGTGCCCGGCCGCTCACCGTTCGACGGCGCAATACGGACCCTTCGCCCATGCTCCCCCGGCAATCGGACCGGCACCCGGACAACCGTTGTCCGGCCGGGACCGGCACGCTTCAATGCGGGGTGACACGCGGCTGTGACGGCGGCCGGAGGCCCCGTGACGCCTGCCGCGGTCCCGTCCGGACCCGTGCCGCCCGCCGTCGGTCCCGTCCGCACGCCCCGCCCCCGGCGCGAGGGCCACCGGGCGGCCGTGAACGTCCATCGAGGAGTCCCATGGGGCACGCCGCGCACCCCGCGCACACCCAGGCCGAACTGGACCGGGTGCTGCGCACGGGACCCTTCCACCTCGCCCTGCGTGCCGCGCTCGCGGTGCGGGGGCTGCCGCTGCAGCGGGTGCAGCACCATCTGGCACACCGGGGGATCAAGGTCGGGGTGACCAGTCTGAGTTACTGGCAGCAGGGCGCCCGGCGGCCGCAGCGCCCCGAGTCGCTGCGGGCCGTGCGGGCTCTCGAGGACGTGCTCCGGCTGCCGGAGAACTCCCTGCTGCGGCTGCTCCCCGAGGACGCCGGGACCGGTCCCCAGCGCCCCGTGGCCCGTTCGCCGCGCGCCCCGGCCGAGGTGTCCGGGGCGGTGGAGCGGCTGCTCGCCGGACTCGGGCGACCCGCGGACGGCGGGCTGCACACGGTGGGGCACCACGAGCGCGTGCGGATCGGGCCCGGCCGCGAGCTGCTGGGCCGGGACTCCCAGAAGGTCGTGCGCGCCCACCGCGACGGCGTCGACCGGCTGCTGGCCGTCCATCACGGGGATCAGGGGTGGGATCCGGCGCGGGTGAGCGTGCGGGCCACGGAGAACTGCCGCCCGGGGCGCGTCCGATACGACCGGGAGGCGGGGGTGCTGGTCGCGGAACTGCTCCTCGACGCCCGGCTGCGGTCCGGTGAGACATACCTACTCGGCTACGGCTTCGAGGACGGCACGGCGGGCCCGAGCGGTGAGTACGTACGGGGCTTCCGGGCGGCCGGCGGTCAGTACGTGCTGCAGGTCCGCTTCGACGGGGCGGCACTGCCGGTGCGGTGCCGCCACTTCGCCCAGAACTCCCCCGGCGCGGCACGGATCTGCCGTGCGGAACTGGCCCCGAGCGGCCGCCACCCGGCGGTGCACCTGGTCGAGCAGGGCGTCCGGCCGGGGATCCAGGGGATCGAATGGGAGTGGGAACGCTGAGGGAAGCCGGACGATCAGCGCCCGCCCGCGGGGAACAGCGCCTCACCCGGAGGTTCGCCGGGGTGGGCGCCGGGACCCGGTACGGCCGCCGCACCGACGCGCACGGGCACCGGATCGGCCGCCGGGGCCGGGGACGGCGTGCCGCGATCCGTGGGCCCGCGCCGCTCAACCCCCAGGGCGCGGACGGGTGGGGCCGCCCTGCCCGGCCGGGCGCGGACGGGCGGGCCGCTCATGCCTCCGGACCGGCCACGAGCTTCCCGTCCCGCACCCGCACCGGGACCTCCGGGAGCGGCACGGTCGCCGGCCCCCGGAGGGCCGTGCCGGTCGTCACGTCGAAGCGGCTGCCGTGGCAGGGGCAGTTGCCCTCCGTGCCCTCCACCTTGTCCAGCACGCAGCCGGCGTGGGTGCACTGGGCGCTGAACGCCCTGTACCGGCCCTCCGCCGGGCGGTGGACGACGAGCCGCTGCTCCCGGTAGAGCCGGGCGCCGCCCACGGGGACCTCCTCGGCGGCGCCGAGGTCGACCGGTGCGGTCGGCGTCGGGACCTGTGCGTGGCCCACCTTGGACTCGGTGGAGCAGGCGGCGACCCCCAGCCCGGCGGCCCCGGCGAGGGCGGCGCCTTTCAGCACGGTGCGGCGGGCGGTGGATCGACCGGACATGAAGATCTCCACGGGTGAGGGCGGGGCGCGGGTGACCAACCCGACGATACCGGCGCAGATCGCGGCCCCTCCCGGCGGGTCCGCCGGCCGGGAGCGGGACTGTCGCACCCGGGGGCGATGGGCTACGTTCTCAGCCGTGATCGTCGTCGCCGGTGAGTCCCTGATCGACCTGGTCCCGCAGCGGACGGCAGCCGGGGACGCACCACTGCCGCCCCTGCTGCCGCGGCCCGGCGGCGGCCCGTACAACACGGCGGTGGCGCTGGGGCGCCTGGGATCCCCCGTGGCCTTCTGTTCCCGCGTGTCGGCGGACGGCTTCGGAGAGGCGCTGCTGGGCGGGCTGCGCACGGCGGGCGTACGGACGTCGCTGGTGCAGCGAGGCCCGGAGCCGACGAGCCTCGCGGTCGCCGAGGTCGACGCGGACGGCTCGGCGGGCTACGGCTTCTACATGACGGGCACCGCCGATCGGCTGTTCGAACTGCCGCCGGAACTGCCGGACGGGGTGGGGGCGCTCGCACTCGGCACGTGCTCGCTGGTGCTGGAACCCGGGGCGAGCGCATACGAGGCGCTGCTGCGACGCGAGGCGCAGCGCGGGGTGTTCACGCTGCTCGACCCCAACATCCGGCCGCGGCTCGTGCCCGACGCCGACGCCTACCGGAGACGCTTCGCGGGCTGGCTCCCCTCGGTGTCGCTGCTGAAGCTCTCGGAGGACGACGCCGCATGGCTCGGCGGCTCCCCGGAGCAGTGGCTGGCCGAGGGCCCCGCCGCCGTGGTTCTGACCCGCGGCGACCGCGGCCTCGCGGTACGCACCCGGGAGGGTGTGGAGACCGCCGTTCCGGCGGCGGCCGTGACGGTGGCCGACACGATCGGCGCGGGCGACACCGTGAACGCGGCACTGCTGCACCAACTGCACCGGCTCGGCGCCCTCTCTCCCGGCGGTCTGCTCGCCCTGGACGCCGCGGCCTGGACCGAGGTGCTCGCGTTCGCCGCCCGCGCCGCCGCCGTCACCTGCTCCCGCACGGGAGCGGAACCCCCGTACGCCTCCGAACTGGCCTGACCCGGAGGGCGCGCGAGGCCGGCTCGGCGGCCCCGCGCCGCAAGCGCGGCACCTGACGTCCCGGGGATTGCGGCTCGGCGGCCCCGGTGCACCCCGGCCCGGAGGCCCGGGGACCGGGGCGACGGGCCTTCAGGACCGAGCGGTGGGGCCCGGAGCCGGGGTCAGGCCTTGCGGGCCCGGGTCCGCGACGCTGCCGTCTTCTTCTTCACCGGAGTCGCGTTGGCCGTGACCGTGTTCTTCTTCACGGCGGTGGAGTTGGCCGAGACCGGTTTCCTGGTAGCGGTCTTCTTCGCCGCCGTCTTCCGGGACTGCGGTGGCACCGAGTCGCTGATGCGCTCCGGGCCCAGGATGTCCCGCAGGAACTTGCCGGTGTGGCTCGCCGGGACCGCGCCGACCTGTTCCGGAGTGCCCTCGGCGATGACGAGACCACCGCCGCTGCCGCCCTCCGGACCCATGTCGACGACCCAGTCGGCAGTCTTGATCACATCGAGGTTGTGCTCGATCACGATCACCGTGTTGCCCTTGTCGACCAGTCCGGACAGCACGTTGATCAGCTTGGAGATGTCCTCGAAGTGCAGACCTGTGGTCGGCTCGTCCAGGACGTAGACCGTCCGGCCGGTCGATCGCTTCTGCAGCTCGCTCGCCAGCTTCACCCGCTGAGCCTCACCACCGGAGAGAGTCGGCGCCGGCTGGCCCAGCCTGACGTACCCGAGGCCCACCTCGGTCAGCGTCTTGAGGTGACGGGAGATGGTCGGCACCGCCTCGAAGAAGTGCAGGGCCTCCTCGATCGGCATGTCCAGCACCTCGGCGATGGACTTGCCCTTGTAGTGGACCTCCAGGGTCTCCCGGTTGTAGCGCGCACCGTGGCAGACCTCGCAGGGGACGTACACGTCCGGCAGGAAGTTCATCTCGATCTTGATGGTGCCGTCGCCGGAGCAGTTCTCACAGCGCCCGCCCTTGACGTTGAAGGAGAAGCGACCCGGCAGATAGCCGCGCACCTTCGCCTCCATCGTCTCCGCGAAGAGCTTGCGCACATGGTCGAAGACACCGGTGTAGGTGGCCGGGTTGGACCGGGGCGTACGGCCGATGGGCGACTGGTCGACGTGGACGACCTTGTCGACGAGGTCGTCGCCGTCCACACGGGTGTGCCGGCCCGGCACCGACTTGGCGCCGTTCAGCTCGCGTGCCAGATGGGTGTAGAGGATGTCGTTGACCAGCGTGGACTTGCCGGAGCCGGAGACGCCGGTGACCGCCGTGAGGACACCGAGGGGGAACGACACGTCGATGTCCCGGAGGTTGTTCTCCCTGGCGCCGTGCACCGTGAGCTGCCGGGCGGGATCCACCGGCCGCCGGATCTCCGGCGTCGCGATGGACTTCTTCCCGGACAGATAGAGCCCGGTCATCGAGTCCTTGTTGGCCAGCAGCTGCTTCAGCGGCCCCGAGTGGACGACCTTGCCACCGTGCTCGCCGGCGCCGGGGCCGATGTCCACGACCCAGTCGGCGACCTTGATCGTGTCCTCGTCGTGCTCGACGACGATCAGCGTGTTGCCCATGTCCCTGAGCCGGACCAGGGTCTCGATGAGCCGGTGGTTGTCGCGCTGGTGCAGACCGATCGACGGCTCGTCCAGCACGTACAGCACGCCCACGAGCCCGGAGCCGATCTGGGTGGCCAGCCGGATGCGCTGCGCCTCACCGCCGGACAGCGTGCCCGCGGCACGGTTGAGGGAGAGGTAGTCCAGGCCGACGTCGACCAGGAACCGCAGCCGCTCGTTGACCTCCTTGAGCACCCGCTCGGCGATCTTCTTGTCGCGGGCGTTGAGCGTCAGCCGGCCGAGGAAGTCGGCGCACTCGCTGATCGACATGGCCGAGACCTCGGCGATCGACCTCTCCATGATCGTCACTGCCAGGACGATCGGCTTCAGCCGGGTGCCGTCACAGGTGGGGCAGGGCACCTCGCGCATATAGCCCTCGAAGCGCTCCCGGCTGGAGTCGCTCTCCGCCTCGCTGTGGCGCCGCTTGACGAAGGACACCGCGCCCTCGAACGCCGGGGTGGTGTAGGCGCGCTCCCGGCCGTACCGGTTGCGGTAGCGGACCTCGACCTGGGTCTTGTGGCCGTACAGCAGGGCCTTCCTGGCACGCTGCGGCAATCCGGCCCACGGGATGTCCGTGCGGAAGCCGAGCGCGTCGGAGAGCCCCCCGATCAGGCGCCCGAAGTACTCCTTGGTGTGGCCGTGCGACCAGGGGTGGATCGCGCCGTCGTCGAGGGAGCGGTCCTCGTCCGGGACGATCAGGTCGGGGTCGACCTCCATCCGCGTGCCGATGCCGGTGCAGTCGGGGCAGGCGCCGAACGGCGAGTTGAAGGAGAACGAACGGGGCTCGAGCTCCTCGAACGAGAGGTCGTCGTACGGGCAGTAGAGGTGCTCCGAGTACATCCGCTCGCGCTCAGGGTCGCCCTCGGGGAGATCGACGAAGTCCAGCACGACCATGCCGCCGGACAGACCCAGTGCGGTCTCCACGGAGTCGGTGAGCCGGCGCTTGGCGCTGTCCTTGACGGTCAGGCGGTCGACGACCACCTCGATCGTGTGCTTCTCCTGCTTCTTGAGCTTCGGCGGCTCGGTGAGCTGGATCGTCCGCCCGTCGACCCGGGCCCGCGAGTACCCCTTGGACTGGAGGTCGGCGAAGAGGTCCACGAACTCGCCCTTGCGCTCCCGCACCAGCGGCGACAGCACCTGGAAGCGGCTGCCCTCGGGGAGCTCCAGCACCCGGTCCACGATGGCCTGCGGGGACTGGCGCGTGATGGGGCGGCCGCATTCGGGACAGTGCGGCTTGCCGATCCGGGCGAAGAGCAGCCGGAGGTAGTCGTACACCTCGGTGATCGTGCCCACCGTCGAGCGAGGGTTGCGCGAGGTGGACTTCTGGTCGATCGAGACGGCCGGTGAGAGACCCTCGATGAAGTCCACGTCCGGTTTGTCCATCTGGCCCAGGAACTGCCGGGCGTAGGAGGACAGCGACTCGACGTAGCGGCGCTGCCCCTCGGCGAAGATCGTGTCGAACGCGAGCGACGACTTGCCCGACCCCGAGAGCCCGGTGAAGACGATGAGTGAGTCACGCGGGAGGTCGAGCGAGACGTTCTTCAGATTGTGCTCGCGAGCGCCACGGACGATGAGACGGTCGGCCACGCCGGGTCCGCACCTTTCTTGAGACAGGTCGTGAGAAGCATCGGGGGCACAGCCCCCGGCCCGGACAGCTCCGGGTCAGGGCGACCACGGGATCGGCGGCTGCCGGACGAACGCCCGGCCCTCCAGAATGCTCTGCCCCGAGCCTATAGCACGCGCATTCGATTAACCCCGGTCTACGGTCACCTTCACCCGAACGTGTGGCGGGGCTATCGTCTTCCCCATGATCGATCCCGTGGCTGACCTCGACTCCGTACGTGATGCGACCGAGCGACTGCTGAACGCGGCCGCCGACCTGGACAACGCTGCGGCCGCCGGGCCGTCACGGCTCCCCGGCTGGAGCCGCGGCCACGTCCTCGCCCATCTCGCCCGCAACGCCGACGCCCTCGTGAACGTCCTCGAGGGCCGCCCCATGTACGCGAGCGCGGAGGCGCGTGAGGCCGACATCGAGCGCGACGCCGCCCGACCCCTGGCCGTCCAGCTGGACGACGTGCGCGAGTCCGACGGGCGCTTTCGGACCGCGGCCACGGCGGACGCGGACTGGTCGCGGATCGTCGAGCTCCGCAACGGCGTGAAGGACGCCGCGTCCCGCATCCCCTTCCGGCGGCTGATCGAGGTCGAGCTGCACCACGTGGACCTCGGCATCGGCTACGAGCTGGAGGACCTGCCGGCCGACTTCACCGAGCGCGAGACGGCCTTCCTCGCGGAGCGCTTCGACGGGCACAAGGACGTGCCGCCCACGTCCGTCGTCGCCGACGACGGACGGACCTGGACCACCGGAGGCGGGACCGCGGGCACCCCGGTCACCGTCCGGGGCACCGCCGCGGACGTGCTCGGCTGGCTCTCCGGCCGCCGTGACGGCGCGGCCCTCCAGGTCAGCGGCGGCCCGCTGCCGGTGCTGCCGCCGCTGTGACCGGCTGAGTACGCTGACCCCATGACTTACAGCGGAGCGGTGAGGGTCGGCGGCCCGGCGGACGTCCACGAGCTGGCGGCCCTGATGATCTCCAAGGTCGCGGTCGGCCCCATGGACAACAACGCCTATCTGCTGCGCTGCCGGAGCACCGACGAACAGTTGCTGATCGACGCGGCCAACGAGCCCGAGACACTGCTCCGGCTGATCGGCGACGACGGGATCGCGTCCGTCGTCACCACCCACCGGCACGGCGACCACTGGGGCGCGCTGGCGGACGTGGTGGGCGCGACCGGCGCGCGGACGTACGCGGGCCGCCACGACGCCGCCGGCATCCCGGTGCCGACCGACGTGCTCGTCGACGACGGCGACACGATCAGGGTGGGCCACGTGGAGCTCACCGCCCGCCACCTGGTCGGCCACACTCCCGGATCGATCGCGCTCGTCTACGACGACCCGCACGGCCACCCCCACGTGTTCACGGGCGACTGCCTCTTCCCCGGGGGCCCTGGCCGGACAACACAGCCGGAGGAGTTCGACTCCCTCATGGACGGCCTGGAGTCCAAGGTGTTCGGCGTCCTCCCGGACGAGACCTGGGTCTACCCCGGCCACGGCAACGACACCACCCTCGGCGCGGAGCGGCCCCACCTGGCGGAATGGCGCGCGCGAGGCTGGTAGCCACGACGCTTACCGCACAGCCGACGGCACCCGTGCGCGTGTGCGCAGCCGACAGCCCCCGGTTGTCTCTAGGAATTCCGGACGTTTCTCCCTTTGATGGCCTGAACACTGATTTAAGACTGTTCAGGAAGAAATCCGGCCATGCACAGAACTCCCGGCGATGGCGCACTCACTGTCCGTCTAGATTCAGCCGTGGTTCGGGCGCTCCACGGCAGCCCGAGGCGAAGGCCCATTCACCGAATTTGAAGGGGGAGTCGCATGCCTGACATCGATCTCGGAGTGGCGACGGACTGGAACGAGGGGGATACCCACGGCCGCGTGAAGCTGCGACAGAACCAGGTCTACCCGAACTCGCCCAAGAAGGACGTGCTCATCAGCTCCCCCGTGAGCATCGAGCTCTCGGTGAACTCGAACTACTCCACCTCCCAGGAGGCGGACAAGATCTACTTCACGACCCATCACGGCTCGACGAAGAAGATCATCGCGGTGCTCGACTCCGACGGGAACCTGCACATCGCCGGACGTCTGATCACCGAGCAGAAGGACCTCGGCTACTAGCGGCTGCCCGCTCTGCGCCGGGCGAGGAGGCCGCGCTCCCGAGTGAGCCGGCGTCTGTCTCCCACCCGCACACCGCAAGGGCCCGCGCGACCGGTCGCGCGGGCCCGTCCCGTGTCCTGGAGTTCGTCGCGGCCAACGGATCGGTCCGGGCAGGACCGGGGGAGCCCAGCTCTTCGACGGACTGCCGGACGAGACCTGGGTCTACCCCGGCCACGGCGACGACACGACACTCGGCGACGAGCGGCGGCACCTCCCCGAGTGGCACGAGCGCGGTTGGTGACGGCCGGGCGCGAAATCCCGGTGCCCTTTCCGCGGAGCCATGGCTAGCCTCGCACCCATGACACCGTTCGGCGGCCCATCCGTACCCGTGTACCCGCCCAAGCCCCGGCCCGGGGACCGGATCGCCGTGATCTCCCCCTCCGCGGGCCTGCCCGGTCTGCTGCCCCTGCCGTACGAGCTGGGACTCGAGCGGCTGGAGAAGGAGTTCGGGCTGGTGCCCGTCGAGTACCCGGCCACCCGCACGATGGGATCCACGCCCCGACAGCGCGCCGACGACATCCACGCGGCCTTCGCGGACCCGGAGATCCGCGCCGTGATCGCGTCGATCGGCGGCGACGACCAGATCACCGTGCTGCCCCTGCTGGACCGGGAGTTGGTACGGGCGAACCCGAAGCCGTTCTTCGGCTACAGCGACAACACCAATCTGCTCGCGTTCCTCTGGAACACCGGCGTGGTGGGCTACCACGGCGCGTCGGTGATGTGCGAGCTCGGCCGGCCCGGTGCCGTGGCACCACTGACCGCGGACTCGCTGCGGACCGCCCTGTTCACCCCAGGCCCCTACGAGCTGCGCCCGGCGGACCGGGTCCGGATCATCGACCGCGACTGGGCCGACCCCGGGACGTTCGCGGACGAGCCGGAGACCCATCCCGCTGCCGGGTGGACCTGGACGGGGCCCGAGCGGGTCGTCGAGGGCCGCGGCTGGGGCGGAAACCTGGAGATCCTCTCCTGGATGCTCATGGCCGACCGGGAGATCCAGCGCGACCCCGCCGCGTACGACGGCTGTGTGCTGTTCCTGGAGACCTCAGAGGACCTGCCGTCGGCCACCGAGGTGTTCTGGATCCTGCGCAGCATGGGCGAGCGGGGACTGCTGCGCCGCTTCCCCGCGCTGCTGTGGGCACGGCCCAAGACCTGGTCGTTCGACCAGCCGCTCGACGCGGAAGGGCAGGCCCGCTACGCACGGGAGCAGCGCGAGGCCGTGGAGCGGGCGCTGCTCTTGTACGCGCCGGACACCATGGCGGTGTTCGACGTCGACCTCGGGCACACCGATCCCCAACTGGTGATCCCCTACGGCGGGCTGATCCGGGTGGACGGCGTGGCCCGGCGCATCGTGGTCACGTACTGAGCCCTGGGCGGAGCGGAGACCGGGCGCCGGACCGGCTCGGGCCCCGCGTCCGGGCCGCGAACCCCGGGTGCGAGGGCCGGACTTGAGTCCGTGGCCCCGGACCCCGGGCGACGAGCGGCGGCCGGGGGCTCTTCGACGGGGCGGACGGAAGCGCCCCCGCAGGGCGAACGCTCACGGCGACCGCACCGGTTCCGCCTCGTGCACCGGCCGTGCACCGGTGCGCCACCCGTCGCCGATCACGCGCCTGCGCGCCCCCGTAACCGCCGACGGCCACGGGTGGTTGGCGCGGCATGCACAATCGTCGCGCTCCGTCGCCCGAAGAGTCCCCGTCGCCCCCTCCGGTGCCGTCCGCCCGGCCGGTCTCCATGCCCCGGCTCGCGGCCGCCTCCCTCGCGGGGACGGCCGTGGAGTTCTACGACTTCTTCGTCTACGGCACGGCCGCGGCACTGGTCCTCGGCCCGTTGTTCTTCCCGACTTTCTCCCCGCTGGCCGGGACGCTCGCCGCCTTCGGGACGTTCGCCGTCGGCTTCCTCTCCCGGCCGCTGGGGTCGGTGCTCTTCGGGCACATCGGCGACCGCCACGGGCGGCGGCCGGTGCTCTTCGCCTCACTGCTGCTGACGGGGCTGGCGACCGTCGGCGTGGGTTGTGTCCCGTCGTACGCGACCCTCGGAGCGGCCGCTCCCGCACTGCTGCTGGTGCTGCGCTTCCTCCAGGGGCTCGGCCTCGGCGGCGAGTGGGGCGGGGCGGTGCTGCTGACGGCCGAGCATGCCCCGGCCGGGCGGCGCGGGCTCTGGGCGAGTTTTCCCCAGATCGGCCCCTCGGTGGGTTTTCTGCTGGCCAACGGAGTGATGCTGGCGCTGTCCGCGGGGCTGACCGATGCCCAGTTCCGGGACTGGGGTTGGCGGGTGCCGTTCTGGGCGGCGGGGCTGCTGGCCGCGGGCGGGCTGCTGCTGCGCGGATCACTGGCGGAGACACCGCAGTTCGAAGGCATCGACGAGCGGGCGCGGCTGCCGCTGGCCGAGGTGGTGCGGGGGCACTGGCGGCTGGTGCTGCTCACCGCGGGCGCGCTGTCGGTCGGCTACGCGGTCTTCTACGCCGTCTCCACGTGGTCGCTGGCGTACGGCACCGAGCGGCTCGGGGTGAGCCGGACCGTGATGCTGGTCTGCGTCATGGCGGCGGTCGCCGTCAAGGGGGCGGTGACACCGTTCGCGGCGATGCTCGGGGACCGTTACGGGCGCAGGCCGCTCTGTCTGGTCGGATGCGCGGCGAGCGCGCTGTGGACGTTCCCGATGGTGGCGCTGCTCCAGACGGCCGAGCCGCTGCTGATGTTCGCCGGGTTCCTCGGTGCGATGCTTGCGTTCATCACGATGTTCGCGGTGGTCGCGGCGTATCTGCCGGAGCTGTACGAGCCCCGGGTGCGGTGCACGGGGGCGGCGGTCGGGTACAACCTGGCGGGAGTGCTCGGAGGAGCACTCACCCCGGTCGTCGCCACGGCCATGGCGGGTGGGAGCGGACCGCCGTGGGGGGTCGCGGCGTATCTGAGCGCGGTCGCCCTGCTCAGCCTCGGCTGCTTCGCACTGCTGCCGGAGACGGCGCCGGCCCGTGGGCGGCTGTGCGAGCCCGCCGAGGGCGCCGCTGCCGTGTGACGCTCCCGACGCCCGCCGGACGGGACCCGCGGCTCCTGCGGCGACCGTGCGACGGAGGACCCGCGCACTCCCTGCGAGAGCGCGGATCCCCGGACGGCGGATTCCAGGCCCCCGCCCCGTGGACCGCGGTACCCGGGCCGCGGAACCCGGAACAGCCGAAACCGGGACCACAGGATCCGGCCCGGCTCTTCGGAGACGGCGGGCGGCGGGCCGGGCACGACGGCGCCGGCCGGGTCGCGGAAGACCCGGCCGGCGCCATCGTGCAGTGCGCCGCGCGTGTCAGGGAGCACTCGGCGCACCGGGCGCTCAGGCCTCGACGCTGTCCTTCTCGGACGCGTCCGAGGCGTTGGCCTCCGCCTCCTGCTTCTCCTGCTTCCTGGAGGCGATGAGGCTGGTGATCGTGGTGACGATCAGAACGCCGCAGATGACCGCCAGCGAGAACGGGATGGAGATCTCGGGGACATGGACCCCGGACTCGTGCAGCGCGTGCAGCACCAGTTTGACGCCGATGAAGCCGAGGATCACCGACAGGCCGTAGCTGAGGTGGACCAGCTTCTTGAGCAGTCCGCCGATGAGGAAGTACAGCTGCCGCAAACCCATCAGCGCGAAGGCGTTCGCGGTGAAGACGATGTACGGGTCCTGGGTCAGACCGAAGATCGCGGGGATCGAGTCCAGGGCGAACAGCACGTCGGTGGTGCCGATGGCGAGCATGACGACCATCAGTGGCGTCAGCACCCGCTTGCCGTTGACGCGGATGAAGAGCTTGGTGCCGTGGTACCTGTCTGCGACGCCGAACTTCCGCTCGATGGACTTGAGGAGCCTGTTCTCCTCGAACTCGTCCTCGTCCTCGTCGGACCGCGCCTCCTGGATGAGCTTCCAGGCCGTGTAGATCAGGAACGCGCCGAAGATGTAGAACACCCAGGAGAAGTTGGCGATGATCGCGGCACCCGCGGCGATGAAGATGGCCCGCAGCACCAGAGCGATGAGCACACCGAACATCAGCACGCGCTGCTGGAGCTGCGACGGCACCGCGAACTTCGCCATGATCAGCACGAAGACGAAGAGGTTGTCGACGCTGAGCGACTTCTCCGTGATGTAGCCCGCGAAGAACTCGCCCGAGGCCTGAGTCTCACCGGCCATCAGCAGTCCGACACCGAAGATCGCCGCCAGGACGATCCAGACGATCGTCCAGATACCCGCTTCCTTGATCGACACGTCATGGGGCTTGCGCCCGATGAAGAAGTCGACCGCGATCAGGGCGGAGAGACCAAGAATGGTCACCAGCCACATGGTCAATGAAACGTCCATTGCGCCTCCGGCGTCGTACGGCTACTCACCAGCGTCGTCGCTGCCGGAGGTCTCTTCCACCCGGGTGGCTGGTCGCCGAACCGCGGGCCGGCGCCCCGGGACCGCACTGGGTCTGTCGGTCCGTACTGACGGGCACGCCGCAGGTGTGGGAGTACTCCCCTCCGCGCGGGAAACACTACCCGAAAGACCAAAGAAAGGTAAAGGCGAGGGTAATGGGGGGTCAAAGTTGCAGCTCAGGGAGGCGATCCCGGGCTCGTCCCGAGGGACGGACACGGGGGCGGCGGTGGGGCGGCTCCGGGCGCGGGGCAGCACAGGGGCGGGCCGTGCCCCGCGAGCAGGCGGCACACGGGGGCCGGAGCGCACCGGCCGCCGCGGGTCAGCGACGCCAGGTGCGCCGCGCCTCCGCGACCCTCGCCAGCACCGGCCCGAGCACATCGCTGCCCTCGGGCACCGACGGCGGCTCGTACGTCCAGGCGTGCTGGACCCATGGGTCGGCCAGGTGGTCGTCAGGGACCGGGGTGATCCGCAGCAGCGAGCGCCACAGCGGGTCGAGCACCGGCCCGTACGCGGAGGCGTCCTCCCGGTCGGCGACCATCAGCAGATGGACGCCGACCGCGGGCCCCTCGTCGGCGAGGTAGCGGAGCTGTGTGACGGCGCGGTCGTCGAAACCGTGCGGGAAGTCGTTGACGATCAGCAGTTGCTGGGCGGTGTCCAGATCCGGCGGAAGTGCGTCGGCCGCGCCCCCGCGCACGGCCATCTGCACCAGGTCCACGCGCTGCGTGAGCTTCGTCAGCATCGTGGAGACGCCCTGGGCCCCGGCCGCCGGCGGCCCGTCCAGCACGCCCGACCGCACCAGCGGGGCCAGTGAACGCGCCGCCGAACCCGCGGGGTCGATGACGTGCAGGGTGAACTCCCCGGCCGGGTAGACCGCGAGCAGCCGGGCCGCGTGGGCGACCGCGGTGTCCACGGCGAGCGCGCGCAGCCGCGCCTCGTCCAGCTTCCCGGCGGCGTCCGACGTGCCCCGGCCGCTGTCCACCCACAGCCCGCGCTCCAGCGGCAGCCGGACCAGCATCGGGATCCGGAGCTCGGGCCGCTCGGGCAGGTGGAGGTCGCCGAGGCGGAGCGCCATGGGGATCTCCATCGGGACGCGGTAGCCGTGCCAGACCGGGCTGTCCCAGCGGGCGAACGCCGGCGGCAGGGCGGGCTCGACGACCTCGGACTCCGCAGCCAGCTGGGTCAGATCGCGGTCGAGAACCTCTTGGGCGCGTCCCGTCAGCTCGTCGTGCCTGGCCCGGGCCGCCTCAAGGGCGCCGTCCCCCGCGCCGGCGATCCGGCTGCGCGGATCGGACAGGGCCCGGTCGAGCTCCTGGTCGAGCCGTGAGTCGGCGAAGTCCACCGCGCTGCGGTAGGCGGCCGTCGTCCGTGCCAGGTCCTCGAACATGCCCCAGACCTGGTTGTACAGCCGCTCCTCCAGGGACCAGCCGGTGGCGTCGCCCGCGACGGGCACCGGCGGCCGGCCGGGCTCGGCGGGCGGTACGGCCGGGGGCGGAGGCGGCGGCGCGGCGGACTGCCTGCGCGGATGCGAGTAGTCGACGGGGCCCCCGTGCGTCTGGGCCGGCGGCTGCGGTGTCGCCGGGCCCGAGGTCTGCGGACCCGTGCCCGAGGCGGCGCCCCGTGCCGGGCCGGGGTCGGGAGAGGGGCCGGTGTCGCCCGCGGTGGCGGCCGCGGCCGCGCCGTGCCGCACCTCCGTCGTCCGGGGCGGGGGCGTGCCGAGAGTGCGCGAGAGGCCGGGCGCGACTGCCTCGTGGACGACCGCGGCGAGTTCGCCGGCGCGGTCGAGGCCCTGGTCGGTGAGGCATGCGGCGAGCCCGCCCGCGTACCCCTGGCCGACGGCGCGGACCTTCCAGGCCCCCTGACGGCGGTACAGCTCCAGGGCCACGACGGCGGACTCGGTGTCCAGGCCGGTGACCGTGTAGCTCGCGATCTCGTCGCCGTCCGGGGGGCCGACGGAGACGAACGGGGCGGCGACGGCCCCGAAGCGCACGGGGCGCCCCGGCCCCATGGGCAGTGCCAGCAGCACCGTCAGCCGGTGCGCGGAGGCGGGTACGGCGTTCAGGTCGACGGCCAGCAGATGGTCGGCGGTGGCCTGGCGGGAGACCTCGACACCGGGCAGGGCCGGCTGGGCGGGGTGGGCGACCCACTCGGTGCCCGGGACCCGGCCGTGCTCGTCGCTCAACGCGGCGGCGGCCACGACCGGTTTGCCGGCGGACACCCGGATCTCGAGTCGGGTGTGGGGCAAGGGATGGTTCTGCCCCCTGACCAGCTCGGCCGTCATCGCCTCTGTCCCCCTCGGTGGTGTGCGGAACGGCTCCCGGCGGCCTGCCGCCTCCGGGAGCCGCGCGGTCACGGCGGCCGCCGCCGAGACCTCTGGTGCCGACGGACCTGCCCGCGTGCCTACAGGTGCGGCAGGATCGACGGCATCAGGTCCTGGAACGTACGGCCGTTGGCCGGGTTGCCCAGGGCGGTCATCTGCCAGCCGGAGCCGGCGCGGTGCACCTTGGCCATGATCTGTGCCGTGTACTGGCCACCGCCGTCCAGCGTGTAGCGGGCGAGTTCCTGGCCGTTGGTCTCGTCCACGATGCGGCAGAAGGCGTTCTGCACCTCCTGGAAGGTCTGGCCCGTGAAGGAGTTGACGGTGAACACGATCTGGTCGATGTGCACCGGCACCCGCTGCAGATCGACGAGGATCGCCTCGTCGTCGCCGCCCTGGCCGGCGCCGCCGACCAGGTTGTCGCCGGTGTGGCGGACCGAGCCGTCGTCGCTCACGAGGTGCCGGAAGAAGACCACGTCCACCGGCTGCTTGTCGGCGAAGAGCACCGCGGAGGCGTCCAGGTCGATCTCCCGGGTGCGCGACCCGAACAGTCCCCGGCGGGGGGCCGCCTGCCAGCCGAGGCCCATCCGCACCGCGGTGAGGGTGCCGCCGCCCTTCTTCTCCAGGCTGATGGCCTGTCCCTTGGTCAGATTGACGCCGGGACCCCCGGGCGCATTGCCCTTGGATACGTCCACCACGCGCTGTCCCCTCTCCATGGTTCCCCCGCAACCGTCCGTGTGTGCGGTTGCCTGCACCCTACGCAGTCGCTCCGACCGCGCAGCAGACCTGGTGTGTTTTTGTGGCGGTGTTGAGACACTGGCCGGGCCCGGGCAGCACCGCCCGGCTCAGGCGATGCCGGCTTCCTTCATCTGCCTCAGCTCCTTCTTCAGTTCGCCCACCTCGTCCCGCAGCCGCGCGGCCACCTCGAACTGGAGCTCCGCCGCGGCGGCCCGCATCCGGTCCGTCATCTCCTCGATGATCCCGGCCAGTTCGGCGGCCGGCCGGTCGCTCGTGATCGCGCCCTTGCCCGCCTTGCCCGCCTTGGCGCCCTTGGCGTCGGCGCCCTTGACCGCGTGCGCGGCGAGCGACGGTACGGGCGCCTTGGCTCCCTTGCCGTCCTTGCCCTGCCGATATCCCGTGCCGAGGAGCTGCTCGGTGTCGACCTCCTCGCGGGCGATGGTGGCGACGATGTCGTTGATCTTCTTGCGGAGCGGCTGCGGGTCGATGCCGTTCGCCTCGTTGTACGCGATCTGCTTGGCCCGGCGCCGGTTGGTCTCCTCGATCGCCTTCTCCATAGCCGGAGTGAGCTTGTCGGCGTACATATGGACCTGTCCGGACACATTGCGCGCCGCGCGGCCGATGGTCTGGATCAGCGAGGTGCCGGAGCGGAGGAAGCCCTCCTTGTCGGCGTCGAGGATCGCCACCAGCGACACCTCGGGGAGGTCGAGGCCCTCCCTGAGGAGGTTGATGCCGACCAGGACGTCGTACTCACCGGCGCGCAGTTCCCGCAGCAACTCGATCCGGCGGAGCGTGTCCACGTCGCTGTGCAGGTAGCGGACCCGGACGCCCAGCTCCAGGAAGTAGTCCGTCAGGTCCTCGGCCATCTTCTTGGTGAGTGTGGTGACGAGGACGCGCTCGTCCTTCTCTGTGCGCGTGCGGATCTCGTGCACCAGGTCGTCGATCTGGCCCTCGGTGGGCTTGACGACGACCTCCGGGTCGACGAGGCCGGTGGGGCGGATGATCTGCTCGACGGAGCCGTCGGCGCGGGAGAGTTCGTACGCGCCCGGGGTCGCCGAGAGGTAGACGGTCTGCCCGATCCGCTCCTGGAACTCCTCCCACTTCAGCGGCCGGTTGTCGAGCGCGGAGGGCAGCCGGAAGCCGTGCTCCACGAGGGTTCGCTTGCGGGAGGCGTCACCTTCGTACATGGCGCCGATCTGCGGCACCGTGACGTGGGACTCGTCGATGACCAGGAGGAAGTCCTCCGGGAAGTAGTCCAGAAGGGTGTTCGGCGGGCTGCCCGGGAGGCGGTCGTCGAAGTGCATCGAGTAGTTCTCCACACCGGAGCAGGTGCCGATCTGGCGCAGCATCTCGATGTCGTACGTGGTGCGCATGCGCAGCCGCTGGGCCTCCAGGAGCTTGCCCTGCTTCTCGAGCTCCGCGAGACGCTCCTCGAGCTCCCGCTCGATGCCGGTGATCGCCTTCTCCATGCGCTCCGGGCCGGCGACGTAGTGGCTGGCCGGGAAGACGTACAGCTCGTTGTCGTCGCTGATCACCTCGCCCGTGATCGGGTGCAGCGTGGAGAGTGCCTCGATCTCGTCGCCGAACATCTCGATCCGGACGGCGAGTTCCTCGTACACCGGGAAGATCTCGATGGTGTCGCCGCGGACCCGGAAGGTGCCACGGGTGAAGGCGAGGTCGTTGCGCGCGTACTGGATGTCCACGAAGCGGCGCAGCAACTGGTCGCGGTCGATCTCGTCCCCGACCCGCAGCGGCACCATGCGGTCCACGTACTCCTGCGGCGTGCCGAGGCCGTAGATGCACGAGACCGATGCGACCACCACGACGTCCCTGCGGGTGAGCAGGGAGTTCGTCGCGGAGTGGCGCAGCCGCTCCACCTCCTCGTTGATCGAGGAGTCCTTCTCGATGTAGGTGTCCGACTGCGGGACGTACGCCTCGGGCTGGTAGTAGTCGTAGTACGAGACGAAGTACTCGACCGCGTTGTTCGGCAGGAGCTCGCGGAACTCGTTCGCCAGCTGGGCGGCCAGGGTCTTGTTCGGCGCCATCACGAGGGTCGGGCGCTGGAGCTTCTCGATCATCCAGGCCGTGGTGGCCGACTTGCCGGTGCCGGTCGCACCCAGCAGGACGACGTCCTTCTCACCCGCGCGGACGCGCCGGTCCAGCTCGGCGATGGCCGCGGGCTGGTCGCCGCTGGGCCGGTAGGGGCTGACGACCTCGAAGGGCGCCATTGTGCGTTCGATCTCGGTAACGGGCCGCATGCCATCAACCGTACGACCCCCCACTGACAACCGGCCCGGACCGCTCACGACGGCCGCGCCGCGGGCCCGGCAGCTGCCACCGGGGCGTGGCGGGACCGTCAGGGCCGGCGGCCGCGCCGCACGCCCTGACGGTCCTCTCGGGGCGGCACCGCCCGCTGCGTCTGCTCGGCGTGGGAGGGCCGGCGCTGCGCGGGCACGCCCACGGCGGCGGGGCGCCCCACGACAGGAGCGTGCCGTATGTCGGGGCCGCCCGTGAGGAGCGCGGGGTCGGACATGACGATCACTGCCGCCAGGACCAGGAACACCACGGGCCCCACCAGCATCGGGGCCAGGAGCGCGAGCGGGCTGTCGCCGTCGGCCGGCGACGAGACGGTGTCGTGCACATGGACGGTGACGGCGGCCATGCCGGTGTAGTGCATGCCGCTCACCGCCACGCCCATCACCAGACCGGCACCGAGGCTCGACAGGAAGCCGCGGACCGAGACCGCCGCCCACAGCGCGGCCGTCGCCGCCACGACGGCGATCACCACCGAAAGGGCCACGGTCGGGGTGTCGTACTCGATCCGCCCACTGAGCTGCATGCCCGCCATGCCCAGGTAGTGCACGGTCGCGATGCCGAGGCCCGTGATCATGCCTCCGGTGACCAGGGCCATCGTGTTCGCGCCGCGATGGCCGACGACGAATGTCCCGATCGCGGTCATCACGACGGCGACGCCGAGGCTGGCGAAGGTGATCACGGGGTCGTAGCCGATCGGCACCCCGTCCACGGTGAAGCCCGTCATGGCGACGAAGTGCATCGTCCAGATCCCGGAACCGATGGAGACGGCACCGAGCACCAGCCAGCCCGGCCGTACGGCGCCGCCGCTCCGCAGGGCCCTGGTCGTGCAGCGCAGTCCGAGCACACCCCCCAGGCACGCCATGAGGTACGCGGCCACGGGCGTGACGAGCCCATGGCTGAAACCGTCCACTGTGCCGTGCATCGCGCTATGCCCTTCGCCCCATGTGTCGCCAGGTGTCCTCGTGCGTCCCGTCGAGAAGGCCGTCCCGGGCGAGCGTATGGCGAGCGCCCCGGCAAGCAAAGATCGGGAGGGAGATTTACCGCGAGGAAAGCGCGGACCGGGAACCGTGACGTGAGGGTTCCGTTCGGCTTGTGGCCGTTCTGCGACCGTACGTGATCGGTCCGCGAGCCCGTCGAACGCCGGCCGGTCCCGGGTCCGGCCCGCCGCGGTGGCCGAGCGCGTACCGGAACGCGAGCCGGCTGACGGGACAGGTGACGCGCGGGGTGCCGGGTGCCGCGGCCGGTGCCCACCCGTGGCCGGTCGACGCGCACGGCCCGGGCCCGCCCGGCGGTCCGAGCACCGGCCAGGGAGCCCGGTTCGGGGTTCTCCACAGGCCGGGGCGGCTGTCGGTGCCCGGCCGTACGGTGGTCCGCATGAAGAGCTTCGAGTGGACCGTCGTGGACTCGGACATCGGGCCGCTGCTGCTCGCCGCGACCGAGGACGGGCTGGTGAGCGTCGTCTTCCACGCCCGGGAGCCGGTGCGGGCCAGGGCAGTCGGCCGGCTCGCGGAGCGCCTGGGCCGCCGGGGGGTCGAGGACGCCCCCGGCACGGGACTCCTGGCCGAGCCGATACGCCTGCTCGCGGAGTACTTCGCGGGGCGGCGCCCGGAGTTCGGGCTGCCGCTGGACTGGTCACTGACGTCCGGCTTCAACCGCCGCGTACTGCGCGAGCTCGCGGAGACGGTGCCGTACGGCACGGTCGTGGGGTACGGGGAGCTCGCCGACCGGGTGGGGCGGCCCGGCGCCGCCCAGGCGGTGGGCGCGGCGATGGGATCCAACCCCCTGCCCCTGGTGGTGCCGTGCCACCGCGTGGTGGAGAACGACGGCCGCCTGGGCGGTTTCGGCGGCGGTCTCGAGACCAAGCGGAAGCTGCTGGCACTGGAGGGGGTGCTGCCGCAGCCGCTCTTCTGACCGTCCCGGGCCGCCCGGACCGCGTGCGGCGGCAGCGCGGGGCGGCGGCCGGGGTGCCGTGGACCCGATGTCACTGGCACACTGCGGCAGTGGCCAGTACCTCTCATGACGTGCCCATAGCCGCCGGCTCCGCGGACCTGCCCGCCCTGCGCCGCCGGATCACTCCGGTGCTGATCGCGAGCCAGATCCTCGGCGGTCTCGGGGTCGCGACCGGCATCGCGCTGGCCGCCGTACTGGCGCAGCAGGTCAGCGGGTCGGAGGCCCTGTCGGGCCTCGCCCCCACCGCGACGGTCGCCGGCACGGCACTGCTGTCCGTTCCGCTCGCCGCGCTGATGACCGCCCGTGGACGGCGTCCCGGGCTGGTACTGGCCTATGTGATCGGGTCCGCGGGCGCCGGCGTGGTGGTACTCGCATCGGTGCTCGGCAACTTCCCGCTCCTCCTCGTGGGCATGGCCGCCTTCGGGGCCGCCTCCTCGGCGAACCTCCAGGCGCGCTTCGCCGCAGCGGACCTCGCGGAGCCGGCGAGACGCGCCCGCGCCATCTCCCTGGTGGTGTGGGCGACGACGATCGGGGCGGTCCTGGGACCGAACATCGCCGCACCGGCGGGGCGGAGTGTCTCCGGGTCCGGGATCCCGGAGGCCGCCGGGCCGTTCGTCTGGGCGGCAGGGGTCTTCCTGATCGCGGCGGTGGTCGTCGCCCTGCTGCTGCGGCCCGACCCGCTGCTGACGGCCCGGGCACTCGCGCCGTCGGAGGAAGGGGACAAGCAGGAGCGGTCGCTGCGTGCCGGGGTCCGTGCCGTACGGGCGTCCGCCGGAGCCAGGCTGGCGCTCGTCACGGTCGCGATCTCGCACACCGCGATGGTCTCGATCATGTCGATGACCCCCGTCGCGCTGAGCCACCACGGCGCGGGAATCCAGCTGATCGGCCTCGTCATCAGCGGCCACATCGCCGGCATGTACGCGTTCTCACCGGTGATGGGCGTGCTGTCGGACCGTTTCGGCAGACTTTCGGTGATCGGACTCTCCGTGGGCCTGCTGTCGTGCGCCGCGCTGCTCGCGGGCACGGCGGGAGCCGGCCACGGCCGTACCGCGGCGGGTCTGTTCCTGCTCGGCCTCGGCTGGTCCGCGGGCCTGGTCTCCGGCTCCGCCCTGCTCACCGACTCCGTGCCGGGACCCGCCCGGGCGGCGGCGCAGGGCCTGTCGGACCTGACCATGAACGCGGCAGCGGGCATCGGCGGTGTCATGGCGGGGCTGATCGTGGCGCATGGAGGCTACGGTCTGCTCAACCTCGTCGCCGCGTGTCTGCTGCTGCCGCTCGCGGCGCTCGCCGTCCGCCGCTCCGTCACCCGTGGCGGCGCGGCAGACGACTGACCGCCCGCCGACGCCGTCACTGGCTGATGTGGTACGCCTTGCGCAGCGTCTCGTGGACCGTCCACGTCGTACGGTCGCCCTCCCGCAGCACACAGGCGTCGCCCGGCCCGATCTCCAGCGTGGCACCGCCCTCGACCTCGACCGTGGCGCGTCCGCTCACGACGACGAACAGCTCGTTGGCCTCGGTGTCGGTGACCACACCGGGCGTGATCTGCCAGAGGCCGCGCACCTGCTGCCCGTCCTCGGACTCCCACAGCACCTTGCCCGTCACCTCCGGGTTCCCCGAGACGATCTGTGCTGGGTCCAGGGGCTCGGGCTCCAGCTCCGCGTCCGGGATGTGCACGACAAACGAAGGAGAAGAAGGCCCGGCAACTGAGTGATCAAAGGTCGTCATGGCGGCTCACCTTAGCGGGCGAAAGATCCGCGGCGCGCGGCGAGCCGCCCCGGGAGGCACCGGGGCACGCGGCACCGTCGAGATACGCCCACAGCTGCCCACGCGCAAAGGCGTGCGACACCCACGGCAGCGCTTGCCCGAGTTCCCCCTCGTACAGGAAGCGACCACCGATGTCAGCAGTGCGCACAGGGCGTTGCCTCGCCCTCATCACGGCCGTGAGCCTTCTCTCCGCCCTCACCGCGACCGGACCGGCCGCCGCCGCGGAGCCGGCCGGCACCCGTGCGACGGCGGGGCACGCCACCGACCCCTTCCCGGGCCCCCTGCCCGGATCCGGGACGCGACGGGCGCCCGGCGCCTTCTACAAGCAGGCCCTGGACACCCTCGGTCCGCAGCGGCTCACCGCCGAGCAGCACCGGGTCACCGCCAGGAAGGAGGCGGAGGCCGCCGCATGGTTCGGGCGGCCCGCCAGCCGCGCCAAGCGCGCCGGCTACGTCGTCTCGGGCGGGCTGCACCAGTCCCAGCGGACGTCGTACTGGTGCGGCCCGGCCGCCCTGGTCATCACCCAGTCCGCGCACGACGAGGTCGGCGGGCGCTCCCAGCAGAGCGCGGCGGACCTCCTGAAGACCGATTCCAGCGGCACTGCCTGGTACGGGGTCGGCATCGACGTGGCGGAGCCGACCGGCTATCCGATGGCCGACGCCCTCAACCACCGTCTCCCCGGCGCCAACTACGTGCCGAGGTCGCTGCCGTACAGCCCGACGTCGGCCGACGTGGCGGACTTCCGGGAGCACATCGTCCACAACACGGACCACGACTACGCGATCGCCGGCAACGCCTGGGAGGTACCGGGCGGTCCGCACCTGGCCGGGCACCCGAACATCGAGATCTTCCACTGGATCGCCATCGACGGCTACAACGGCGACACGGACGCGCGGCAGGTCCGCTACCTGGACCCGGTCGGCGGGGTGAGCACCAGCGTGATCTCGTGGGCCGGCGGCGTCCCGAAGTCCGCCCGGATCTCCGCGGACACCATCACGACGATCATGGGTGGCCGTGGCTACGTCTGGTAGGCGCTCGGGCCGGGAGTCGCTGGCCGACAGGTCCCGTCCGGAGGGCGGGGCGCCGGGCCGTCCGGTGGGGCGGTGCGGCCGATGGGCCCGCGCCGGCTCACCACCGGAACGCCCGGCACCACCGAACCGCGCGGGCGCACCACGGGTTCCGGCGCTGCTCGGCTCGGCCCTGCTCGTCCTCGCCGGCCTGGGTTGCTCGCCGGCCCACAAGTCGGGCCCCACGGACCCCACCGCCTCCGCGGGGCCTTCGCCGTCCTCGTCGGGGCCGGCGCACGCGCTCCCGTCCGGCTCCGCCCGGACGGCTTCCCCGCCGGCCACCGTCGTCCGGGCGGCGTGCGAGGCACCCCTGCCCGAGAGCTGGCGGTCCGCGCTCGCGGCAGGCGAGTTCCGCGCGCCGGCGGGCCAGCGTGCGGTCCTCACCGAGGTCGGGCCCCGGGCCCGATGGACCGTCGTCCAGCTCTCCGACGGGCGGAGCCGCCGGGCGGCCGTCGTCGAGGCCGCCGAGGCACCGCGCACCCTGCTGACGTTCACCGATCCCGTCGAACACCAGCTCCTCGCGGCCGACGTCTCGGCGGACGGGCGGTGGACGGCGTTCGCGGTCCTGGAGGGCCGCACGCTGGACAGTCCGTGGTCGCTGTACGTGCAGGACGCCCAGGGCGGGATGCGCAGGCTCGCCCGGTCCACCCTCCCCGGCCCGCTCCCCCAGCCCGTCGTCCGGAACGGTTCGGTCTTCTGGGCTCAGGGCACGGGCAAGGGCCGGGCCACGATCTTCAGCAGTCCGGTCCGGCGGCCCGGCTCCGGGAACCGGGCGCCCTCACCGCGCGCCCTGCACTCCGGTGTGCTCGACGCCCCGTTCGCCGCGGGCAGGCTGCTGGTCTGGCGGGAGGCGAGCGCGGACGGACGGTCGACGCGGTTGTCGGCGCTGTCGTTCGCCACCCTGCGCCCCGCCGGACTGCCGGGGCCCCTCGCCGCACTGCGCGATCTGAGGTCTCCGGCCTCCGACGGCACCACCTGGGCCTGGATCGAGGACGGCGGGGACGGGGGTGAGCCGAGGCTGGTCGTCTGGCGGCAGGGGCAGCCGTCACCGGTGGCCCGGCTCACCGGTGCCCCCGCGGCCGAGGGGCTCGACCAGCTGCGCATCAGCGGTGAACTGATCACGTGGCGTACTCCGGAGGCCGCCTACGCACTGGACCTGCGTACCTCCGCGTACACCCGGATCACCCCGCAGTACGGCTACGCCCAGGCCAGAGCGGGCACGCTGGCCGTTGCCTACAACAGGGACCGGGAGAAGGGGCCGGGTGCGCGGTCGGTGATCCAGGTCGTGCGTGCGGATCGGCTGCCCCGACTGGCGCAGCCGCGCGACTGCGGCTGAGGCGGGGCACCGCGCGGGCCGCCGTGACCGGCCGGTGCGGGGGCGGTCGGCACCGGGGCCGCGGAAGCGGTGGTGGTCGGTCATGTCGGCCGGGACCGTGACGGAGCGCCTGCCGAAACGTTTGGGCACACCGCTGCCGTGCCAGGGATGTGGACATGCCCGAGACCACGCTGATGCTGTCCGAAGAGGTACGGGAGGCGCTTGACGCGCGTCGGCCCGTCGTCGCCCTGGAATCCACGATCATCGCCCACGGACTGCCTCGGCCGCGCAACCTGGCCGTCGCCGAGGAACTGGAGACGCTGGTCAGAGGCGCCGGCGCGGTGCCGGCCACGATCGCCGTACTGGACGGCAGGGCCCACGTCGGCCTGGGCAAGGACGAGTTGGAACGCATCGCCACGGACCCGGGGGTGCGCAAGTTCGGGCACCGTGATCTGGCACCCGCCCTCGCCGCCGGGGTCAGCGGGGCGACGACCGTGTCCGCCACGGCCTTCCTGGCGGCACGCGCCGGGATCCGGGTCTTCGCGACCGGCGGGCTCGGCGGGGTGCACCGGGAGTGGTCCGTCACCCAGGACGAATCGGCGGACCTGCGACTGCTCGCCAGGACCGGGATCACGGTCGTCTGCGCCGGGGTCAAGTCGATCCTCGACGTCCCGGCGACGCTGCAGCGTCTGGAGACCCTCGGGGTCGGCGTCCTCGGCTACGGCACCGGGCAGTTCCCCGGGTTCTATCTGTCCTCCTCCGGCCTGCCCGTCGACTGGACGGTCCGTACCCCGGAGGAGGTGGCGGAGGTGATGCGGGCACAGGAGGCGCTCGGCGGGCCGGACACGGCGCTGATCGTGGCCCGGCCGGTGCCGGAGGACGAGCAGCTGGACCCGGCACTGCACGACCGTGTGCTTGCGGAGGCGCTCGACGAGTGCCGGGAGCGGGGCATCGGCGGCCAGGCGGTCACACCGTTCCTGCTGGACTTCCTGATGAAACGCACGGGCGGCGCCTCGCTGGAGGCCAATCTGGCGGCGGTGCGCGGCAACGTACGGCTGGCGGCGCGGATCGCGGCCGCGCTGTGAGAACGGCAGCGGGCCGCGAGGAGCCGGCGGAGCCCCGTACGGCCGGAGCGCTGCTGGTCGTCGGGGACGTGGCCACGGACGTGGTGGCCCGCCACACCGAGCCGATCACGTACGGGACCGACACCGCGGCGGAGATACGGACGCTGCCGGGCGGTGCCGGCGCCAACGCCGCCTGCTGGGCGGCCTACTCGGGCTGTGCGGACGTGCGGCTGCTCGGCCGGGTCGGCGCAGGCGGCGCGGAGTGGCACGGCACGTTGCTGCGGAACTCCGGAGTCCGCCCGACGCTGATCCCCGACGAGGAGGCGCCGACTGCCACGATCGTCGCGCTGGTCGACGCGAAGGCCGAGCGGACCTTCCTCACCGACAGCGGAGCGGCGCTTCGGCTGTGCCCCGCCGACTGGTCGGCGGGTCTGCTGGAGGGAGTGGCCGCACTCCATCTCTCCGGGTACCTCTTCTTCTCCGAGCCCAGCCGGGAGCTGGCCGGACTGGCACTCGCGGACGCGCTCGAACGGGGTGTTCCGGTCAGCGTGGACCCGGCCTCGGCCGGGTTCATCGCCGCTCTGGGCGTGGACCGCTTCCTCCGGGAGACGGCGGGCGCCGCCGTCCTGCTCCCGAACGCGGACGAGGCCCGGACCCTCACCGGCCTCCCCGACCCCGCCGATGCCGCGGCCGAACTGAGCCGCCATGCACCGCTGGCCGTCGTCACGCTCGGCGCGGGCGGCGCGCTCGTCGCGGAGTCGGGCGCGGTGACGGCCCGGGTGGCCCCTGTTCCGGCGGCGGCGGTCGACTCCACGGGCGCGGGCGACGCCTTCACGGGCGCCTTCCTGGCCGCCCTGCTGTCGGGCGCGTCCCCGGTCGCCGCGGCGTCGGCGGGATGCCGTGCCGGGGCCCACGCGGTCACGGTGCACGGGGGCCGGCCGCCGGGAGGCGAGGGTACGCGGCCGTAGTCAACGGCCCGGCGCACCGGGGCACCCGCACCGCGCCCGCCGGAACCGCCCGGACCGTTCGGCCCGCCGGCGCACCACCGGGCCGGCCGTGCCCGTCAAACCGGAGCACGCGCGCCGCGAGTGTCCATGCCGCGCTTCACCCTTCGTTCGCGTCGGGGCCTTCCCACGGCGCGTTCCAGGCGGGGTGGCGCGGGTCGTCGGCACGGACCACCACGTCGGCGGACTCCGACGGCGAGACCTCGTGCCCGTAGCGCTCGAAGGCGGGCAGCGTCCACAGCTCGCCGGCGTCGGTGCGGCGGCGCAGGGCTCCGGGCGAGAGGTGCAGATGGACGGTCAGGTCGAAGGGGAACCAGTGCCCGAGGAGCAGCGGGCCGTGGAGCACCAGCACGCCGCCCGGCGGCAGTTCGCTGCGGGGGCTGCGTGTCGCACGGTCGGTGAGCGGGTCCCGGAGGTCCGGGAGCACCCGTCCGGAGCCGCCCGGCTCCAGCGGCCCGAACACCTCGCGCCAGAGCGCACCGGTGTCGAACCAGCCGTCGTAGAAGCTGTCGGGATCCTCGCGCCCGAGCTCGAGCCGCAGCGAGGCGGGGCGCAGGAACCCGCCCGTGCCCACCACCTGCACCGCCCGTCCGCGCAGCCGCAGAGCCTCGGCGAGGGCCCCGGCCGCACGCGCCGTGCCGGCCGCGGGGGCGCCGTCGACGGCGACGCGCAGCCAGGGGCTGCCGTCGTCGGCCCGCCTCTTCGCGACCCGGTCGGCGACGGCCTCGGTCAGCCGTTCCCAGGTGATCGGTTCCAGTCGCACCCGTCCATCATCGCTCCCGGCCGCCGGCCGGCTCCGCGCGGCCCCGCGGCCTGCCGCCGGACGTGCCGGCGAGTTCGCCGGCGTCCCGGCCGGTGCCCGGCCGCTCCCCGTCGGGCACTCCCGAGAACGCGGCTGCCGCGGCCCCGCCGCCGGAGACTCGGATGCGCCCGTCCCGTACGCCCTCCGCGACGCCGAGGTCACCCCGGCTGACGGCGAGGCAGGTGCCGCCGTCCAGCTCCAGCCGGGTGACCGGGGTCCCGGCGGGTGCCGGTCCGTCCCCGTAGCCGGACTCCCCGGAGCCTCCCGGAGCGAGCCGCAGATGGAACTTCCCCTCCGGGAGGCGCACTTCGACGGTGCCGGTCACGCCCGCCGCCTCCAGCCGGCGCAGCAGCGGGACGGCGGACCAGTGGGCCCGGACCGCGTCCGTCGGGCGGGGCCCGTCCAGTGCGGGCGCACCCCACTCGGCGAGGGCTCCGACCACGGGCAGCAACGACCGGCCGCGGTCGGTGAGTTCGTAGACGTACGCCGAGACGGGGGCGGGCAGCCGGCGGCGGGACGTGAGCCCGTCGCGCTCCATGTCCTTGAGCCGGGAGGCGAGTACGTCCGTGCTGACTCCGGGCAGATCGGCATGGAGATCGGTGTACCGGCGGGGGCCCGCCAGAAGTTCCCGCACGATCAGCAGCGTCCAGCGGTCGCCGACGGAGTCGAGGGCGCGGGCGACGGCGCAGTACTGGTCGTAGCTTCGGCGGCGTGGAGGACGGGGCATGCGGGGCAGTCTAGACCCGTTGTTGGACTTTCCAAGCTTTCACTTGGTAAAACCAAGCGACAGCGGGTACCACCGTCCGCGCCAGTCCTGGGGAGGCCTCCACATGGAGTTCCGGCAGTCGAGCAAGCTCAGCGAGGTCTGCTACGAGATCCGCGGCCCGGTGATCGAGCACGCCAACGCGCTGGAGGAGGCCGGCCACAGCGTGCTGCGCCTCAACACCGGCAACCCCGCGCTCTTCGGCTTCGAGGCGCCGGAGGAAATCGTCCAGGACATGATCCGGATGCTGCCGAAGGCCCACGGCTACACGGACTCCCGCGGCATCCTCTCCGCCCGGCGCGCCGTCGCCCAGCGCTACCAGGCCCTCGGGCTCACGGACGTCTCCGTCGACGACGTGTTCCTCGGCAACGGCGTCTCGGAGCTCGTGTCCATGGCGGTGCAGGCACTGCTGGAGAACGGCGACGAAGTGCTCGTCCCCGCACCCGACTTCCCGCTGTGGACCGCCGTCACGACACTCTCGGGCGGCAAGCCCGTCCACTACCTCTGCGACGAGGCGTCCGACTGGTACCCGGACCTGGACGACATGGCATCGAAGATCACCGACCGGACCAGGGCCGTCGTGATCATCAACCCCAACAACCCCACCGGAGCGGTGTATCCACGCGAGATCGTCGAGGGCATCCTGGACCTGGCGCGCCGCCATCAGCTGATGGTCTTCGCCGACGAGATCTACGACCAGATCGTCTACGACGACGCGGTCCACCACACCGCGGCCGCACTCGCCCCGGACCTGGTCGTCCTCACCTTCAGCGGACTGTCCAAGACCTACCGGGTGGCGGGCTTCCGCTCCGGCTGGCTGGTCGTCACCGGCCCCAAGCAGCATGCGCGCAGCTACCTGGAGGGGCTCACGATGCTCGCGTCGATGCGGCTGTGCCCCAACGCGCCCGCACAGTACGCCATCCAGGCCGCGCTCGGCGGACGCCAGTCCATCCACGAGCTCACCGCGCCGGGCGGACGGCTGCGCGAGCAGCGCGACCGGGCCTGGGAGCGGCTGAACGAGATCCCCGGCATCTCGTGCGTGAAGCCCAAGGGGGCGCTGTACGCCTTCCCGCGCATCGACCCCGAGGTGCACCCCATCCACGACGACGAGAGGTTCGTGCTGGACCTGCTGCTGCGGGAGAAGATCCAGGTGGTGCAGGGCACCGGCTTCAGCTGGCCGCGCCCGGACCACTTCCGCATCCTGACCCTGCCGCACGCGGACGACCTGGATGCCGCGATCAGCCGCATCGGGCGCTTCCTGAGCGGATACCGCCAGTAGGCGAGCCCGCCCGGCCGGGTGAACCGGGCGATGCGGGGCACGCCCGGAGGGCGGCCGAGCCGGGGGCTCACGGTGCACCGGGAGAACCGGACCCCGCCGCCCCGCACGGGCGGAAGGCGCCGGTGAACGGGAGCGGGCCCGGAGGCGTAGCCGGCCTCCGGGCCCTGTTGATGCCGCTCACATTCACACGCCGGCACGCTTGAGGACCCGGGTCAGTCGTCATTGCGCCGCGTCCTTCCTTTGGACCACCGCGGACCGAGCTCCGCGGGCCGGACTTGAACCGGCATCTCGACGCACCAGGGCCCGGGCCCGGTCGATCCGGCGATGAGCGGCGAATGCTGAGTCTGGAGCGAGAGTCTGAGATTCATCGCGACCGGTCTTCCGCCGGCCGCGCGGTTCACGACAAGCTTCAGCTTCAGCTTTGCGCTCCTCGCGCACCCCGGCCGTGGTGCGTGGTGGCCGGGGAGTACATGGGACTACCCGAAGAGGTAGCCGAACACGGCGTCGCCGACCCGCTGGTCGGTGACCTCCGCGCCGTTCGCCTCCTCACGGGCGAACTTCACCGCCTGCTGTAGCTTCTCCACCCGGTCCAGCAGCTCGTTGACCCGGCGGGCGGGCAGGGCACCGGAGAACTTCACGGTGGTCCAGTACCCCACCGGGATGTCCTCGTAGTACACCTCGACCTGCGCGGGGTGCTTCTCGGTCGCCTCCGCCTTGACATGGTTGCGGGGCACCTTCTTCGTGCGGACCGTCTTGACCGGCTCGGTCTTCCAGGAGTCGGTGGAGGGGTCCTGGGTCCAGGACTCCGCCGCGTCCAGCACCGGGAGCTTGCGCACGAAGGTGTTGATGTCCGTGAGCTGCTTCTCCAGGAAGAGGAGGTACGCGACGGGTACGCCGGCGACCAGGACCCGCCCGTCGACGGTGACGTCCGCGCGGGCCGTGCAGTTCGCCCAGTCCTTGGTGGCGGTCACGTCGAACAACCGGGTCAGCGTCCTCGCGGTGTCGCGCAGCACGTCCTCGGCCTTCACCTGCACCAGCGTCGACTCGGGCGGAAGCTGCTCGCCGTCCTCGTCCTTGGGCTGGTAGGTGCGGGCGATTCCGGCGAGCAGGGCCGGCTTCTGGAGGCCGTGATGAGCCGTCGTCAGGTCCTGGTGCGCCTTGGACTTGACGCCCTTCTCCACTGCGATGATCTGATTGAGTTTCGCCACGACCGGGAAGTTAGCAAGACCGACGTCCTTCTCTCGAACGATTATTGGACGGCCGTCATCTGTCAGCTGTCGTTTCCCTTTCGTGTGGCGTTCCCCGGGGAGGGGGCGAGGGCCCGGTGGATCCGCTCGTCGTCGTCGAGCCGCTGAAGCGGCGCCATTGCGCGGAATGCCGGCGGGGACCGCTGGAGCGGCTGGTGCTGGAGTTCAACGCCCCGCGTTGCCTCGACTGCGCGGACCTGGGCCATCTGGTCTTCCTGGCGCGCGGTGACGCGGCGCTGACCCGTCGGGCGCGCGAGGCGAGTTCCCTGTGGGCCGTCGTCGTACGGCACAACAGGCAGCGCACCCGGTACGAACGGCAGGGCCTGCTGGTGGAGGAGGCGGCGCTGGCACGTGCGGAGGCGGCGTGCCTGGCCGACGCGGAGGCGCGGGCACGCCGGCGGGAGCGGGACGCGGCCCGGCGGGCGGCGGAGGACGTCCGGTTCACCGCCCGGCTCACCGCGGAGATCCTGCGGCTCTTTCCGTCCTGCCCGCCGGACCGCGCGCTGGACGTGGCGGCGCACACCTCGGTGCGGGGCAGCGGGCGGGTGGGCCGTACCGCGGCCGGCCGCGCCCTGGACGAGGGCGCGGTCACGGCGGCAGTGCGGGCGTCGGTACGCCATCGGGACACGCCGTACGACACGCTGCTGATGCGGGGTGTCCCCCGCCACGAGGCCCGCCGGCGTGTCGCCGCTGCCGTCGACACGATGCTCACGGCCTGGCGGGCGACGCCGCCGTGAGGGCCTGGGCGTCCGGAGCGGATGGTCACCGGGGGCTGCGGGGGCGGAGGGTTTCCGTGGCGGGGCGCGCGGCGGGGCCGCGGGCGGACCCGCACGGTTCCGGACCGGGCGGCAGGAGCAGCACGGGCCCGGTGTGCCACGCTGACGACGACGCGGCTACGCCGAGGCGCGGGACCGGCGGAACAGCACCGCTCCGCCCAGGACCAGGGCCGCGCCCGCCGGGAGGGTGAGGCCCAGAGACGCCGGTGTGCCGGTCTCGGCGAGGTGGACCGGGCCCTGCTGGGCCTCCAGGTCGCGCGTGGCGGGGCGGACCTCCGACGGTGTGACCGCCTTCGGCGGCGTCACCTGCCGGGGCGGGGCCGGCGGGGTGGCGGAGTTCGAGGAGGAGTTGCCGGCCGCGGCGTTGCCGATGCCGACGACGTTCACGGAGTTGCCGGTGACGTTGACGGGGACGTCGACGGGCAGCTGGACCGCGTTCCCGGACAGGACTCCGGGAGAGTCGTCCACGATCGTCTCGGCGACCGCTCCCCCGCCCGTCGCGCCGTCGCCGCCTCCTTCGTTCTCGCAGCTGTTGCCGACCGCCGGGTTCAGCAGACCGATCACGTTCACGGTGTTTCCGCACACGTTCACCGGCACATGGACCGGGATCTGCACGGTGTTGCCGGAGATCAGGCCCGGTGATCCGGCGGCGCTCCCGTGCGCGCCCGAGTCGGCGTGGGCGGCCCCGGCGGCGGCCAGCGCGCCGCCGGTGACCATCGCTGCGACCAGACCTGTTCGGCGAATGTGCCTCATGGATTCCTGCCTTCCGGTGGATGAACACGGGTGCTCACCCGCACCGGAAATAACGTCATGGAGCCGACCGGGTTATGGCCGCGATGCGTTTCACCCCTTCGGGTGGGGTGAGGCAGAACTGTTCAGCACCGTGGGCGTGTTCGGCTCTTGGCGTCGCGGTTCTGGCCTCGGCGCCGGTGCGCGCGCTCGGTGGGGTGGTGGGCGCGCCCGGCCGGTGGTCAGCGGCCGAGCAGGGTCGCGAGGGCGCCCACCGGGTCCTCGTCCGGTGTGCCCCGCGGCCACCAGTCGTCCCGGCCGGGGTCCGACTCGTATCCGTACCACAATCCGTCGCGGCCGAGGCGAAGTTGGAGGGAGGAGGTGGAGAGGCGATTGCGCCGGGGGCGGAAGTGCGGGAAGTCCGCGGCGGCGAGGGCGGGGCGGGCCCGGTCGAAGGGGCCGGCGGGCGGGTCCCATTCCTCTTCCAGGGCCGCGAGCCCCGCGAGTCCGCCCTGGCGCCAGGCGGCCACGGCGCGGGCCAGGTCGGTGGGGGTGCGGCCGTCGGCGCGGGCCAGCGCGGTGTACAGCGCGCGGGTGGACGCGGTCAGCCCGGATCCTGGGTGGGCCGCGGCGAGCCGGACCGCGTCCTGCCAGAGGCCGAGGCCGCCCACCGGGTCCCTGCCGGTGCGCAGGGTGGTGTGGGCGCGGGCCGCGGCCTCGCCGGCGAGGAGGTCGAGGGTGAGGGGGTCGGGTGCGCCGGCGACCTGGGGGTACACGGGTGGGCGCCCGGGTTGCGGTGGTGCGGGCAGCGGGGGTGGGAGCGGGGGGCGGGTGCGCGGGGCGAGGGCGTCGCGTGCGCGCACCGTGGCGAGGGCCGGGGCGGCGCCGTCGCCGGCGTGGTGTTCCGTGGGGGCGGTGCGGCGCCGGGTGTGTTCGGCCGCCGAGCGGGCGGCGTTGCGCCGGGTGAGCTCGGCGAGGATCTCCTGCTCGCCGCGGCCGCGCATCAGGAACAGTACGAAAGGGTCCCCGTCGAGGATCCTGGCGGTCTGGTAGCAGAGTGCCGCGGCGTGTTTGCAGGGGAACCCGTCGTCGGGGCAGGAGCAGTCGGGGATCAGGTCTCCGGGCGCGGGCAGCAGGTCGGCGGCGGACGCGAGGGCGTGCGGGACGTCCTTGTCGAGGAGGGCCGCGATGTGGTCCGGGCGGGCCGCCGCGGTGTCCAGCAGCCGCTCCCAGTCGTCGCCGCCGAGGGTGCGCAGCCGGATCTCGGCGCGGTAGGGGCGCGGCCGGGAGCCGTGGACGTAGGCGACGACTCTTCCCGGGGTCACGGTGATCGCGTCGACGTGGCCGCGTCCGGCGTATGCCCGGCCGCGGGTGAGACGGGCCGGGTCGAGGGCGGTGTCCTCCAGGGCGTCCACCCAGGCGTTGCCCCACCAGGAGGTGGCGAAGCCGTCCTTGCCGGGGCGGGGGGCGAGGGCGGGGAACGTGCGCCGCCGGTCGTCCGGGCGGTGCGGGTCGTCCGGTGCGGGCCGGCCGGTGCGGTGCGGGCCGGCCTGTGTGCGGCGGGGCGTGGCCGGGGTCATGACGGCCTCCTGAGGGACACGAGGTCGGCCAGTTCGCGGTCGGTGAGTTCGGTCAGGGCGGCCTCGCCGGAGCCGAGGACTGCGTCCGCCAGGGCCCGTTTCGACCGGAGGAGTTCGGCGATGCGGTCCTCGACCGTGCCTTCGGTGATCAGCCGGTGGACCTGGACGGGCCGGGTCTGCCCGATGCGGTGGGCTCGGTCGGTGGCCTGGTCCTCGACCGCCGGGTTCCACCAGCGGTCGTAGTGGACGACGTGGCCGGCCCGGGTCAGGTTGAGTCCGGTGCCCGCCGCCTTGAGGGAGAGGACGAACACGGGGATCTCGCCGGACTGGAAGCGGTCCACCATCCTCTCCCGCTCCGGTACGGGGGTGGAGCCGTGCAGCAGCTGGGACGGGATCGCCCGGGAGGCCAGATGGTCCGTGATGAGGCGGGCCATCGCCACGTACTGGGTGAAGACCAGCACGGACTCGCCCTCGGCCAGGATCGTGTCGAGCAGTTCGTCCAGCAGTGCGAGTTTGCCGGAACGGGCCGTGAGGCGGGGCCGGTCCTCCTTCAGGAACTGCGCCGGGTGGTTGCAGATCTGCTTGAGCGAGGTGAGCAGTTTCATGACGAGGCCGCGGCGGGCGATGCCTTCGGCGGTCTCGATCCGGGCCATGGTCTCCCGGACGACCGCCTCGTAGAGCGACGCCTGTTCCCGGGTGAGGGGGACGGGGTGGTCGGACTCGGTCTTCGGCGGGAGTTCGGGCACGATGCCGGGGTCGCTCTTCCTCCGCCGCAGCAGGAAGGGGCGGACGAGCCGGGCGAGACGTTCGACCGCTTCGTCGTTGCCGGTGTGCTCGCTGTTCTCGACGGTGCGGGCGTGGCGGGCGCGGAAGGCCTTCAGTGGCCCGAGCAGTCCCGGCGTGGTCCAGTCGAGGAGGGACCACAGTTCGGAGAGGTTGTTCTCGACGGGGGTGCCGGTGAGGGCGACGCGGGCCGGGGCGGGAATGGTGCGCAGGGCCTTGGCGGTCGCGGAGAAGGGGTTCTTGACGTGCTGGGCCTCGTCGGCGACGACCATGCCCCAGTCCCGGGCGGCGATCTCCGCGGCGCTGGTGCGCATCGTGCCGTAGGTGGTGAGGACGAAGCCGCCGGGGCCGGTGTCGAGGCTGCGTGCCTGGCCGTGGAAGCGGCGGACGGGCACTCCGGGTGCGAAGCGTGTGATCTCCCGCTGCCAGTTGCCGAGCAGGGATGCGGGGCAGACGACGAGTGTGGGGGCCGTGCGGGCCCGGTGCTCGGCGCGGTGGAGGTGGAGCGCGATGACGGTGACGGTCTTGCCGAGGCCCATGTCGTCGGCGAGGCAGCCGCCAAGGCCCAGTGAGGTCATCAGGTCGAGCCAGGCGAGGCCGCGGAGCTGGTAGTCGCGCAGGGTGGCGGCGAGGGCGGTGGGCTGGGCGAGGGGGGCCGGGCCGTGGGTGAGCCGGTCCCTGAGGGCGGCCAGCGCGCCCTCGGGGACGGCTTCGACCCTCTCGCCGTCGACCTCGGCGGTGCCGGTGAGTGCCGCGGCCAGGGCGTCCACCGGTTCCAGCAGGCCGAGTTCGCGCTTGCGGGCCTTGCGTACGAGGTCGGGGTCGACGACCACCCACTGGTCGCGCAGCCGGACGATGGGCCGGTGGGACTCGGCGAGGGCGTCCATCTCCTGCTCGGTGAGGGGGTCGCCGTCGAGCGCGAGCCGCCAGTCGAACCGCAGGAGCTGCCGGCTCTCGAAGAACGGCGTGCCGTCGGTGGCGGAGCCGGGCGCGGTCGGGCGGACGACCGCCGTGGCGCTGAGGGTCCTGGCGAGTTCCCTGGGCCAGTGCACGACGATCCCGGCGTCGGCGAGGCGGGTGGCTGCCGGGCCCAGCAGCTCGTACAGCTCGTCCTCGGTGAGGGGCAGGACGTCGGGCACCGCGCGCTCGAGGAGCCGGCCCAGCGGGGGCCAGACGCGGGCGGCGCGGCGCAGGGCCAGCACGGTGTCGACGCGGGCGCGGGGGCCGAGGTGCTCGTCGCCCTCCCCCGCCCACAGACCTGCGGCGTCGACGACGAGTGTGGGGTCGGCGAGGCTGTGCACCTGGACGAGGGCTGCCGCGGCCTGCCGGCCGTCTCGGCCGTCCTCGGACGTGTCGAAGAGTTCGTGGGCGGCCAGGTCGAGACGGAGGGAGATCCGGACGCCGGCGTCCATGCCGGCCGCGGCCTGTGCCGCCCATTCGCGGGCGTGCGGCAGATGCTGCGGTGCCGTGGCGGCGAACGGCCCGCCGGCGGCGTGCTCGGCGGCGGGGGTGCGGGGCAGGCTGTCCGCGACCGCGTCGAGGAATGCTCTGATCAGGGCTTCGGGCTCGGGCAGCCGGAGTGGCCGCAGCCCGGGGAGGGGGGTGGCGTGCGCCTCGGCCGGCATGGCGGCGGCGATGGCCCTGAGCTGGGCGATGTCGTCGGCGTCGAGTGGCCCGGCGCGCCAGGCGTCGTGGTCGGTGGGTGTCAGGCCGGGGAGCAGTCTGCCGCGTGCGACGAGGTGCAGGGCGTGCAGGGCGGCGGCGCCCCAGCAGGCCGTGGCGGGGTGGGCGGCGGTGTCGTGCCGGGTGCCCGCGAGGATTGGCACGGCGTCGGCGACGGGCAGCAGCAGTGCGGGGACGGTGCGGCTGCGGATCCCGGTGCCGTGTCTGCGGACGACGGTGATCTCGCCGGGGACGGCGGGGGTGTCTCCCGCGGTGGCGCCGTCGGGCAGCGGCTTCCCGTCGGGGCTCCAGAAGGCGATCCGTCCGTCGCGGGGCAGGGCCGCGGGACGGAAGACGGCGGCGAGGGTGTGCAGCATGCCCGGGGCGTCTCCGTTCCGCTCGGTCGTACGGGCGGCGCGAGGTGGCCGCGCCATGGGTGAACGACCTTACGGGTCGGGTCCGACAATGCGTCCTTCCCCCGTGGGGGGCGGATACCCGGCGGGGGTCGGGGGGCGGGTGCGCGGGGTCGGGACCGCTGCTGCCGGGCGGGCGGAGTCTCATCTCCTTCCGTCGTCCAGGGACTCGTGGCCGCCGTGTGCCTGGTCGCCGAGGGCGGCGGGGCTCTCCGGGACGGCCGGCAGCGGGAGGTCCGGCATGGCGGGTATGGCCGTCGAGTTGGTCACCGGTGCGTTCAGCGGCGGCTTCACCGCGTGTTCCTCGTGGTGGTGCTCGGCGTCCCGGTCGGGGGCGGAGCCGCGTTCCAGGAAGCGCAGCAGTTCGACGGGGATGGGGAGGACCAGGGTGGAGTTCTTCTCGGCGGCGACCGCCATGACGGTCTGGAGCAGGCGCAGCTGCAGTGCCGCCGGGGTCTCGGACATCTGGTGGGCCGCCTCGGCCAGTTTCTTGGAGGCCTGGAGTTCGGCGTCCGCGTTGATGACGCGTGCCCGGCGCTCCCGGTCGGCCTCCGCCTGGCGTGCCATGGAGCGCTTCATCGTCTCCGGCAGCGACACGTCCTTGATCTCGACCCGGTCGACGCTGACGCCCCAGCCGAGCGCCGGGCTGTCGATCATGAGTTCGAGACCCTGGTTGAGTTTCTCCCGGTTGGAGAGGAGGTCGTCCAGTTCGCTCTTGCCGATGATCGAGCGCAGCGACGTCTGGGCCATCTGGGAGACGGCGAAACGGTAGTCCTCGACCTTCACGAGGGCGTCGGGCGCGTCGACCACCTTGAAGTAGACGACGGCGTCGACCCTGACCGTGACGTTGTCCCTGGTGATGCCCTCCTGCGCGGGCACGGGCATCGTCACGATCTGCATGTTGACCTTGTGCAGCCGGTCCACTATCGGGATGATCATGGTGAATCCGGGGCCGCGGACCCGGTCGCGCAGCCGGCCCAGGCGGAAGACCACGCCCCGTTCGTACTGTTTGACGACCTTGGCCGCGGCCATGACGTAGGCGGCGCACGCGGCACCCGCCGTGACACCGATCGCCACGAGATCCTCAACCATCACGGCACCCCCTGCAGTTTCACGCGTCCGGGAGGTTCGGTCTGTGATTCAACGGTATTCCTGTCCGGTGCGGTGGTCGAGCGCCATGCGGGGTGGGGTGTCCCCTGAGCGGGCGCACCCGGCGTGCGGATCCCCGAGGACGTCCGGCAGGGTCTGAGCAGGAGTCCGCATCACAGACGGGGACCAGTCATGGCCGATCACCGGCGCCTCGGCATCGCCGCCGGGGCAGTGCTTCTGACCGCCGCCCTCACGGGCTGTTCCGGCCTGGGCCGGACCGCCGTGGGCACCGTGAACTACGAGGCCGGCGAGGACCGCGTCGTCACGGTGTCCAATCCCGTGGTCACCGGCTGTCACAGGCTCCTCCCGGCCGGCGCGGTGCGTATCGAGAACGCGACGCTGATCGATCTCATCGCGTACCGGACACCGGACTGCACGGGCGGCGACACGGCGTACATCGCGACGACGCTGTTCGACAACATCGCCCCCGGCACCCAGCCCTGGCGCAGCTACCGCTGGGTCCACTGAGCAGACGCCGGGGGCGCTGGGCACGGGCCCGCCTCACCGGCGCCGGAGGAGCAGTGCCAGGAGTTCGGCGTTGCGGTGCCCGCGGACGCGGGCGACGAACGCGAGCGGCAGCGCCACCAGCACGGGCGTGAGGGCGTGCTGCCCGTCGAAGACGGTCACCTGGGTGACGAGGGCCCCGGCCATCAGGCCGATCAGCGCCAGCGCCGCGACCCCGGAGAGTACGGGGATCAGCAGCGCCACCGCGCCGGCCAGTTCGAGCGCGCCCACGGCGTACATGAACCAGTCCCCGAATCCGATCCTGTCGAAGGACGCCGCGGCCGAGGAGTGCCCGACCAGCTTGGGCAGGGCGCTGGCACCGCCGAGGAACAGGGCGAGCAGCACCTGCAGCGTCAGGGCCGCCAGATGCGTGCGGCGGCCGGTTCCGGAGCGGTGGTCCGTGGCGGGCGTGGTGGGGGCGGGGGTGTGCGGGGCGGTGGCGGACATGGGGTTCTCCTCTGCGGTGTGCCGTGGTGGCGGTCCGTGCGGGCGCCTCGTGGTGCTCGCACTGAGTCAGACCGTGAACACCCCGCGAACTCATCGCCCACCGGTGGTCGGTCCCCGGCCGTTCTCCCGGGTGCGTCACGGCCGTCGTCCCCGCCGGGTGCCGCCCCGGAGGAGTTCGGCTTCGGCACGGCCCGTCCCGCGCGGTCCGGGTGGATGCTGGAGGGGAGGAGGAGACGGCGATGCGTACGGGAAACGAGCCGGCCACGGCGCGCAGTCCGCTGCGGATGCGGTTCTGGCTGAGTGTCTGGGGACTGCTGTGGGCGGTCGCGGGGACGGCGCTCTTCGCGCTCGCCGAACGCCCCGGGTGGGCGATCGCCTGCGCGGTGCTGAGCATGGTGGTGATGACCGACCTGATGATCGTGGTGCACCGGCTGCACCAGGGTCCGCACTACCAGCCCGGTCCCGGCATCCCGCCCTACGAGCCGGACCACGGGGACGCCCGGCGGCGGCGTTAGGGCTCGGGCGGCGCCGCACCCGGCTTCCGGGCGCCCCGCCCCATGTCCCGGTGTCCGGCCGCCGCGGCCGGGCTCGAGTCCGAACCGGCAGCCCGCGTGGCTGCGCTCAGGGCCTGCGGGTGCGCGCCCGGCCCCGGCAGCGTCCTCGTCGTGACGGTGTCACGGCCCGGCGCTGTCCGCCTCGGGTGTCGCCGTCCGCCGCGTCCTCGGTCTCAGGTGTCGAAGCGTGCGGCTTCCAGGTACTCGGGCTTGGGATCGAGCGCGGCGGCGAGGCGGAAGTGCCGCCGTGCCTGGTCCGGACGCCCGGCGCGCTGGAAGGTGCGGGCCAGCGCGAAGTGGGCGAAGGCGTTGTCCGGCTCGTGGTCGACTATGTGCTGGAACTCGCGCTCGGCCGCGCGCAGTTGGGCGGAAGCGAAGTAGGCGCGGGCCCGCAGCAGACGGGCCGCCCTGCTCTCCGGGTGGGCGGCGATGACCGAGTCGAGGAGCTTGATCGCCCCGCGCGGGTCCCGCGAGGCGAGCAGTTGCTCGGCCGCGCGGAAGTCGATGACGTGGGTCTCCGGGCTGGTCTCGGGCACGCTCGCATCCTTCCCCTCCCCCTCAGGTGTTCAACATTCCCGGCCGCGGGGGATTCCCGGGGCCGGGCCCGTGGCGCGGGGCACTCCCGGCGTCGTGGCCGGGCCCGGCACGCCGGTCACGGCCATGGCCGAGCCGGCGGGTCGGGGTCGTGTTGCGGGAGCCCAGTTCCGCCCTGCGGGCGGACGGAACTGCTCTCACCACGGCCGTCAGCGCCGCGCCCGGTCGCTCAGCTCCGCCCAGACCCGGCGGACCTGGGGCTCCAGCGCCTCCAGCGGCCCGTCGTTGTCGATGAGCACATCGGCGACGGCCCTGCGCTGCTCGCGCGTCGCCTGCGCGGCCATCCGGGCGCGCGCGTCCGGCTCGGTCATGCCGCGCTGCCGTACGAGCCGGTCCAGCTGGGTCTCGGGGGCGGCGTCCACGACGACGACCAGGTCGTACAGGGGGGCGAGGCCGTTCTCCGCGAGCAGCGGGACGTCGTGGACGACGACCGCGTCGGGGCCGGCCGCTGCCTCCAGTTCCGCCGACCGCGCCCCGACGAGCGGGTGCACGATGGCGTTGAGCCGCGCGAGCCGTTGGGGGTCCGCGAAGACGATCGCGCCGAGACGCGGCCGGTCCAGGGTGCCCTCGGGTGTGAGGACGTCGGGGCCGAACGCCTCGACGACGGCCGCCAGTCCGGGCGTGCCGGGTTCGACGACCTCCCGGGCGATCTCGTCCGCGTCGATCAGTACCGCGCCGTACGACGCGAGGAGCCGGGACACTTCGCTCTTGCCGGCGCCGATTCCGCCGGTCAGGCCCACCTTCAGCATGGGCCGAAGCTTAGGGGCTGTTCCGCGGGTGGGCGCCGGGTGGGCCGGCCGGGGCCGAGCGCGGCCGGGCCGGGTGAGCCCGTCGCGACGTGCGCACCCGGCCGTCGCGGCGCTAGGAGTCGCCTTCGCGTTCGGCGAGGAACCGTTCGAACTGCCTGCCGATCTCGTCCGCGGACGGCAGTTCCACCGGCTCGGCGACCAGGCTGCCGCGTGTGTCGGCGCCGGCGATGGCGTCGTACTGGTGCTCGAGTCCCCGCACCAGGGCCGTCAGCTCCTCGTCGCCCTCGCCGATCTGGCGTTCGATCTCGGTCTGGGTGCGCTGGGCCTGGGTGCGCAGGGTGTGCGCGGCGGCGGGGAGTACCAGACCGGTGGCGGCGGTGATCGCCTCCAGGGCGGTCAGCGCGGCGTCAGGGTACGCGGAGCGGGCCACGTAGTGCGGCACGTGGGCGGCGACACCCAGGACGTCGTGGCCCCACTGCGCCAGCCGGAACTCGACGAGGGACTCCGCGCTTCCGGGCACCTGGGCCTCGTCGAAGGGGCTGCGGTGACCGGGCATGAGGTCCGTGCGGTTGCCGTGCGGGGTGATACCGACGGGGCGGGTGTGCGGCACCCCCATGGGGATGCCGTGGAAGTTCACCGAGAGACGCACGCCGAGCCGCTCGACGATCTGCCGCACTGCCGCGGCGAACAGTTCCCACTCGACGTCCGGCTCCGGACCCGACAGCAGCAGGAACGGGGCGCCGGTGGCGTCCTGGACCAGGCGGACCTCCAGGGACGGGGTCTCGAAACCGGTCCAGCGGTCGCGGCGGAAGGTCAGCAGCGGGCGGCGGGCGCGGTAGTCGACGAGCCGGTCGTGGTCGAAGCGGACCACCACCTGGTGGGGCAGTGACTCGAGGAGGGTGCCGACGATCTGCTCGCCCGTCTCGCCCGCGTCGATGTACCCGTCGAAGTGGTACAGCATGACGAGTCCGGCCGACTCCTGTGCCAGTGCCACGTCGACGACCGCCAGGCCCTTCGGTTCCCACTCGTACAGACTCTGCGGATCTCGCACCGTTACCGCCCCTTCTCCGTGTCTCCGGTGTCAACCTCGCGGCCGGCGCGATCATTCCCGCCGGTGCCGGGCCGCCTCGGAGTTCCAGGAGGGTGCGGCCCGCGGCGCGTTCGGACCGTGCTCGGCACGACGACGGAGGCCCGCCCCCCGGAAAGGGGGGCGGGCCTCCGTGCCAGTCGCCTGGTGGCTGACGGGGAGCTTCTCAGCTCTGGCCGCCGGCCAGCTTCTCGCGGAGCGCGGCGAGGGCCTCGTCCGACGCCAGGGCGCCGGAGTTGTCGTCCGACTCCGAGGAGTACGAACCGCCCTGCGGCGCGGCGGCCGGAGCGGCCTGACCGCCCTCGGCAGCGGCGGCCTCGTCGGCCTCGCGGGACTTGATGACCTGCGCCTGGTGCTGCTCGAAGCGCTGCTGCGCCTCGGCGTACTGGCGCTCCCACTCCTCGCGCTGCTTCTCGTAGCCCTCGAGCCAGTCGTTGGTCTCGGGGTCGAAGCCCTCGGGGTAGATGTAGTTGCCCTGGTCGTCGTAGGACGCGGCCATGCCGTACAGGGTCGGGTCGAACTCGACCGACGCCGGGTCGGCACCGAAGGACTCGTTGGCCTGCTTCAGGGACAGCGAGATCCGGCGACGCTCGAGGTCGATGTCGATGACCTTGACGAAGATCTCGTCGTTGACCTGGACGACCTGCTCCGGGATCTCCACGTGGCGCTCGGCCAGCTCGGAGATGTGGACCAGACCCTCGATGCCCTCGTCCACGCGGACGAACGCACCGAACGGCACCAGCTTGGTGACCTTGCCCGGGACGACCTGGCCGATCTGGTGGGTGCGGGCGAACTGCTGCCACGGGTCTTCCTGCGTCGCCTTCAGCGACAGGGAGACACGCTCGCGGTCCATGTCGACGTCGAGGACCTCGACGGTGACCTCCTGGCCGACCTCGACGACCTCGGACGGGTGGTCGATGTGCTTCCAGGAGAGCTCGGAGACGTGGACCAGACCGTCGACGCCGCCCAGGTCCACGAAGGCACCGAAGTTGACGATCGAGGAGACGACGCCGGAGCGGACCTGGCCCTTCTGCAGGGTGGTGAGGAACGTCTGGCGGACCTCGGACTGGGTCTGCTCCAGCCAGGCACGGCGGGACAGGACCACGTTGTTGCGGTTCTTGTCCAGCTCGATGATCTTGGCCTCGAGCTCCTTGCCGACGTACGGCTGGAGGTCGCGGACGCGGCGCATCTCGACCAGGGAGGCCGGGAGGAAGCCGCGGAGGCCGATGTCGAGGATGAGACCACCCTTGACGACCTCGATGACGGTACCGGTGACGATGCCGTCCTCTTCCTTGATCTTCTCGATGGTGCCCCAGGCACGCTCGTACTGGGCGCGCTTCTTCGAGAGGATCAGGCGGCCTTCCTTGTCCTCCTTCTGGAGGACCAGGGCCTCGATCTCGTCACCGACGGCGACGACCTCGTTCGGGTCGACGTCGTGCTTGATCGAGAGCTCGCGGCTCGGGATGACACCTTCGGTCTTGTAACCGATGTCGAGCAGGACCTCGTCCCGGTCGACCTTCACGATGACGCCGTCGACGATGTCGCCGTCGTTGAAGTACTTGATCGTCTCGTCGATCGCGGCGAGGAAGGCTTCCTCGTTACCGATGTCGTTGACCGCAACCTGCGGGGTGGTGGCGGTGGTCTCGGTGCTGCTCGTCATGTGGGAAAGGGCTCCGGTACGGACATTGAAGTCGTAGGTACTGCTACGCCGTGAGCCCGTATCGCAGCTGAAGAAGCCGGACAGCCAAGGAAGCGCCAACCCGAGAGGAATGGCGCCTCGACAACCGAGGGGACATACAACAGATGCGAGCGCGGCCTGCTCCGTCTGAGGCGCGCAAGCCCGCAGCGCAACCTTTAGCATACGGGGGCGGCAGGGCACGGTCAATGCGCGAAGGCCCCCACCCGGGGCGGAACACCGCATACCCGGCACAACTAAGGTTTGCCGAGGCCATGATGGCCGCGCCTCGCTCCTCCGCGACACGGCCGCAAGGGCCGTCCCGGCGCTTCCGGGCGAGGTACCAGCAACGTACAACGACGGGCGAGATGATCCAAGAGTACGAACCGGAGGCGACCAGGCGTGCCGCCGGCGGCACGGAGAGCAGCCGGGCGAACCGCGGCTGGTGGGACCGCAACGCCGACGAGTACCAGTCCGAGCACGGCACCTTCCTCGGCGACGACCGCTTCGTCTGGGGGCCCGAAGGGCTGGACGAGGAGCAGGCCCGGCTGCTCGGTCCGGCGGAGGCCCTGCGGGGCGCCGACGTGCTGGAGATCGGCGCCGGCGCGGCGCAGTGCTCCCGCTGGCTGCAGGCCCAGGGCGCGCGGCCGGTGGCCCTGGACCTCTCGCACCGCCAGCTCCAGCACGCCCAGCGGCTCGGCGCCGGCTTCCCGCTGGTCGAGGCCGACGCCGGCGCGCTGCCCTTCGCCGACGGCTCCTTCGACCTCGCGTGCTCCGCGTACGGGGCCGTGCCGTTCGTGGCCGACCCGGCGGGCGTGTTCCGGGAGGTGCGGCGGGTGCTGCGGCCGGGCGGACGGTGGGTCTTCTCCGTCACGCACCCGATCCGCTGGGCGTTCCCCGACGAGCCCGGCCCCGAGGGGCTGAGCGTCGCCGCCTCGTACTTCGACCGCACCCCGTACGTGGAACAGGACGAGGAAGGCCGGGCCGTCTACGTGGAGCACCACCGGACGATCGGGGACCGGGTCCGCGACGTGGTGGCGGGCGGCTTCCGGCTGGTGGACCTGGTCGAGCCGGAGTGGCCCGCCTGGAACGCCCAGGAGTGGGCCGGCTGGTCCCCGCTGCGCGGCAACCTGATCCCGGGGACGGCGGTCTTCGTCTGCGAGCGGACCGACACGGCCCCCCGGGCGGAGGTCGGGTGACGTGATCCGCGAGGACGCCCTGGCCGGGCTTCCCGTGCACGGCGCCCTGCCCTCGCTGGAGCGCGCCCTCGACGCGCACGGCACCGCGGTGCTGTGCGCCCCGCCCGGCACGGGAAAGACGACGCTGGTGCCGATCGCGCTCGCCGGGCTCCTGGACCGCGGCGGCGCCTGCGGCCGGGTCGTGGTCGCCGAGCCGCGGCGGATCGCGGCGCGTGCGGCGGCCCGGCGGATGGCGTGGCTGCTGGGCGAGCGGGTGGGCGGCCGGGTCGGCTTCACGGTGCGCGGGGAGCGGGTCGTGGGGCCGGACGCCGCTATCGAGGTCGTGACCACGGGTGTGCTGCTCCAGCGGCTCCAGCGCGACCAGGAGCTCGCCGGGGTCGGCACGGTGGTCCTCGACGAGTGCCACGAGCGCCATCTGGACGCGGACACGGTGGCCGCGTTCCTGCTGGACGTGCGCGAGACGCTGCGGCCGGACCTGCGGCTGGTGGCGGCGTCGGCCACGACGGACGCGGAGGGCTGGGCCCGGCTCCTCGGCGGCGCGCCGGTGGTCGAGGCCGAGGGTGTCGCCCATCCCGTCGACGTGGTGTGGGCGCCGCCCGGGCGGCCGGTGCGTCCGCCGCACGGCACGCGGGTCGATCCGGCACTGCTCGCGCATGTGGCGTCGGTGGTCCGCACGGCCCTCGCCGAGCGGACCGGGGACGCGCTCTGCTTCCTGCCGGGGGTAGGGGAGATCGCTCGGGTCGCCGGGCTGCTCGGGGACGTCGGGGCCGAGGTGCTGCAGGTGCACGGGCGGGCGCCGGCGGCCGTGCAGGACGCGGTGCTCTCCCCCGGGCGGAGCCGCAGGGTCGTGCTGGCGACATCGGTCGCCGAGTCGTCACTGACCGTCCCCGGGGTGCGGGTCGTCGTGGACTCGGGACTGGCCCGGGAGCCGCGCACCGACCACGCCCGCGGCCTCGGCTCTCTGACGACCGTTCGGGCCTCCCGGGCGGCGGCCCGGCAGCGGGCGGGCCGGGCGGGACGGGAGGCGCCCGGCACGGTCTACCGCTGCTGGGCCGAGGCTGAGGACGCCAGGCTGCCCCGCTTCCCCGCGCCGGAGATCCAGGTGGCGGACCTGACGGCGTTCGCCCTGCAGGCGGCGTGCTGGGGCGATCCGGACGCCTCCGGGCTCGCCCTGCTGGATCCGCCGCCCGCGGGTGCGATGGCCGCGGCCCGTTCGGTCCTCGGCGCCGTGGGTGCGGTCGACGCGTCGGGCCGGGCGACGGAGCGGGGCCGGCGCATGGCCCGAACGGGCCTCCACCCGCGTCTCGCGCGGGCCCTGGTCGACGGCGCGCCCGAGGTGGGTTCCCGGCGTGCCGCGGAGGTCGTCGCGCTGCTGAGCGAGGAGCCGCCGCGCGAGTACGGGGACGACCTGGCGGCCGCCTGGCGCACGGCCGGGCGGGGCGGTGACGCGTACGGTGCGCGCTGGCGTGCGGAGGCGGACCGGCTGACCCGCTCGCTCGGCGGCACCGGGAGCGTCCCGGGCCGTACGGCGGCCGCCTCCGACGACACGGTCGCCGGGTTCGTGACCGCGCTGGCGTTTCCCGAGCGGGTGGCGCGGGCGCGCGGCGGCACGTCGTACCTGATGGTCTCCGGGACCGGTGCGGAGGTCGGCGAGGGATCGCCGCTGCGGGGTGCTCCCTGGCTGGCTGTGGCGGTGGCCGACCGGCAGGCGCAGGCCGCGTCCGCACGGGTGCGGCTCGCCGCCGCCGTGGACGAGGCGACCGCGCGCACCGCCGCCGGGCAGCTGGCCGCCGGGGGCGAGGAGGTGCGCTGGGAGGACGGCGACGTGGTGGCCCGCCGGGTGGACCGGTTGGGCGCGGTGGAACTGTCCGTGCGCTCGCTTCCGGAACCGGGGCCCGGCCTGGTGCGGAACGCGCTGCTGGAGGGGCTCCGGCGCGAGGGTCCGGGGCTGCTTTCCTGGTCGCGGGACGCCTCGGCGCTGCGGCAGCGACTCGGCTTCATCCACCGGGTGGTGGGGACGCCCTGGCCCGATGTGTCGGACGCGTCCCTGCTGGATCTCGCCGGTGAGTGGCTGGAGCCGGAGCTGTCCCGGGCCCGGCGCCGGGCCGATCTGGCGAGGATCGACGCGGGTCAGTGCCTGCGGCGGCTGCTCCCGTGGGCCGCGGGCGAGGCGGCGCGCCTCGACGAGCTGGCCCCTGAGCGCATCGGGGTGCCGAGCGGCTCGCGTATCCGGGTGGACTACTCGGGCGAGCAGCCGGTGCTGGCCGTGAAGCTCCAGGAACTGTTCGGGCTCCAGGAGACGCCGCGCCTCGCCGGGGTGCCGGTGGTCGTCCATCTGCTCTCCCCCGCGGGACGCCCCGCTGCGGTGACCGCCGATCTGGCGTCGTTCTGGCGCGGCGGGTACCGGGCGGTGCGCGCGGAGCTGCGCGGGCGCTATCCGAAGCATCCCTGGCCGGAGGATCCGGCGACGGCGGAGCCCACGCGCGGTGTGAAGCGCTGACCGGCGGGCGCGGGGTGGGCCCGGGTCCGCGCGGTCACGCCCGGGCCGGTGCGGACCCGGGTCCCGCCGCGAAGTCGCCTTCCGGCCGGCGCGAACGCGCTTCGAAGAGCAGGGAGAGCGCGAGGAGGCCGGTGCCGAGGGTCAGGAACGTCCACGGCAGGCGGGAGACCAGCAGGAGCACGAGGCCGCGGTGGGACGTCACCAGGGCGACGGTGTGGTCGACGTAGTCCTCCCGCATCTTCACGTGCCCGGCGAACGCGGTCACCCTGTCGCGTCCGCCGAGGAGCGATCCTCCGCGCAGTTCCTCGGTGTGGATCTCCTCGCCGTTGACCGGCGCCCCCGTGACGGGTTCGACCCAGAACATGCGCTTGGTGGTGTACCAGCGCGTGGTGCCGGTCTGCTTCTCCAGCGTCGTCGCGTCGATGCCGGGCATCGGCATCGACTTCGGGTACGGCACCTTGGTCCAGGGGACCGTCTGCTCGAAGTAGTAGACCTCCAGCCCGCGGAACGTGCGGGTCCCCCGGTAGTGGATGGGGGCCGAGGTCCTGGTCTGGGCGTCGAAGTACTCGTAGTCCCGCTTCTCGGTGAGGAAGGGCCACTTGAACTCGATGCCCTCGCGGCGGACCGGGTCACCGTCGACGGTCTCCCCCGTGGCGTGCACGGGGGCCTGGGTGTGGGCGTCGAAGATGTACCGCTCGGGGATCTGGGAGACCGCTTCGCCGTCCGGCCCCTGGACGTAGGAGAGCGAGTCCCAGACGACGACGTCCCGGCCCGCGTCGCGCTCGATCCGTTCCGACTCCTCCACGTTGCCCTTGAGGGTCTGCACGATGGTGACCTTCTCCACCTGCTTCGGCTGCATGGTGTCGTACTGCAGCAGGGTCGCGGGCCTCGCCTCGAGCACCGTCTCCTGGTACTGGCTCGGCGGGATCTTCGCGAGCCGGGGGAAGGCGTACCAGCGCAGCACCGGTGCCAGCGCCGCGAAGAAGACGGCGAGGGACAGGAGCACGAGACTGGCTCTGCGGCGCATGACGGCTGCTCCTCCCGACTACTTCTTGGGGCCGGGGACGGTGGTGAGGAGCGGTCTCGGCGAGGTCTTCCCGGGCGGCACGTCGAACACGGCGATGAGCAGCACGACGATCAGCACCGGGGCCAGCCCGGCGGCGGCGGCGACGAGGGCGCGCATGGTCGGCCTCCCGGGTACGCGATCTGATGAAGTGTCAGAACAGCGGGGCGGGGGCACCGTAGCAACGGGGCGTCGAGATGAGAACACGTCGCACCGCACACGGCACCGCCCCTCCGCGGGGCCACGCACGGAGGGACGGTGGTGCGGGGCGGGTCAGGCGGGCGGGGCCTCGGGTGCGGCGACCTTCAGTTCGACGGTCAGCGTGGCGCCGCCCTCGGTCGTCAGACGCAGCAGGAACGTGCCGGACAGCTCGTCCGAGAAGATCTCCGGCAGCACCAGCAGGCCGTCGGCTCCGGTCCTCAGCCCCGTGAGGGTGCGGACCTTCTCGTCCTCGGCGCCCTTGAAGTAGGGTCCCCCGGTGTTCTCGGCCGGGTCGTCGGCCGAGGCGACCATCGTGGCCGTGACCGCCACACCCTCGGCCGCCTCGCCCTTGAACGTGGCTTTGACCTCGACCGCGTCGGCGAACTCCGAGGACGGTGCGGCGGTCAGCTCCTTGTCGCCGGTCCGGACGAGCGCGTCGGCGCGGCGGGCGGTGACGCTCGCGGCGCAGTCGAGCCGGGGCAGGGCGCGTCCGGCGACGGTGACGCGGACGGTGAAGTCGCCTGCCTTCTCACCGGCTTTCAGCGCGGGTGCGACGGCGACGCCGCCGGCGCCGGTGCGCACGACCGCGGTGGTGCGGTCGCCGGAGAACCGGGCGTCGGTCGCGCCGACGATCTCGAAGACGAGGTCGGCTCCGACGACCGACTGGCCCGAGCGGCTCTTCGCCCGGACCTTGGGCACGACGGCGAAGTCCTCGCCGGCGACGGCGGTGGGACGCCCGTCGCCCGCGTTCTCGATGGCGAACACCGTCACCGCGGGCGGAGGGGTCGGCGTCGGGGTCGGTGTCGGGGTCGGCGTCGGGGTCGGCGTCGACGGGCTCGGGGACGGCGTGCCGGTGCCAGGCTTCGACGGTTCCGGGGAGGGTCCGGAGCTGCCGGTCGAACCGCCGGGGTTCGAGGGGGAAGGCGACGGGCCGGGGGTGGCACCCGGCGTGGTCGGCGTGGTGCCCGTTCGGGTGGCGCCGCTGTCGCTGCGGCCGACCGGCAGCACCCCCGAGCCGTCGGGGACCTCGTGCGTGCCGCGCTTGTAGTACTCGAACCAGGACAGAACCGTCCGCAGGTACTCCCGGGAGCGGTTGTAGCTCAGGATCGCCTTGTCGAGGTCCTCCTTGACGGACAGGTCGCGGCCGCCGGCGCAGAGGTACTTCGCGGCGGCGAGGGCCGCGTCGTAGATGTTGTTCGGGTCCTTGCGGCCGTCGCCGTTGGCGTCCTGGCCCCAGGTGGCCCAGGTGGACGGGATGAACTGCATCGGGCCGACGGCCCGGTCGTGGGTGCGGTCGCCGTCGTAGGCGCCGTTGTCGGTGTCGGAGATGTTGGCGAAGCCGACACCGTTCAGCACCGGGCCGAGGATCGGGGAGAAGGTCGTGCCGTTGGCGTCCACCCGGCCGCCCCGTGCCTGGCCGGACTCGACCTTGCCTATCGCGGCCAGCAGTTGCCAGGGGACCCTGCAGCCGGGGTCGCTCGCGGCGACGGCCTGCTCGGCCTGCTTGTACGCAGCCAGCACCGTGGCCGGAATGCCGGCCTCCGCCGGGCCGACGACGGGCAGACGGGGCGACGCGCCCGGCTTGTTCGGGCTGTTCAGCGGTGGCAGGTCCGTGAAGTAGGGCGAGTTGCCGGTCGCCGAGGAGCCGGACGGCGGGGTGGATCCGGTGGCCTGCGCTTCGCCGCCGGTGGCGGTGGGCGCGACACCCGGCGCCTGCGACGCGGAGAGCGCGGCCACCGCGACCGCCGCCACCGCCGTCGTGGTGGCCCCCTTGCGCAGCCGGCGGCCGAATTGCGCTGCCATACCCCTGATCCCTCCCCATAGACGGCCGTTCCGCTCCCCGCGCAACGTCCCGTGCGACATTACGGCAACTCCCGGCGCCGCAAAACAGTCACCCCGGCCGCCGGCGCCCGGTGTTCACCCCGTGCCCACAGACGGCATGCGGGCGTCCGGTTCGCCCGGCGCCCTGCCGGGTTCCCGCATACTGGGCCCCATCGCTCGAACACGGTCTCACGGGGGCGGCACCATGCCATTCACGCTCAGCCACGCCGCGGCGGTCCTGCCCGGCATCCGCAGGAACGGTACAGCCCGCGGACCGCTGGTCGCGTCGGCACTGGTCGCGGGCTCGTTCGCACCCGACATGACCTACTTCGCGGCGAGTGCGCTGCCGAGCGCGATGTGGTTCGGCGAAGTGACGCACGGCGCGCTGGGGGTGCTCACGGTCGATGTCGTCATCGCGGCGGGGCTGGTGGGACTCTGGCTGATGGTGCGTGAACCGCTGCTGGCCCTGCTGCCGCGGCACCTGCAGGCACGAGCCCATGCCGTGGTGCGCGGCGGCGCCCCGCGGGAGCGGACGCGGGCGTCGCTGGCGCTGTGGTTCTGGGTCTCGGCGGCGACCGGGGCGGCGACGCACGTGGTCTGGGACGCGTTCACGCACTTCGACCGCTGGGGCACGCGGGCGCTGCCGGTGCTGGCCGAACCCCTCGCGGGATTCCCCCTCTACACGTACACGCAGTACGGGAGTTCGATCGTGGCGCTGGTTGCGCTGGGCTGGTTCACGGCGTCCGCTTGGAAACGCGCCCCGGGGAACACCGGGCCGGTGCCCGTGCCGTCGCTGGGCCGGCGCGGACGGTGGGCCGCCGTCGCGCTGCTGACGCTGTGCGTCCTCGCGGGAACGGTGCATCGCTGCGTGCGCTGGTACGAGTACTGGGGCGGGATCGGCACGCCGCTCGACATCATCCCGACCGCGTGCTTCGGGGCGGGGGCGGGGCTCGCGCTGGGGGTCGTGCTGTACGGCGCGGCGGTCCGGCTGTGGTCGCGCCGCGACGCGAGCCCGGACCCGGAACCCACCCGGGAGCATGCGGGCGTGTCCTGACGGGTGCCGTGCGGGCGTGTCCTGACGGGTGCCGCCCGTCGGGCTCCCGCGTCGGACCCCGGGGCGGCCCGAACGCGGAGACGCCGGCCACTCGTCGGGGAGCCCTCACCCGGGCCGCGACGCCGGCCGGGAAACGCGTGACGCCGGACGGGCGGCCGAGGGCGCGCCGGCCGGCACGGGGGGCGGCGGCCGGCACTCCATCGCCACCGGACACGAACCCACCGAAAGAGCTTCGGACCGCCTCACGGACTCTCGCGGACGTCGCGCCCGCACGGGCGTGCGGGTGCCACCGCGGGGGACGTCCAGGCCGGGCACACGCCGCGTCCATCACGCCATCGCCGATCGAACCCACCGAAAGAGCTTCGGACCGCCCGTGCGGGCGCGAACCGCCTCACGGACGAATGTGGGCGTCGCACCCGCACGGGGCGTGCGGGTGCGGGGGTGACAGGTCCCACCGGGTGGTGCGCCTCCGTCGGGCGGGACCCGTCACCCCCGCACCGGCCCGCGGCGCACGCTCCCGGCGGCGTCAGTGCGCGGCGGACTCCCAGTCCGGGCCCACGCCCACCGAGACGTCGAGCGGTGCGCGCAGTTCCGCCGCCGCGGACATCTCGCGGCGGACGAGCTCCTCGACCCGCTCGCGCTCGCCCGGGGCGATCTCCAGAACGATTTCGTCGTGGACCTGGAGCAGCATCCGCGAGGTGAGACCCGTCTCCCGCAGCGCCGCGTCCACCCGCAGCATCGCCATCTTGACGATGTCCGCCGCCGTGCCCTGGATCGGCGCGTTCAGCGCCATGCGCTCGGCCGCCTCACGGCGCTGGCGGTTGTCGCTGTTGAGGTCGGGGAGGTAGCGCCGGCGGCCGAACATCGTCGCCGTGTAGCCCGTGGCGCGCGCCTCGTCCACGACGCGGCGCAGATAGTCGCGGACGCCGCCGAACCGCTCGAAGTAGGTGTCCATCAGGGCTCGCGCCTCGGCCGCCTCGATGTTCAGCTGCTGGCTGAGGCCGAAGGCGGAGAGACCGTAGGCCAGTCCGTACGACATCGCCTTGATCTTGCGGCGCATCTCCGCGTCGACCGCGGACCGTTCGACGCCGAAGACCTGGGAGGCCACGGTCGTGTGCAGGTCCTCGCCCGAGGTGAACGCCTCGATGAGGCCCTCGTCCTCCGAGAGGTGGGCCATGACGCGCAGTTCGATCTGGCTGTAGTCGGCGGTCATCAGGGACTCGAAGCCCTCGCCGACGACGAAGCCGCGGCGGATCGCCCGGCCCTCGTCCGTGCGCACCGGCACGTTCTGCAGGTTCGGGTCGGTGGAGGAGAGCCGTCCGGTCGCGGCGACGGTCTGGCTGAAGGTGGTGTGGATCCGGCCGTCCGCGGCGATGGTCTTGATCAGGCCCTCGACGGTGGAGCGCAGCCGGGCCTGCTCGCGGTGGCGGAGCATGATGACGGGCAGCTCGTGGTCGGTCTGGTTCGCGAGCCAGGCCAGCGCGTCGGCGTCGGTCGTGTAACCGGTCTTGGTCTTCTTGGTCTTGGGGAGGTTGAGCTCCCCGAAGAAGACCTCTTGGAGCTGCTTGGGCGAGCCGAGGTTGAACTCGTGGCCCACGGAGGCATGGGCCTCCTTCACCGCCTGCTGCACGGCTCCCGCGAACTGCTGTTCCATGGCCTCGAGATGGGCCCGGTCGGCCGAGATGCCGTGCCGCTCCATCCTGGCCAGCAGCAGTGACGTGGGCAGCTCCATGTCGTGCAGCAGCTCGCCGGCACCGACCTCACCGAGCCTCCCGCCGAAGGCCCCGCCCAGGTCCAGGACCGCGCGGGCCTGCGCCATCAGCGCGTCGGCCTCGGCCTGCTCGTCCTCCGCGCCGAAGGCCAGCTGCCCGTCGGCGGCGGCGGGGGCCAGCTCGCGGTGGAGGTACTCCACGGAGAGGGCGTCCAGCGCGAAGGACCGGCGCCCGGGCTTCACCAGGTAGGCGGCCAGGGCCGTGTCCATCGTGATGCCCCGGATGTCCCAGCCGTGCTCGGGGAAGACCCGCAGTGCCTCCTTGGCGCCGTGCACGATCTTGGGGCGGCCGGGGTCGGAGACCCAGGAGGCGAAGGCACGCTCGTCGGCCTCGTCGAGCTGGGTCGTGTCGAACCAGGCCGCCGCTCCCCCGGCGGCCGCGAGAGCGATCTCGCTGACGCTGCCGACGCCCAGCGCCCAGGCGGCGACCGTGGCGACACCGAGGGGCTGGGCGCCGTGCCGCTCCAGCCAGGGGGCCAGTTCGCCCGCGCCGAGCACGCTGCCGTCGATCTCCACACCGGCCGCCGGGGCCGGGGGCTCGTCCTCGGCGGCGCCCGGGTCGACGGCGAGGAGCCGCTCGCGCAGGCTCGGGTTGCGGATCTCCAGGACCTCCAGGAAGCCCTTCAGCGCGGTCCGGTCGTAGGGCGCGCGCTCGAGGTCGCCGACGGACTTCGGCAGCTCCACGTCACGGACCAGTTCCGTCAGGTGACGGTTGAGCTTCACGGCCTCCAGATGGTCCCGGAGCGACTGGCCGACCTTGCCCTTGACCTCGTCGGCGCGCTCCACGAGCTCCGCGAACGAGCCGAACTGGTTGATCCACTTCGTGGCGGTCTTCTCGCCGACGCCGGGGATGCCCGGGAGGTTGTCGGACGGGTCGCCGCGGAGGGCGGCGAAGTCCGGGTACTGGGAGGGGGTCAGCCCGTACTTCTCCTGGACCTTCTCCGGGGTGAAGCGGGTCAGCTCGGAGACGCCCTTGGTCGGGTACAGCACGGTGACGTGGTCAGAGACCAGCTGGAAGGAGTCCCGGTCGCCGGTGACGATCAGGACCTCGAAGCCGGCGGCCTCGGCCCGGGTGGCGAGGGTCGCGATGATGTCGTCGGCCTCGAAGCCGTCCACGGCGAACCGGACCGCGTTCATCGTGTCGAGCAGTTCGCCGATCAGCTCGACCTGGCCCTTGAACTCGTCCGGCGTCGAGGAGCGGTTGGCCTTGTACTCGGGGAAGTCCTGGGAGCGCCAGGTCTTCCGGGACACGTCGAAGGCCACGGCGAAGTGCGTGGGCGCCTCGTCGCGGAGCGTGTTCGCCAGCATCGACGCGAAGCCGTAGATCGCGTTCGTCGTCTGGCCGCTCGCGGTGGTGAAGTTCTCCGCGGGCAGCGCGAAGAACGCCCGGTACGCCAGCGAGTGCCCGTCCATGAGGAGCAGGCGGGGACGGGTTTCCTCTGAGGTCTTCTTCGATGCTGTCTCAGCCACGGACACGATCCTGCCACGGACCACCGACAATGCCGCCCACGGCCGCCGGGGTCCGGCCACCGCGGGCGCATGACAGGATCGATGGTGTACAGCAGATCCTCCCGTCCGCGCTCGAAGGGGAGCACGATGGCCACCAAGCCGCCCGAAGGTGACCCGGTGCAGGACGCACCCCGCGTCGAGGCGCCCCGGCACGCCGCGGCCGGGCTCCCGGCGATCGGGCACACACTCCGGGTCGCGCAGCGGCAGATGGGCCCGGCGCGCACCGCGCGGACCCTCCTCAGGGTGAACCAGAAGGACGGCTTCGACTGCCCCGGGTGCGCCTGGCCCGAGGGCGAGCGCCGTCATGTGGCGGAGTTCTGCGAGAACGGCGCGAAGGCGGTGGCGGAGGAGGCGACGCTGCGCCGGGTCACCCCGGACTTCTTCGCCGCGCACCCGGTGTCCGACCTGGCCTCCCGCAGCGGGTACTGGCTGGGCCAGCAGGGCCGGATCACCCGGCCCGTGTACCTCGCGGAGGGCGCCGACCACTACGAGGCGGTGACCTGGGAGCGGGCCTTCGCGATCGTCGCCGAGGAGCTGGGGGCGCTCGGCTCCCCCGACGAGGCCCTCTTCTACACCTCGGGCCGCACCAGCAACGAGGCCGCCTTCCTGCTGCAGCTCTTCGCCCGCGAGTTCGGCACCAACAACCTGCCGGACTGCTCCAACATGTGCCACGAGTCCTCGGGCTCGGCGCTGACCGAGACGCTGGGCGTGGGCAAGGGCAGCGTCTCCCTGGAGGATCTGCACCGGGCGGACCTGATCGTCGTCGCCGGGCAGAACCCGGGGACGAACCACCCGCGGATGCTGTCCGCGCTGGAGGAGGCCAAGCGGTCCGGAGCGAAGATCATTTCGGTGAACCCGCTGCCGGAGGCCGGGCTGGAGCGGTTCAGGAACCCGCAGACGGCGCGGGGCATGATCAAGGGTGTCCGGCTCACCGACCTCTTCCTCCAGATCCGCATCGGCGGCGACCAGGCCCTCTTCCGGCTCCTGAACAAGCTGGTCCTCGAGGCGCCGGGCGGAGTGGACGAGGCGTTCGTGCGGGAGCACACGCACGGTTACGAGGAGTTCGCCGCCGCGGCGCGCACCGCGGACTGGGACGAGACGCTCGCAGCGACCGGTCTGGACCGCGCGGACATCGAGCGCGCGGCGCGCATGGTCCTCGCCTCGGAGCGGACGATCGTCTGCTGGGCGATGGGGCTGACCCAGCACAAGCACGCCGTCGCGACCATCCGCGAGGTCGTCAACCTGCTGTTGCTGCGCGGCTGCGTCGGCCGTCCCGGCGCCGGCGTGTGCCCGGTGCGCGGCCACTCCAACGTGCAGGGCGACCGCACGATGGGCATCTTCGAGCGCCCCTCGGCGGCCTTCCTCGACGCCCTGGAGAAGGAGTTCGGCTTCTCCCCCCCTCGGCACCACGGTCTGGACACGGTCCGGGCCATCAGGGCGCTGCGGGACGGCGACGCGAAGGTGTTCTTCGCGATGGGCGGCAACTTCGTGGGGGCCTCCCCCGACACGGCGGTCACCGAGGCGGCGATGCGCCGCGCCCGGCTCACCGTGCACGTGTCGACGAAGCTCAACCGTTCGCACGCGGTGACCGGGACGCGGGCGCTGATCCTGCCCACGCTCGGCCGGACCGACCGGGACGAGCAGCGGAGCGGCCGGCAGTTCGTGACGGTCGAGGACTCCATGGGCATGGTGCACGCGTCCCGCGGCAACCTGCCGCCGGCGAGTGAGCACCTGCTGTCCGAGCCGGCGATCGTGGCCCGGCTGGCCCGTGCGGTGCTCGGCCCGCGGTCGAGGACGCCGTGGGAGGAGTTCGAGAACGACTACGCCACGATCCGGGACCGGATCTCCCGGGTCGTGCCGGGCTTCGAGGACTTCAACACGAGGATCGCCCGCCCCGGCGGGTTCACCCTGCCCCACGCCCCGCGCGACGAGCGCCGCTTCCCCACGGCGACGGGCCGGGCCAACTTCACGGCGGCGCCGGTGGAGTACCCGGAGGTTCCCGAGGGCCGGCTGCTGCTGCAGACCCTGCGCTCCCACGACCAGTACAACACCACGATCTACGGGCTCGACGACCGCTACCGGGGGGTCAGGGGCGGCCGCCGCGTCGTCCTCGTCCACCCGCAGGACGCGGCGGAGCTGGGGCTCGCGGACGGCGTGTACGCCGATCTCGTCAGCGAGTGGACGGACGGCGTGGAGCGGCGGGCGCCCGGCTTCCGCGTGGTGCACTACCCGACCGCGCGGGGCTGCGCCGCCGCGTACTACCCGGAGACCAACGTCCTGGTGCCGCTGGACGCCACCGCTGACACCAGCAACACCCCCGCCAGCAAGTCCGTGATCGTGCGTCTGGAACAATCACCGACCGACTGAGCGTCCGCTCAGGCGGCGGCAGTCGCAGGACACCGCAGACGCACGACGATCGGAGCCGGCCCATGGGTGAGCAGACGACGGTGAAGTTCCCGCAGGAGGTCATCGACGAGTACGCCGCACTCGGCGTCGACCTGCCCGCGCTGTTCTCGGCGGGGACGCTCGGCAACCGGATGGGTGTGCAGATCGTCGAGGCCTCCGCGGAGCGCGTCGTCGGGACGATGCCGGTCGAGGGCAACACCCAGCCCTACGGGCTGCTGCACGGCGGGGCGTCCGCGGTACTGGCCGAGACCCTCGGGTCGGTCGGGTCGATGCTGCACGGCGGCAGCTCGAAGATCGCCGTCGGTGTGGACCTCAACTGCACGCACCACCGGGGTGTGCGCTCCGGGCAGGTCACGGGGGTGGCGACGCCGGTGCACCGGGGCCGCTCCACCGCCACCTACGAGATCGTGATCACCGACGAGCAGGACAGGCGGGTCTGCACGGCCCGGCTGACCTGCCTGCTGAGGGACGTCCGTCCCCAGGACGCGGAGCACGTCCCGGGGGCGAACGGCTGACCCGCGCCCGCCGGGGAACGCGGGACGGCCCTCAGGGGGCGACCGGCAGGGTGACGCTGCTGATACCGGCCCGGACGGCGAGTTCCGTCCCGGCCGGGTGACGCAGGGTGTAGTCGTGGTCGGTCGAGATCAGCACGACTCCCAGCCGGTGCCCCTTCTTGAAGACGTGGTCCTGGGGCTGCATCTCCCACTCCAGCCGGTACTCCCGGCCCTCGACGACCGTGCTCTGCCGCTCGATCGAGTCCCGGTTGCGGATGTCCAGCCACCCGCGTGAGACGATCTTGAAGTCGGCCGTCTCGGTGCGGTGACGGGTGCGGTAGGTGCATCCGGTGTCCCCGGGGATGCCCTCTCCGTAGCAGACCTGCTGCGTGGTGTCCGCGACGGTGCCGGCCGTCGCCCGGGTGTCGGTGCCGTAGTCGACCAGCAGCGCGGTCACGTACGGCGACGAACCGTCGAGCGAGGCCCGTACCGACATCTCCGGAGTGCCGTTGAGCCTCAGATCGGCAGGCAGCGGGCGGGTGGTGTAGGCGAGCCGGTCGGGCCGTGCCGCCTCGGGGTCCGTCACCAGCTGCTCGGCGGGTACGGTGCGGCCCAGGTCGGTCGCCTGCTGCCGCACCGGCCTGCCCGGCAGCGGCGAGAGCCCGCCCTCGGTCAGCCACAGCCTGACGTCACGGGTGCGGCGGGCGGGCCAGTCGGACTGGCGCCGCCAGCTGAAGTCCGACTGCTCCACCTCCACGGGGGGTGCGGTGAGCGCGTCGTTGTCCAGCCCGTACAGCCAGTGGTCGAACCACTGGTGCAGCTGGTCGAGCCACTCCTCCATGCGCAGCGGCATCGGGTTGACGTGGCCCGCCTGATGGAGCCACAGCTTCCGCGGGACGCCGTGCCTCTTCAGCTCCTCCCACAACCGCCCGAAGTGCCGCGTCTTCACGTTCCAGTCGTTGCCGCCGTGGACGAGGAAGACACCCGCCTTGATCCTGCCGACGTCGCGGAGGTAGTCCCGCTCCTTCCAGAAGGGGGTGAAGTCCCCCGTCACCCGGTCCTGTTCGGCGGTGAGCCGGTCGATGACGGACCGGCAGACCTCCCGGTCGGCGCGGGTGTGCACGTACTTCGCGAGGACGTCGGCGTCCTCGCCCTGGAAGCCGCCGGGCGCCACCACACCGCCGCCCGCGCGGTAGTAGTCGTACCAGGACGAGATCCCCGAGATCGGCACGATGGCCTTGAGCCCCTCGACCCCGGTCGTGGCCACGGCCGTCGGCAGGGTGCCGTTGTACGAGATGCCCATCATCGCCGTGTCGCCCGTCGACCAGGCGGCACCCACGGGCCTGCCGTCGAGGTCCCAGCCGCGGGCGCGGCCGTTCAGCCAGTCGACGGCGGCCTTCGCGCCGAGCGTCTCGTTGCGGCCGCCCGACGTCGGACAGCCGGTCGAGCCGCCCGTGCCGAGGCTGTCGAGCTGCGCGACCGCGTAGCCGCGCGGGAGGAAGTAGTTGTCCGTGTAACCGGACCAGGGCACCGAGGAGGCGGACAGCCCGGCGGATCCCTGCTCCTCGTAGGGGGTCACCAACCCGGGGACCCGCGCGTCCCCGGTGAGCCGGCCGTGCGGGGGCAGCCCGTCCACGTCCACGTCGACGTCGTGGTTGCGGACGTCGTTGCCGCCGGCCCAGTAGGGGCTGGCCTCGACGATGGTGGCGACCTTCAGCCCCGTGTCGGTCTCCTTGGGACGCAGGATCCTCATCCGCACCGTGTCGCGCCGGCCGTCGCCGTCGCTGTCCACCTCGGTCTCGATGTCGACCTGCTGATGGACGGCGTCGGCACGGGAGAAGACGGGCTGGGTCCGGTTGCCCACGATGCTCAGCGCCGGGTCGTCCGCCCGCGCCGCCGGTGCGGGCAGCGCCGACAGCAGCGACACGGCCAGCGCGGCCGTGCCCCATCGGTACACCGTGCGGGCACGCGCCGTGTGGGCCGCGCCTGTTCGGGTGGATCTCGCCATTCGTGCCCTCCAGGGCCGGGGTTGGTGACGATCACGCGGGTAGCGCGGACACATTCCACCCTGTGCGCCCCAGCGGCACCAGACCCAACACGGCCGCCTCCAGGCCCTCTTGCACCCGGCGGCGGATCCGCTCGCCCCGCCGCCGCCGGTTCGCCTCCCGACGGGGCTGCCCGCCCCGTTGCCCCGGCGGACGGGACGGGTCTAGCGTCGACGCATGACCGACGGCGCACCGCCCCGCCCGCGGTGCACGCCGCTGCGCGTACTCGCCCCGTCCGTCGCCCTGGCGGCCGCTCTGGCCGGCTGCGCGGACCCCGGTGCGGGAACGACCCCCCGGCCTTCGCCGTCCCCTCGGACGACCGCGCCCGCGGAGCTGTGCACGCGCCTCGTCACCCAGTGGGCGCACCGCCTCCTCGCCGACGGAGGCAGCGGCTACGGTGACTACCAGTCGATGGGCCTGTCGAACGGCCAGTACGGGATCCTGCGCACCGTCCTGGACGCGGGCCGGGCCGAGGAACGGCGCAACGGACCCGGCACGGCACGGGAACTGACGCGTCGTCTGGCCCAGCGGGGCTGTACGGAGCGCTACCGCGACGGAGTTCCGACGGAAGGGCCGTGGCAGTGAGCGGGGTGGGCCCCGTGGAGCCCGGTGAACACACCCACGCGATGGAAGCCTCCGCTCCGCCCGCCCGGCGGGAACCGGCCGGGAAGTGCGCGAGGTTCGCCGTCCGGCACCGCCGCCCGGTGGCCGTCGCGGTGACCGCCTGCGCCCTCGCCGCGGGTTCCGTCTTCCTGTGGGCCACCCGCCCGCGCCCGGATCCCGGACCCTGGCCCGCGCAGGCGGTTTCGGTGTCGTACCGGGGGGCGGTCCCTGCGGGGGACCGGCCCGGCGGTGCGCTCCGCTTCCCGCTGCGGATCCGCGTGGACACCGGACCACCGGTGACCGTCGAGAGCATCCGCCAGCCGTCCCCGGCGCTGGATCTGACGGCGTCCCCGAACCCTCCCATCACCGTCGAAAACGGTTCACCCCGCACCATAGTGATCACCGTTGCCGTACGCGACTGCAAAATGGCGCCCCGAAATGCCGGACTCCCTTTCCTCGATGTAACGCTCCGTAATGCACGCGCAAAACAGGACCAGAGTTTCATCCTGGGCGACCAGTACGCCCGGGACCTGGCGCGGGCCGTGACCGACTACTGCGAGCAACCACCACGGCTGTCATGAGCAAAATACGGAAACAGTCATGCACCGGATGCCACAAATCCGATCGGGATAACAAGAGCGTCACAGCATCAGTCAGACCCGTGCTTAATTTCCATTTAGCCGCTTAGAGTCACGGCCAGTCACCGCGCCAGATCCCTTGCCAATAAGGCTCCAGCGCTCGACTCGGCGCTCCACGGAGGAGCAGCCGTGCCAGGTGAAAGGACCAGATTCGTGCGTCAACGTTCGCTCATAGCCATAACCGCTGCTCTGGCTGCGGGGGCACTCACCCTTACCGCCTGTGGCTCGCGCGACGACAAGGGCGGAGACTCGGCGGCCGGTGGCGACACCACCGTGGTCATCGGCGTCGACGCGCCGCTGACCGGCGACCTCTCCGCGCTCGGTCTCGGCATCAAGAACTCCGTGGACCTCGCCGCCAAGCAGGCCAACGAGAAGAAGTACGTCAAGGGCGTCACCTTCAAGATCGAGGCGCTCGACGACCAGGCCCAGCCGTCGTCGGGCCAGCAGAACGCCACCAAGCTCGTCGCCGACAAGAACGTCCTCGGCGTCGTGGGCCCGCTGAACTCCTCCGTCGCCGAGTCGATGCAGAAGGTCTTCGACGACGCCAAGCTCGCCCAGGTGTCGCCCGCGAACACCGCCCCGGCGCTGAGCCAGGGCCCGGACTGGAACGGCGGCACCAAGAAGCGCCCGTTCAACTCGTACTTCCGCACGTCCACCACGGACGCGATCCAGGGCCCGTTCGCCGCGCAGTACCTGTTCAACGAGGCCAAGAAGACGAAGGTCTTCGTCATCGACGACAAGAAGACCTACGGCGCCGGCCTCGCGGCCACCTTCAAGGCCGAGTTCGTCAAGCTGGGCGGCAAGGTCGCCGGCGAGGACCACGTCGACCCGGAGACCAAGGACTTCTCCTCCGTGGTCACCAAGATCAAGAGCTCCAAGGCCGACGTCGTCTACTACGGCGGCGAGTACCCGGCCGCCGGCCCGCTGAGCAAGCAGATCAAGAAGGCCGGCGCCAAGATCCCGCTCGTCGGTGGCGACGGCATCTACAGCGCCGACTTCATCAAGCTCTCCGGCAAGGAGGGCGAGGGCGACCTCGCCACCTCCGTCGGCGCGCCGATCGAGACCCTCGCGTCGGCCAAGGAGTTCGTCGCGAACTACGAGAAGGCCGGCTACAAGGAGGCCTTCGAGGCCTACGGCGGCTACTCCTACGACGCCGCCTGGTCGATCATCGAGGCCGTCAAGAAGGTCGTCGACGACAACGGCGGCAAGCTGCCCGAGTCCAAGGACGCCCGCTCCAAGGTCATCGACGCCCTGAAGAGCGTGTCCTTCGAGGGCGTGACCGGCAAGGTCGCGTTCGACGAGTACGGCGACACGACCAACAAGCAGCTGACGGTCTACCAGTACAAGGGCGGCGCCTGGGCGCCCGTCAAGTCCGGTACGTTCTCCGGCTGATCACCTCTCCGCAGCACATCCATCGCCGCGCGGGGCGCCGCACCAGGCGTCCCGCGCGGTGTCATATCCGGCGCAAGACTTTATCGGAGGACATGCGGTGAACGAACTGCCGCAGCAGCTGGTCAACGGCCTGCTACTCGGATCGATGTACGGGCTCGTCGCCATCGGCTACACAATGGTCTACGGCATCGTCCAGCTCATCAACTTCGCCCACGGCGAGATCTTCATGACGGGGGGCTTCGGCGCCCTCACCGTGTGGCTGATACTCCCCGGCGGCACCACCATGTGGGTGGCCCTGCCACTCATGATCATCGGCGCGGTCCTCGTCGCCACCACCATCGCCGTGGGAGCGGAACGCCTCGCCTACCGGCCCCTCCGCGGAGGGCCGAGACTCGCCCCGCTCATCACCGCGATCGGCCTCTCCCTCGCACTCCAGCAGGCCGTATGGGCGTGGTACCCCGGGGCCAAGTCGTCCCGCACGTTCCCCGAGATCCCGGGCGGTCCCTTCCACATCGGTGGCATCACCATCCAGACCGGTGACATATTCCTGCTCGTCGCCGCCCCCATCTCCATGGCCGTCCTCGGCTACTTCGTCATGAAGACGCGCACCGGCCGCGGCATGCAGGCCACCGCGCAGGACCCCGACACCGCCAAGCTCATGGGCGTCAACACCGACCGCATCATCGTCGTCGCCTTCGCCCTCGGCGCCGCGTTCGCCGCCATCGGAGCCGTCGCCTACGGCCTCAAGTACGGCGAAGTCCAGTTCCGCATGGGCTTCCTGCTCGGCCTCAAGGCCTTCACCGCAGCCGTCCTCGGCGGCATCGGCAACATCTACGGAGCCATGATCGGCGGCCTCGTCCTCGGCGTCGCCGAGACCTTGGCGGCCGCCTACGTCTCCGAGATCCCCGGCATGCAGCAGCTCGGCGGCCAGTCCTGGGCCAACGCCTGGGCCTTCGTACTCCTCATCCTCGTGCTCCTGTTCCGGCCCCAGGGCCTCCTCGGCGAGCGCGTCGCGGACAGGGCGTGACCACCATGACCACACAGACCAGCACCACGGACACCCCCGACACCGCATCGGCCGAGACGCGCTCAGGGCTCCTGCCCCCGCGCATCGCCCGCGCCACCGCGACCGCCGGCGGCGCCCTCTCCGCCCTCTCCGCCTTCACCGCCTGGACCTGGACCGCCGCGTTCCCCGGCGACCTCACCGTCTACGGCTACCCCGGCGGCCTCCAGTGGCTCGTCCTCGTCGGCGGCGCCCTGACCCTGCTCTTCGGCCTCTCCTCCTACGGAGTCAAGGGCCTGCGCTGGCTCACCCCGGCAGGCGGGGACGCCGCCCTCAAGCTCGCCGCCTACGCCGTGTTCGCCACCACCTGGTACACGGTCATCGCCATCAGCACCCAGCTCGGCGGACTGATCAACCTCGAACCGGGCGGCTTCGTCGCCGCCCTGGCCGCCCTGGCCGCCCTCGTCGGCGCCCAGTCCCTGCCGTACGCACGCCCCGAGCTCCTCCCCGCCGACCCCGAGGACAGCGGCTGGCAGCAGTTCAAGCACGATCTCGGCAACCGCCGGGCGGGCTTCAAGGCCGGCTTCGCCGCCGACGTCCCGCCGCCGGCGCGCAAGCTCCCCGCCTACGCCGAGATCCTGATCATCACCGGCTTCCTCGCCCTCGGTCTCGCCGTCTTCACCTACGGCATCACCACCGAGTACGACGAACTGTTCATCGGCTTCCTGCTCACCGCGGGCTTCGGGTTCGCCGCGCTCGCCAAGGCCGGCCTCATCGCCCGGATCTCCGTGCTCACCGCACGCCACCGCAACGTCACCCTGACGGGCGCGTTCGCCGCGGCCGCGGCCTTCCCCTTCACCCAGAGCGACGACCAGTACGCCACCATCGGCGTCAACATCCTCATCTTCGCCACCGTCGCCCTGGGCCTGAACATCGTCGTCGGCCTCGCCGGCCTCCTCGACCTCGGCTACGTCGCCTTCCTCGGCGTCGGCGCGTACGCCGCGGCCATGGTCTCCGGCTCGCCCTCCTCCCCGTTCGACATCCACCTCCCGTTCTGGGGGGCGATCCTCGTCGGCGCTGCCGCGTCCATGGTCTTCGGCGTTCTCATCGGCGCCCCCACCCTGCGACTGCGCGGCGACTACCTGGCCATCGTCACCCTCGGCTTCGGTGAGATCTTCCGTATCGCCGTGCTGAACCTCGACGGCACCTCCGGCCCCGACATCACCAACGGCTCCAACGGCATCTCCTCGATCCCGAACCTCAACATCCTCGGGTTCGACTTCGGCGCCGAGCACAGCATCGGCGGCTTCACCATCGGCCGCTTCGCGAACTACTTCTTCCTGATGCTGCTCGTCACGCTGATCGTCGTCGTCGTCTTCCGCAGGAGCGCGGACTCCCGCATCGGACGCGCCTGGATCGCCATCCGCGAGGACGAGACCGCCGCTCTCGCCATGGGTATCAACGGGTTCCGGGTCAAGCTCATCGCCTTCGCCCTCGGCGCCGCGCTCGCCGGCCTGGCCGGCACCGTCCAGGCACACGTCACCTACACCGTGACCCCGGAGCAGTACCAGTTCGCCCACGTCGTCCCGCCGAACTCGGCGTTCCTGCTCGCCGCGGTCGTCCTCGGCGGCATGGGCACGATCAGCGGACCGCTCGTCGGCGGCGCACTGCTCTTCCTCATCCCCGCCAAGCTGCAGTTCCTCAGCGACCTCCAGCTCCTGGCGTTCGGCCTCGCGCTCGTCCTGCTGATGCGCTTCCGCCCCGAGGGCCTGATCCCCAACCGCCGCCGCCAGCTCGAGTTCCACGAGAACGAGGAAGCGCCCGCCACCCTCACCAAGGCAGGTGCCTGAACATGACCACCGACACGATCACGAAGGCGACCGCAGCCGCGCCGACCGGTGAGCCGGTCCTCGACGCCCGCGGCGTCACCATGCGGTTCGGCGGTCTGACCGCCGTGCGCTCCGTCGACCTCACCGTCAGGAGCGGCGAGATCGTCGGTCTCATCGGCCCCAACGGCGCCGGCAAGACCACGTTCTTCAACTGCCTCACCGGCCTCTACATCCCCACCGAGGGCGAGGTCCGGTACAAGGGCACGGTCCTGCCGCCGAAGTCCTTCAAGGTGACCGCGGCCGGCATCGCCCGCACCTTCCAGAACATCCGCCTCTTCAGCAACATGACGGTGCTGGAGAACGTCCTCGTCGGCCGGCACACCCGGACCAAGGAGGGCCTCTGGTCCGCCCTCCTGCGCGGCCCCGGGTTCCACAAGGCCGAAGCGGCCTCCCGGGAACGGGCCATGGAACTCCTCGAGTTCGTCGGCCTGGCCGGCAAGGCCGAACACCTCGCCCGCAACCTGCCCTACGGCGAGCAGCGCAAGCTGGAGATCGCCCGGGCACTCGCGAGCGAGCCCGGACTGCTCCTCCTCGACGAGCCCACCGCCGGCATGAACCCGCAGGAGACCCGGGCCACCGAGGAACTGGTCTTCGCCATCCGCGACATGGGTATCGCCGTCCTCGTCATCGAGCACGACATGCGCTTCATCATGAACCTCTGCGACCGGGTCGCCGTGCTCGTCCAGGGCGAGAAGCTCATCGAGGGCGACAGCCAGACCGTGCAGAACGACGAGCGCGTCATCGCCGCGTACCTGGGCGAGCCCTTCGAGGGCGCACCCGGCGACGAGGAGGCGGCGGAGGTCGCCCAGGCCGAGGCCGCGGCCGGAGTCGCCACCACCGAGCCGGAGGCGGAGACCGACGCCGAACCGGAGCCGGAGACCACGCAGGACGCGGCCCCGGAGAGCGACGCCGACGAGGCCGGAGACACCTCGAACGCCGAGACGGAGGCCCCCACCGGCACCGCAGGCGAGGCAACCGCCGACCGGGCCGGTGCCGCCGAGGACCGGGCCGACGACACCGGCGAAGGCCCCGAAGGACCCGACGACGCACCGGCCGCCGCACCCCGGGCCGACGCGCCGGAAGAGGCCGGCGACGGTGACACCGCCCAGGCCTCCGGCACCCGCAAGGAGAACGACTGATGACCGCACTTCTCGAGGTCGAGGACCTGCGCATCGCCTACGGCAAGATCGAGGCCGTCAAGGGCATCTCGTTCAAGGTCGAAGCGGGCGAGGTCGTCACCCTCATCGGCACCAACGGTGCCGGCAAGACCACCACCCTGCGCACGCTCTCCGGACTCCTCAAGCCCGTCGGCGGACAGATCAGGTTCAACGGCAAGTCGCTGCGCAAGGTCCCCGCCCACCAGATCGTCTCGCTCGGACTCGCCCACTCCCCCGAGGGCCGGCACATCTTCCCGCGCATGACGATCGAGGACAACCTCCTCCTCGGCGCCTTCCTCCGCAACGACAAGGAGGGCATCGCCAAGGACGTCCAGCGCGCCTATGACCTCTTCCCCATCCTGGGCGAACGCAGGAAGCAGGCCGCCGGCACGCTCTCCGGCGGTGAGCAGCAGATGCTCGCCATGGGCCGGGCCCTCATGTCCCAGCCGAAACTGCTCATGCTGGACGAGCCCTCCATGGGCCTCTCACCGATCATGATGCAGAAGATCATGGCCACCATCGCCGAACTCAAGGCCCAGGGCACCACCATCCTGCTCGTCGAGCAGAACGCCCAGGCCGCGCTCTCCCTGGCCGACCACGGCCACGTCATGGAGATCGGCAAGATAGTCCTCTCCGGCACCGGACAGGACCTGCTCCACGACGAGTCCGTCCGCAAGGCGTACCTCGGCGAGGACTGACCGCACCACCCGGAACACCGGAGGCCCGCACCCTCGGGGGGTGCGGGCCTCCTCCGTCCGCGGCCCGCCGGTGCGCGCGCACCGCGACGGACCACCGCCGGACTAATTCCGGTCCTGGCCGCCCCTGGCCGCCTTCTTCTCCTCGGCGTCCTCGATGACCGCCTCCGCGACCTGCTGCATCGACAGCCGCCGGTCCATCGACGTCTTCTGGATCCACCGGAACGCGGCCGGCTCGGTCAGCCCGTACTGCGTCTGCAGAACGCTCTTCGCACGGTCCACCAGCTTCCGCGTCTCCAGCCGCTGGGCGAGATCCGCGACCTCCTTCTCCAGCGCCCGCAGCTCCGCGAACCGCGAAACCGCCATCTCGATGGCCGGCACCACGTCGCTCTTGCTGAACGGCTTCACCAGATACGCCATCGCCCCGGCGTCCCGCGCCCGCTCGACGAGATCACGCTGGGAGAAGGCCGTCAGCATCAGAACCGGTGCGATCGACTCCTCCGCGATCTTCTCGGCGGCGGAAATCCCGTCGAGCACCGGCATCTTCACGTCCAGGATCACCAGATCCGGCCGCTGCTCCCGGGCGAGCTCGACGGCTCGCTGCCCGTCCCCGGCCTCGCCTACGACCGTGTAGCCCTCTTCCTCGAGCATCTCTTTCAGGTCGAGGCGGATGAGGGCCTCGTCCTCTGCGATGACGACGCGGGTCGTCAGCGGCGGGACGTGCGACGCGTTGCCGTCGTCGGCGACGGGCTGGGGCGACTCGGGGGCGGTCACGGGAGCTCCTCGTTGCGGACAGGTGCTGCTGCCCATGAGCCTACCTAGCTGCGGTATGGTGGACGCGCAGAGGGTCGGGGGATACCTTCGATTCTGCTGGCCCCGGTAGCCCAATTGGCATGAGGCAATGGATTCAAAACCCATACAGTGTCGGTTCGAGTCCGACCCGGGGCACTTTTCCTTCCATTCCAAGGTCGCCACTTCGATTCCGGGAATTCACCCGACCTCGTGAACTGCACCCGAGGGGCCGCTCCGGCTCGGTCGGATGAGCCAAGCTCGTCCGTATGTACGACATCGGTGTGCGCGAGAATGTGCTGGCGCTCATTGCCGCCGGCCGCAGCCTGAACTCCGTCAGCAAGGAAACAGGCATTTCCCGTGCCGCGATCCGTGCCTGGCAGGTGCGGATCCAGCCACTTCCCCGTCTCCTCGGGCAGGCGGCTCCCTGCCCCCGGTGCCGACCGGAACCCACGGAACCGCAGAACACGGCCGCGTACGCCTATCTGCTCGGGCTGTACCTCGGCGACGGGTGCATCAGCGCGCACCCGCGCGGCGGCCATCATCTGCGCATCGCCTGCGCCGACGCCTGGCCCGGGCTGATCGACGCCTGCCGGACGGCCATCACATCCGTGCGGCCGGAGGCCACGGCGTACACGCTCCAGAAGCAGGGGTGCGTCATGGTCACGAGCTACGGCCGGCACTGGACGTGCCTCTTCCCACAGCACGGTCCGGGCAGGAAGCACGAACGCTTGATCGCTCTCGAGCCCTGGCAGGGGCGCATCATCGACGCCCACCCGTGGGAGTTCGCGCGCGGGCTGATCCACTCCGACGGCTGCCGCGTCACCAACTGGACCACCCGAGTCGTCCGGGGGGAGACCAGACGTTACGAATACCCGCGCTACTTCTTCACCAACACGTCCACGGACATCGTGAAGCTGTACACCGACACGCTCGACCGGGTCGGCGTCGAGTGGAGGACGCTCCATCAGAAACGCAAGGCCGTGACCGTGTCCGTCGCCCGGCGCACCTCCGTCGCCCTCATGGACGCGCACATCGGGCCCAAGTACTGAGCGGGCCCGATGTGCGGGTTCGTCGGTGGTGGCGGTGGCGTCAGGCGTCGAGGAGCTGGTTGAAGAAGAGCCGGTAGTGCTGCAGTGCGACGCGCAGGTCCTCCGTCTCCGTCACCTCGCCCCTGCTCCACTGGGACTCGAGGTCCTGCTTGTGGTCGGCGAAGGTCGCCGCGAGGGTCTGGATCACATCGGCGACGAGGGAGTCGGCAGCGCGAACGGAGTCCCGGGGGTCGTCGATGAAGTTCGCCTGTATCTGCTGCCAGCGGTCCCGGTAGCTCTCGGCGTCCTCGCCGGCGATCAGGGGCGTGCCGCGGTCGGGCCCCGGTCGCCCCTCCGTCGCCGCGGGTTCCGCGTACTCCCGCTCGGCCCTGGGCTCGCTGTCCGCCGCGGGTTCCCGGCCCTCCCGGTCCGCGGCGGGTGCCCGGCCCTCCCGGTCCGCCGCGGGTTCCCGGTCGGTCACGGGTTCCGTCGTGGATGCGCGGCCGGTCGTCTCTTCGGCGGGGCGCGGTTCGGCGGGGCGGTCGCGGCGCTCCGCGGGTGCCCCGGTCCTGTCCCCCGGCAGGTCAGCCGCCTCACCGGGGTACGTGGGCGGGGGGCGTTCGCCGACGGCGTCGTCCTCGGGGGTCGTTCCGGTCCGGGGGTGTGCCAGGTCGTCGGTCGTGAGGCCGCTCCTGGTCGTGTCGTGCGTGCTTTCGGGGTCTCGCATGTCAACTCACCTCGTGCGCCGTGGTGTCAGGCGGCGTCGTGACGCCGTTGGGTGCCGGTGGCCGGATCCGGGCTCGTGCGGGGGTCGCCGAGCAGTTCCTGGAAGAGGGCGCGGTAGTGCACCATGGCTCCGCGCAGTTCCTCGGTGGTCGCCCGGCCTTCCCTGTTGCGCAGTCCGACGTCGTGGGCGGCCCGGTAGTGCTCCAGGGTGTTTCCGTGTTCGACGGAGAGGTCCCGGAGTTGCTGCTCGTAGCCTTCCGTGGGGTAGCCGCGGTCGCTCATGAGCCGGGTGACGAGCCGGTCGGCGTCGTCGACGCAGCGGGCGGGTTCGTCGACGAAGCGTTCCTGGACTCCGGTCCATTCCGCCGCGTACCGGTCCCTGTCCTCCGGGGGCAGTTCCCTGATGTCGAGGTCGCGGTGCCGTTGCTCCCTGGAGCGCAGTTCACGCTCGGCGGCGTGCCTGCTGTCACGGGACTCGACGGTTCGGTCGTACTCGGGGCCGAAGCGTTCCCGGAGCCGGCGCCGGCGGGTGATCAGCCATGCGCCCACCGCGATCAGGAGCAGAACGATCACGATCGGGACGATGACGGCGATGAGTGTTCCTGTGGACATCCGGACCTCCGCATGCATCCGTTGTCGGCGGGGCCCTTTGGGTCGGGGCCTCTTGTGGGGCCGACTGCCCAGGGCCTGTCCGCACAAACACGCCGTCGCCCCGGCGCGGCGGGTGTCAGGGGCGTGGGGTGTCCTCCTCGCCGATGTGGTGGACGCGTACGAGGTTGGTGGAGCCTGCGACTCCGGGTGGGGATCCGGCGGTGATGACGACGGTGTCGCCGCGCCGGCAGCGGCCGATGCGGAGGAGTTCCTCGTCGACCTGGGCGACCATGGCGTCGGTGGAGTCGACTCGGGGGCCGAGGAAGGTTTCGACGCCCCAGGTGAGGTTGAGCTGGGAGCGGGTGGCCGGGTCGGGGGTGAAGGCGAGGAGGGGGATGGGCGAGCGGTAGCGGGAGAGGCGCCGGACGGTGTCGCCGGACTGGGTGAAGGCGACGAGGAACTTGGCGCCGAGGAAGTCGCCGATCTCGGCGGCGGCGCGGGCGACGGAACCGCCCTGGGTGCGGGGCTTGTTGCGTTCGGTGAGCGGGGGGAGGCCCTTGGCGAGGATCTCCTGCTCGGCGGCTTCGACGATGCGGCTCATGGTGCGGACGGTTTCCACGGGGTGTTTGCCGACGCTGGTCTCGCCGGAGAGCATGACGGCGTCGGTGCCGTCGATGACGGCGTTGGCGACGTCGGATGCCTCGGCGCGGGTGGGCCGGGAGTTGTCGATCATCGAGTCGAGCATCTGGGTGGCGACGATGACGGGTTTGGCGTTGCGCCGGGCGAGTTTGATCGCGCGTTTCTGGACGAGGGGCACGCGTTCCAGGGGCATTTCGACGCCGAGGTCCCCGCGGGCGACCATGATGCCGTCGAAGGCGGCGACGATGTCGTCGACGGTGTCGACGGCCTGCGGCTTCTCGATCTTCGCGATGACGGGAAGGCGGCGGCCTTCCTCGTCCATGACGCGGTGGACGTCCTCGATGTCGCGTCCGCTGCGGACGAAGGAGAGGGCGATGACGTCGGCGCCGGTTCTGATGGCCCAGCGCAGGTCGTCGACGTCCTTGTCGGAGAGGGCCGGGACGGAGACGGCGACTCCGGGGAGGTTGAGACCCTTGTGGTCGGAGATCACGCCGCCTTCGACCACGGTGGTGCGGACGCGGGGGCCGTCTACCGCGGTGACTTCGAGCGAGACGCGGCCGTCGTCGACGAGGATGCGCTCTCCGGGGGTGACGTCGGCGGCGAGGCCGGCGTAGGTGGTGCCGCAGATGTCGCGGTCGCCCTCGACGGGTTCGACGGTGATGGTGAATTCGTCACCGCGTTCAAGGAGTACGGGGCCTTCGCGGAATCGTCCGAGACGGATCTTCGGGCCTTGAAGGTCGGCGAGGACGCCGACGCTGCGGCCGGTTTCATCGGAGGCCTTGCGGACGTGGCGGTACCGCTCCTCGTGATCGGCGTAGCTGCCGTGGCTGAGGTTGAGGCGTGCGACGTCCATTCCGGCGTCCACGAGTGCCTTGATCTGCTCGTACGAGTGGGTGGAGGGCCCAAGTGTGCAGACGATCTTTGCTCGGCGCATGGTTCGAGCCTATGTCTTACCCACCGGTAGAGAATTGGTTGCGCGTGACTACTCAACAACCTTTCCATGAAGCCTTATTGACAAGTAATGAATTGTGCATGGGGGTGCTCTTCTGAGCATTCGACTGATGTGGCGCTGTCGGGCGTCGGAGAACGCACCGGTCCCGAGCTTCTCGACGGCGCCGCCGCAGGAGCTGACGAGTGCGCTGGCGTGTCCGTTGCGGCGGGTCGGGTCGGCGAGGGCGCCGCTTCGGTCCGTGCCGCGTGCACCGACGGTGGCCGTGACCGTGACCGCGTGACGGTGGCGCCCATCGTGGCGATCTCGGGCTCGACCTCCAGCCGGGACTCATCGCGCAGGGCGGATCCGGGGTCTCGGGGGTGCCGCGGGGCGCGGGGACGGGCCTGGGCATGTCCCCGCTCATGTGGGCTCCCTCGCTGATCGGTCTCCGGCACTTTCGCTCGGGGCCGCCCTGCGCCAGACTCTACGCGCGTTGTTCCACGCGCGTAGTGCCATGGAAGACAGGGGAGACCACATGCCGCTCAATCGCAGGACGTTCCTGGGCCGTTCGGCCGCCGCGGGCGCAGGGGCCGCCATCGCGGGCGGTGCCGTCGTCCCCGCCGCGGCCCACGGCCGTCACGGGCGGGAGAAGCGGTACTCGTTCACGGTGATGGGCACGACCGACCTCCATGGGAACGTCTTCAACTGGGACTACTTCACCGACCGGGAGTTCGACGACAAGGCCCACAACGACGTCGGCCTGGCGAAGATCTCCACCCTGGTCGAGCAGGTGCGCAAGGAGAAGGGGCGGCGCAACACGCTCCTCATCGACGCCGGTGACACGATCCAGGGCACCCAGCTGTCGTACTACTACGCCAAGGTCGACCCGATCACCGCGCGCCGCGGTCCGGTGCACCCCATGGCGCAGGCGATGAACGCCATCGGCTACGACGCCGCCGCGCTCGGCAACCACGAGTTCAACTACGGCATCCCGGTGCTGCGCAGGTTCCAGGAGCAGTGCGACTTCCCGCTGCTCGGCGCCAACGCCCTGGACGCGAGGACGCTGCGGCCCGCGTTCCCGCCGTACAGCATGCACCGGCTGCGCACGCCGCACGGGCGTGATGTGCGGGTGGCGGTGCTGGGGCTGACGAACCCTGGCATCGCGATCTGGGACAAGGCCAACGTCAGCGGGAAGATGGTGTTCCCCGGCCTGGAGGAGCAGGCGGCGAAGTGGGTGCCGAGGCTGCGCTCGATGGGCGCCGACGTGGTGATCGTGTCGGCGCACTCCGGCTCCAGCGGCACTTCCTCGTACGGTGACCAGTTGCCGTACGTCGAGAACGCGGCGGCGCTGGTGGCCGAGCAGGTCCCGGGGATCGACGCGATCCTCGTGGGGCACGCGCACACCGAGATCGCCGAGTACACGGTCACCAACAAGGAGACGGGCAGGCCGGTCGTGCTGTCCGAGCCGCTGAAGTGGGGCCAGCGGCTGACCCTGTTCGACTTCGACCTGGTGTGGGGGCGGGGCCGGTGGACGGTGGCGAAGGTGGGGGCGAAGGTCCTGAACTCCAACACCGTCCCGGAGGACCCGCGGATCACCGAGCTGCTGGGGGACGAGCACGAGAAGGTCGTGGCGTACGTCAACCAGGTCATCGGCACCTCGACGGCGGCGATGGCCACGGCTGAGGCGCCGTGGAAGGACGAGCCGATCATCGACCTGATCAACCAGGTCCAGGCAGAGACGGTGAAGTCGGCGCTGGCGGGCGGGCAGTGGGCGGCGCTGCCGGTGCTGTCGCAGGCGTCGTGCTTCTCGCGCACGGCGGCGATCCCGGCCGGGCGGGTGACGATCAGGGACGCCGCCGGCCTGTACCCGTTCGAGAACACGCTGGAGGCGCGGCTGATGACCGGTGCCCAGCTGAAGGACTATCTGGAGTACTCGGCGCGGTACTACGTGCAGACGCCGGCGGGGGTCCCGGTGGACACGGCGAAGCTGACGAACGCCGACGGCGTTCCGGACTACAACTACGACGCCGTCTCGGGTCTGACGTACGAGATCGACATCGCGAAGCCGGCCGGGTCGCGGATCGCGAACCTGTCGTTCGAGGGCAAGGCCCTGGACCCGGCGGCGCAGTTCGTCCTGGCGGTGAACAACTACCGGGCCAGTGGCGGCGGTGCGTTCCCGCACGTCGCCGGTGCCCGGCAGCTGTGGTCGAACTCGGACGAGATCCGGAACACGATCATCCAGTGGGTGCAGGCGAAGGGCACGGTGGACCCGGCGGCGTTCGCGTCGGTGGGCTGGAAGCTGACCCGGGACGGTGTTCCGGTCTTCCAGGTGCATTGATCACAGCCCTCGACAGCGCTCGTGATCAGTACACACCTGGTGCCGCATCAGGGACTCCCGCAGCGCTAGCGGACCCGGTGCCGTTCCTCCAGCGGTGCGGTCCGGGGCGCCTGGCCGGGAATGCCGGGCGCCTCGCGCCGTTCGAGGCCGAAGCTGGTGAAGGCGGTGCGGCGGGGAAGCGGGTACGGGTCCTTGCCGGTGAGGGAGTTCAGGATGGTCGCGCTGCGCCAGGCTGCCAGCCCCAGGTCGGGTGCGCCCACGCCGTGGGTGTGGCGCTCCGCGTTCTGCACGTACACGGAGCCGCTGACCGCCGGGTCGAGCACGAGCCGGAAGTGCTCGTCGATGCGCGGCCTGCCGGAGGCGTCGCGCCGCATGTACGGGTCGAGTCCGACGAGGATCCGGTCGAGGGGGCGTTCGCGGTAGCCGGTGGCGAGGACGACGGCGTCGGTGGTGAGCCGGGAGCGGGCGCCCTGCTGGGGGTGTTCCAGGTGGAGTTCGACCTTGGTGGTGGCGACCCGGCCGGCGGTGCGGACGCGTACGCCCGGGGTGAGGACGGCGTCGGGCCAGCCGGTGTGCAGGGCGCGCCGGTACAGCTCGTCGTGGATGGCGGCGATGGTGCCGCTGTCGATGCCCTTGTGGAGCTGCCACTGCCGGGGTACGAGGTCGTCCCGCACGTTCTCCGGCAGGGCGTGGAAGTAGCGGGTGTAGTCGGGCGTGAAGTGCTCCAGGCCGAGCTTGGAGTACTCCATCGGAGCGAACGCCTCGGTGCGGGCCAGCCAGTGGACCCGCTCGGCGCCCGCGGGACGGGCGCGCAGCACGTCGAGGAAGACCTCGGCGCCGGACTGGCCGGAGCCGATGACGGTGATGTGCCCTGCGGCGAGGAGGTGTTCGCGGTGCTCGAGGTAGTCGGCGGAGTGGATCACGGGGACGCCGGGGGCGTCGACGAGGGGTTGCAGCGGTTCGGGGACGTGGGGCTCGGTACCGATTCCGACGGCGATGTGGCGGGCATGGGCGCGGCCCAGCGACTCGGCTCCCCCGTGCGGGTCGAGCTGGGTGAAGTCGACCTCGAACAGGGAGCGTTCCGGGTTCCAGCGGACGGCGTCGACCTGGTGCCCGAAGTGGAGGCCGGGCAGCCGGTCGCTGACCCAGCGGCAGTAGGCGTCGTACTCGGCGCGCTCGATGTGGAACCGCTCGGCGAAGTAGAAGGGGAAGAGTCGGTCGCGGTCCTTGAGGTAGCGGAGGAACGACCAGGGGCTGGCGGGGTCGGCGAGGGTGACGAGGTCTGCGAGGAACGGCACCTGGAGGGTGCTGCCGTCGATGAGCAGTCCGGCGTGCCACTGGAACGCCGGGCGCTGGTCGTAGAAGGCGACGGTGAGGCCGCCCGCGGCGTCCCCGGCCCGTAGCCCGTGGGCGAGGGCGGCGAGGGAGAGGTTGAAGGGCCCGATGCCGATGCCCACGAGGTCGTGGGGCCGGTCGGTCTGGGGGGCGCCGGGGGCGGACGTGCCGGTCATCGGGTGCTGCTGCCTTCCACGAGTGCGATGAGGGTGTCGAGGTCGTGCGCGGTGGTGTGGGGGTTGAGCAGGGTGGCCTTGAGCCAGAGCCTGCCGTCCGCCCGGGCGCGGCCGAGGACGGCGCGGCCGTCGTGCAGCAGCCTGCGGCGGAGCGCGGCGACGGCGGCGTCGCTCGCGCCGCGGGGCCGGAAGAGGACCGTGGTCAGCACGGGCCGGCGGTGGAGTTCCAGGGCCGGGTGCTTCTCGATCAGGTCGGCGCATTCCCGGGCGGCGGCGCAGGTGCGGTCGACGAGGTCCGCTAGGCCGTCGCGGCCGAGGGCCCGGAGGGTGACGGCGATCTTGAGGATGTCGGGCCGGCGCGTGGTCCGCAGGGAGCGGCCGAGGAGGTCGGGCAGGCCGGCCTCGGTGTCGTCGTCCGGGTTGAGGTAGTCGGCGGTGTGGGCGAGCGGGGCGAGCCGGGTGCCGTCGGGGACGGCGAGGATGCCGGCGGCGACCGGTTGCCAGCCCAGCTTGTGGAGGTCCAACGTGACGGAGTGGGCGCGGTCGAGACCGCGCAGCAGGTTCCGGTGGCGGGGGCTGAACAACAGCGGTCCGCCGTAGGCCGCGTCGACGTGCAGTTCGGCGCCGTGTTGTGCGCAGAGGTCGGCGATGGCGGGGAGCGGGTCGACGAGTCCGGCGTCGGTGGTGCCCGCGGTGGCCGTGACGAGCACGGGACCTCCGGGCAGGGCGGTGAGGGCGGCGTCGAGGGCGGCGAGGTCGGTGGTGCCCTCCGGGGCGGGGACGGTGACGGGCTCGGGGAGCCCGAGGAGCCAGGCGGAGCGGCGCACCGAGTGGTGGGTGCCGGCGCCGCAGACGATCCGGACCGGTCCGTGGTGCTCGCGGGCGAGGAGGACGGCGAGCTGGTTGGCCTCGGTGCCTCCGGTGGTGACCAGGGCGTCGGGGCGCGCGGCCCCCGGGTACACCTCGGCGGCGAGGGCGCGGGTCACCTCCGTCTCCAGAGCGGAGGCGGCCGGCGCCTGGTCCCAGGAGTCCAGGGACGGGTTGAGCGCGGACGCGGCCAGGTCGGCGGCGACGGCGAGCGCGAGGGGCGAGGTGTGGAGGTGGGCGGCGCAGTGGGGGTCGGCGGGGTCGGCGGCGCCGTAGGCGACGGCCTCGACGAGGCTACGGAGCGCTTCCTCGGCACCGCGGCCGTGGGTGGGGATCACGGGGGCGACGGTCTCCGCCACGGCCCTGCCCAGGGGTTCGGGCCCGCCGGGGGGCAGCGGCCCGTTCCTCGCGACGGCGCCCGCGCGGAGCGCGTCCAGCACCACGTCGAGGAGGGGCCGAAGCGCGTCGGGTCCTTCGGTCCCGCCGGCGAGCGGCGGGATCCCGCCACCGGGGCCGGGGCTCGACGTCAGGCGCGGTGGCGTCGTCATGCGGGGTCCTTAGGGACGGCGGCGTTGGCCCTGCGGGGACGGGCCTTCCTCCAGGGTGTACGGGGTCGGGGTGGGCTGCCCGCAGAGCTCAACGATCAGAACCCGAAAGTGGTACGCGTCTTTCCGCTGTGGGGCGTTGGGCCCGCGTTCCGCGCCCACGGCAGGCCCGCGCTCGTCGTGCGACGGTCTCCGCGCGGCGGTACGGGGAGGCTCCCGCACGGGCCGGTCCCCGGGCGGGGCGGGGCTGCACGGGCGGGCGCTCGCGGAGCGGGGGCGGGCGCGTCGGGGCGCGCGCCGGGCGACGCGGGACGGCTCCCGGCACGGGGGCGGGGCGCCCGGAGGTACGGCACGGGCAGGCCG
>NZ_JBFAMM010000011.1:0-221792 GCF_040656535.1 Streptomyces sp. NPDC049887 | reverse complement strand
CGCATGGCTGCACACCTACAATCACCACCGCGGACACACCGCGCTGAAAGGCCAACCACCCGCCACCCGCGTCCCCAACCTCACAGGGCAATACACCTAGCGGTCGACCAGCCGGTCGAACTGGGTGGTCGTATGCCGCAGATGCGCGACCAGCTCGTCCCCGACCGTCGGCTCCACCGAGTCGGCCGGCACGAAGAGGATCGAGACCTGCATGTGTGGGGGCTCCGCGAACCACCGCTGCTTGCCCGCCCAGACGAACGGCGACAGATTGCGGTTGACGGTGGCCAGACCGGCCCGGGCGACGCCCTTGGCGCGCGGCATGACGCCGTGGAGGGCCTTGGGAGCCTCCAGGCCCACTCCGTGTGACGTGCCGCCGGCGACGACCACCAGCCAGCCGTCCGAGGCGGCCTTCTGCTGGCGGTACCCGAAGCGGTCGCCCTTGGCGACGGGGGTCACGTCGAGGACCGCCCCCCGGTACTCGGTGGCCTCGTGGTCGCCGAGCCACAGTCGTGTGCCGATCCGCGCACGGAAGCGGGTCTGCGGGAACTGCTGTTGAAGCCGGGCGAGTTCGTCGGCCCGCAGGTGGCTCACGAACATGGTGTGCAACGGCAGCCGCGCGCTCCGCAGCCGGTCCATCCAGTCTATGACTTCCTCCACCGCGTCGGAGCCGTCCGTGCGGTCCAGGGGCAGATGGAGGGCGAAGCCCTCCAGCCGCACGTCCTCGATCGCGGAGTGCAGCTGGTGCAGGTCGTTCTCGGAGACGCCGTGCCGCTTCATCGAACTCATGCACTCGATGACGACCCGCGCGCCGACCAGGGCGTGCACCCCGTCGACGGACGAGACCGAGCGGATGACCCGGTCGGGCAGCGGCACCGGTTCCTCACCGCGGCGGAAGGGCGTGAGCACGAGGAGGTCGCCGCCGAACCAGTCCTTGATCCGGGCCGCCTCGTAGGTGGTGCCCACGGCGAGCATGTCGGCCCCGAAGCGGGTCACCTCCTCGGCGAGACGCTCGTGGCCGAAGCCGTAGCCGTTGCCCTTGCAGACCGGAACGAGTCCCGGGAACTGGTCGATCACGGACTTCTGGTGCGCCCGCCAGCGCGCGGTGTCGACGTAGAGGGAGAGCGCCATGGCCGGGTCCGAAGCCTTTCTGGTGCAGCGGTGTGGGAGAGATACGTGCGAGGGTACGGAACGATCAGCGGCGCGACATGTAGATGTCGAGGGCCTTGTGCAGGAGCTTGTTGAGCGGGAAGTCCCACTCGCCGACGTATTCGACGGCCTCGCCGCCGGTGCCGACCTTGAACTGGATCAGTCCGAAGAGGTGGTCCGACTCGTCGAGCGAGTCGCTGATGCCGCGCAGGTCGTAGACGGTGGCGCCCATGGCGTAGGCGTCCCGCAGCATGCGCCACTGCATCGCGTTCGAGGGCCGGACCTCACGGCCGATGTTGTCGGAGGCGCCGTACGAGTACCAGACGTGGCCGCCGACGACGAGCATCGTCGCCGCCGACAGGTTCACCCCGTTGTGCCGTGCGAAGTACAGCCGCATGCGGTTGGGGTCCTCGGAGTTCAGGACCGTCCACATGCGCTGGAAGTACGAGAGCGGGCGGGGGCGGAAGCGGTCGCGTTCGGCCGTGATCTCGTAGAGCCGCTGCCACTCCGCCAGGTCCTCGTAACCGCCCTGGACGACCTCGACGCCCGCCTTCTCGGCCTTCTTGATGTTCCGGCGCCACAGCTGGTTGAAGCCCTTGAGCACGTCGTCGAGGGACCGGTTGGCCAGCGGGACCTGGTAGACGTACCGCGGCTGCACGTCGCCGAAGCCCGCGCCGCCGTCCTCGCCCTGCTGCCAGCCCATCTTGCGGAGCCGGTCCGCGACCTCGAAGGCCCGGGGCTCGATGTGGGTCGCCTCCACGTCGCGCAGGCGCTTCACGTCCGGGTCCTGGATGCCCGCCTTGATCGCCGTGGCCTCCCAGCGGCGGATCACGACCGGCGGACCCATCTTCACCGAGAAGGCGCCCTGGTCCTTGAGGTGCGCAAGCATCGGCTGGAGCCAGTCGTCCAGATTGGGGGCGTACCAGTTGATCACCGGGCCCTCGGGCAGATAGGCCAGGTAGCGCTTGATCTTGGGAAGCTGGCGGTACAGCACGAGGCCGACGCCGACGAGCTGTCCGCTCTTGTCGAACCATCCGAGGTTCTCGGAGCGCCACTCTGTCTTGACGTCCGCCCATGCCGGGACCTGGCAGTGACTCGCCGAAGGCAGGCTCTGGACGTACGCCAGATGCTGCTCTCGGCTGATGGTCCTCAGGGTCAGGCTCATGCGGGGCGCTCCTCGGCTGGTGTGTCCCCATGGGTCAGGGGCTCCGGCTCTCGCGCCGAAGCCTACTGGGCCCGGGAAGCGCCCCGCGTGGGCTCGTGCCGAGGACTAGTAGCCGATCAGGCCGCCGAAGAGCCCGCCCTGCGCCATTCCGAGGAGGAAGCCGAAGGCCGAGGCCCCCAGCCCGATGACCAGAAGGAAGCGTTCCCGGGTGGTGGCCGAGATGAACTGGCCGTACGCGCCCGTGAGGATGCCGATGAGTCCGGACCAGGAACTGAGCAGGTGGAGGTTGTGGAACTGTGCCGCCACGAAGGCCACCACACCCAGGACCAGGGTCACGACCATCAGGGTGTCCTGGAGCGGATGGGGCTTTCCGTCCGTGGCGAGGAGAGAGCCGGTGGGATTGGGTTGCGATTGCGCCATGAAGCACCTCCTGGCATTCCCGGAGGGCGGCGCACTGTGACGCCGCCCACACCCGATGCGTACAGGGTGCGGTGGGTGGACGCCGGATTTCAACCGGAAGCGGGTGTGCGGGTACTGTGTAGCGTCCGCACCGGTGTCTGCCCAGGTCGCACTCGATACCTCGCCCTCCCGTACCGAAGGCGAGGACCATTGTCAGAGCCGCCTGATTTACTGCGTAGGCATCGATGCTCAACGCATCACGACCCTCCTGCCACGGAACGACCGTGGCCGCTGAGTCCAAAGGAGGTGGGTTCCACATGCGTCACTACGAGGTGATGGTCATCCTCGACCCCGATCTCGAGGAGCGCGCTGTCTCCCCGCTGATCGAGAACTTCCTCTCCGTCGTCCGTGAGGGCAACGGAAAGGTCGAGAAGGTCGACACCTGGGGCCGTCGTCGTCTCGCTTACGAGATCAAGAAGAAGCCCGAGGGCATCTACTCGGTCATCGACCTGCAGGCCGAGCCTGCGGTCGTCAAGGAGCTCGACCGCCAGATGAACCTGAACGAGTCGGTCCTCCGGACCAAGGTCCTCCGTCCCGAGACCCACTGAGCACCTAGCTCAGAGGTCATCGGGTTCGAGTAGCAGCAAGCAGCCAGAAGCAATCCCGCCGAGAGGTTCACCCATGGCAGGCGAGACCGTCATCACGGTCGTCGGCAATCTCGTCGACGACCCCGAGCTGCGCTTCACCCCGTCCGGTGCGGCGGTCGCGAAGTTCCGTGTCGCGTCCACCCCCCGCACCTTCGACCGCCAGACCAACGAGTGGAAGGACGGCGAGAGCCTCTTCCTCACCTGCTCGGTCTGGCGTCAGGCGGCGGAGAACGTCGCCGAGTCGCTCCAGCGAGGCATGCGCGTCGTCGTGCAGGGCCGGCTGAAGCAGCGGTCCTACGAGGACCGTGAGGGAGTCAAGCGCACGGTCTTCGAGCTGGACGTCGAGGAAGTCGGCCCCAGTCTCAAGAACGCCACGGCCAAGGTCACCAAGACCACCGGCCGCGGTGGCCAGGGCGGCTACGGCGGTGGCCAGCAGCAGGGCGGCGGCTGGGGCGGCGGTCCCGGCGGTGGCCAGCAGCAGGGCGGCGGCGGTGCTCCCGCCGACGACCCCTGGGCCAGCAGCGCGCCGGCCGGCGGTCAGCAGCAGCAGGGCGGCGGCGGTGGCGGCTGGGGCGGAGGCTCCGGCGGCGGCTACTCGGACGAGCCTCCTTTCTAGGGACTGGTCCCTCAGGGGGCGGTTCCAGGGAGAGCTCGTACTCCCACTTCTTGATCACACAGGAGAAACACCATGGCGAAGCCGCCTGTGCGCAAGCCGAAGAAGAAGGTCTGCGCTTTCTGCAAGGACAAGGTCACGTACGTGGACTACAAGGACACGAACATGCTGCGGAAGTTCATTTCCGACCGCGGCAAGATCCGTGCCCGCCGCGTGACCGGCAACTGCACGCAGCACCAGCGTGACGTCGCCACGGCCGTCAAGAACAGCCGTGAGATGGCGCTGCTGCCCTACACGTCCACCGCGCGCTAAGGGAAGGGTGACCGAAACATGAAGATCATCCTTACCCACGAGGTGTCCGGTCTCGGCGCTGCCGGCGACGTCGTCGACGTCAAGGACGGCTACGCTCGCAACTACCTGGTCCCGCGCGGTTTCGCGATCCGCTGGACCAAGGGTGGCGAGAAGGACGTCGAGCAGATCCGCCGGGCCCGCAAGATCCACGAGATCGCGACCATCGAGCAGGCCAACGAGATCAAGGCCCGTCTCGAGGGCGTAAAGGTGCGTCTGGCCGTTCGCTCCGGCGACGCCGGCCGCCTGTTCGGCTCCGTCACCCCGGCCGACATCGCCTCGGCGATCAAGTCCGCCGGTGGTCCGGAGGTCGACAAGCGCCGTGTCGAGCTCGGTTCGCCGATCAAGACCCTGGGCTCGCACCAGGTGTCCGTGCGTCTGCACCCCGAGGTCGCCGCGAAGCTCGGCGTCGAGGTCGTCGCCGCCTGAGCGACTGCCCGCAGAGCAGCATGAGAGGGCCGCACCCCTACGGGTGCGGCCCTCTCTCGTTTCCGGTGCGCGGTAGCTGCGGTGTCGTGCCGTCGGCTGGGGTGTCCGTGCTCTGCGGGCGTTCGCGGCGAAGCGGCGTTTCACGTGAAACGGCTGCCGGCGCCCCACGGGCTTTTCAGCGCGTCGCGCCTGTCACGATCCAGCGGCCGGACCGGGTCCGCAGCCACAGAGTCGCCATGCGGACCGTCATCATCAGGGCCATGGCCCACCAGAGCGCGGTGAGCCCGCCACCGAAGGCCGGTACCAGGAGGGCGATCGGGGCGAACACGGCGAGGGTGATCAACATGGCGCCGGCCAGATAGGGACCGTCACCGGCACCCATCAGTACACCGTCGAGAACGAACACCACGCCCGCGATGGGCTGGGTGACTGCCACCACGAGCAGAGCCGGCAGCAGCGTGTCCTTGACCGCGGGGTCGCTGGTGAAGAGGGGGATGAACAGCGGACGTGCCAGCACGATGAGAAGTCCGAGCACCACGCCCGAGGCGATTCCCCACTCCACCATGCGCCGGCACGCGGCACGTGCCCCTGCGGGGTCGTCGGCGCCGAGACAGCGGCCGATGATGGCCTGGCCGGCTATGGCGATCGCGTCCAGGGCGAAGGCCGTCAGGCTCCAGAGGGAGAGGATGATCTGATGCGCCGCGATGCTGGTGTCACTCAGCCGGGCAGCCACGGCGGTGGCGATCAGCAGCACGGCTCGCAGGGAGAGCGTGCGGATCAGCAGTGGTACGCCTGCTTGGGCGCTCGCCCGTATGCCCTTGGAGTCCGGCCGCAGGGAGGCACCGTGGCGACGTGCCCCACGGATGACCACCACGAGATAGACGGCGGCCATTGCGCACTGGGCGATGACCGTGCCCCAGGCGGAGCCGGCGATGCCGAGCCCCGCACCGTAGACGAGGCCGAGGTTGAGGGCCGCGTTGGCTGCGAAGCCGCCGATCGCCACATAGAGGGGGGTGCGGGTGTCCTGCAGGCCGCGCAGTACGCCGGTGGCGGCCATGACCACGAGCATGGCGGGGATACCGAAGCTCGAAATGCGCAGATAGGTGATGGCGTGCGGAGCGGCCGTGTCGGAGGCTCCGAAGGCGTCGACCAGCCATGGTGCCGCGGGCAGAACGACCGCGACGACCGCGACGCCGAGCAGCAGCCCAAGCCAGATACCGTCCATGCCCTGGCGGATAGCGGCGCTCAGGTCCCCCGCGCCCACTCGGCGCGCGACCGCGGCGGTGGTGGCGTAGGCGAGGAAGACGAAGACGCTGACCGCCGTCATCAGCAGCGCGGCTGCGATTCCCAGTCCGGCGAGTTGTGGCGTGCCGAGGTGGCCCACGATCGCGCTGTCGACCATCACGAACAAGGGCTCTGCGACGAGCGCTCCGAAGGCGGGGACGGCGAGCGCGATGATCTCGCGATCGTGTCGACGGCGGCTGGATCTGGTCGCCGCAGGGGCCTGTGTCATGGGTGCCAATCTAATCTTCCACAGGTAAGAGATGCAATGTGTCAGTGATCCTTACCAAATGGTGGGACGGGGCTTCTGCTGTGCGCCGTTTGTTCTGATCTTGATCCGGCTGGGAAAGTTTTTCTCCCCCACAGCCGGTGGACGGAAAAAGCCCAGGTCAGTGGCGGCGTGGAGTGAGTGCTATGACTTTGTCCACAGTGCTGTCCCCTGCTCCGTGCACAGGTTCCGCAGGGTTCTCCACAGCATCTGCTCCGTCGTCCACACGGCCTGTGGATAACCAGATTGGCTGACGGTGCCGACGGCCCTACCGTGGACCGGCGCCCGATGTGCCGCCCAGCGGAATCGGGCCTCTCGTGTTGTCAGTGCCGTGTCCTAAAAAGAGTGCCACGCAGAGGTCCGCGCAGCGGACGGGAGGAGGCGGCCGGTGAGCGTTCCCGAGCCCCTTGACGAGCCCTGGACCGACATCGGTCCGGGTGACCGTCTGCCCGTCTCCCGCCCCCGCCGAGGAGAGGGCCGGGGCCGCGGCGCCCGTGAGGAGCAGCACGAGCGCGGCAGGGAGAGCGTCGCCTGGGACGACGGTGCACCGGGCTTCGAGCGGGTCCCTCCGCAGGATCTCGATGCCGAGCAGTCCGTCCTCGGCGGCATGCTGCTGTCCAAGGACGCCATCGCGGACGTCGTCGAGATCATCAAGGGCCATGACTTCTACCGGCCGGCGCACGAGACCGTCTACCAGGCGATCCTCGATCTCTACGCCAAGGGCGAGCCTGCCGACCCCATCACCGTCGCGGCCGAGCTGACCAAGCGCGGAGAGATCACTCGTGTCGGCGGGGCCTCCTATCTGCACACGCTCGTCCAGTCGGTCCCGACGGCGGCGAACGCCTCGTACTACGCGGAGATCGTGCACGAGCGCGCCGTGCTGCGGCGCCTGGTCGAGGCGGGTACGCGCATCACGCAGATGGGCTACGCGGCGGACGGCGACGTCGACGAGATCGTGAACTCGGCGCAGGCGGAGATCTACGCGGTCACCGAGCAGCGCACCAGCGAGGACTATCTCCCGCTCGGCGAGATCATGGAGGGCGCGCTCGACGAGATCGAGGCGATCGGCTCCCGCAGTGGTGAGATGACGGGTGTCCCGACCGGATTCACCGACTTCGACTCACTCACCAACGGTTTGCACCCCGGGCAGATGATCGTCATCGCCGCCCGTCCCGCAATGGGAAAGTCGACGCTGGCGCTGGACTTCGCCCGAGCGGCGTCGATCAAGAACAATCTGCCCAGCGTGATCTTCTCCCTTGAGATGGGGCGGAACGAGATCGCGATGCGTCTGTTGTCCGCCGAGGCCCGCGTCGCCCTGCACCACATGCGCTCCGGCACGATGACGGACGAGGACTGGACCCGGCTCGCCCGACGGATGCCCGATGTCTCCCAGGCACCGCTGTACATCGACGACTCCCCGAATCTGTCGATGATGGAGATCCGTGCGAAGTGCCGGCGTCTCAAGCAGCGCAACGATCTGAAGCTCGTCATCATCGACTATCTCCAGCTGATGCAGTCCGGTGGCTCCAAGCGGGCCGAGAGCCGTCAGCAGGAGGTCTCGGACATGTCCCGAAACCTCAAGCTGCTGGCCAAGGAACTGGAGATCCCGGTGATCGCCCTCTCACAGCTGAACCGTGGTCCCGAGCAGCGTACGGACAAGAAGCCGATGGTCTCGGACCTGCGTGAGTCCGGCTCCATCGAGCAGGACGCGGACATGGTCATCCTGCTCCACCGCGAGGACGCTTACGAGAAGGAGTCGCCGCGCGCCGGCGAGGCCGACCTGATCGTGGCCAAGCACCGAAACGGTCCGACAGCGACCATCACGGTCGCCTTCCAGGGCCACTACTCGCGTTTCGTGGACATGGCCCAGACCTGAGCCGTTGGTTCTGCCGAACCTCGTTCGCCATGTCGGTCGGTCGACTCCGGGCGGCCGGTCGGATAGATCTGGTCCATGACCTCACCTTTCGAAGCGCTCCTTCCCAGTACGGAACGCACACTGCTGCACCGTGTCGCCGTGGCCCAGTCCGAAGGACGCGCGCCCTCCCTCGTCGGGGCCGTGGCCAGGGACGGGCGCCTCGTCTGGAGCGGCACCCGCTGCTGCGCCGAGGCGGACACGTCGGACGCGGACACCCAGTACCGCATCGGTTCCCTCACCAAGACGTTCACCGCCGTGCTTGTGCTGAGGCTGCGGGACGAAGGGTTGCTCGACCTGAACGATCCACTGGACAAACACCTTCCGGGAACGGGCGTGGGCGGGGCGACCATCGCCCAGGTCCTCTCTCACAGCGCGGGACTTGCGGCAGAGAGCCCCGCCCCATGGTGGGAGCGCACGCCCGGAGCGCTGCGCCCGGAGTTGGCCGACGTGCTTGGTGAGCAGCCCGTGCTGCACCCCGCCGGTCGCCGCTTTCACTACTCCAACACCGGTTACACGCTGCTGGGTTCGCTGATCGAGGCCGTGCGGCGCAAGCCCTGGGAGGAGGCGCTGCGGAGCGAACTCCTCGAGCCGCTCGGCATGCACCGCACGAGTTGTGCCCCCCGGGCTCCTTATGCGAGCGGCTGGGCGGTGCATCCATGGGCGGATGTGCTGATGCCCGAACCGGCGGAGGACCTGGGTCTGATGGCCCCGGCCGGTCAGCTCTGGTCGACCGCGGCCGACCTCTGCCGCTTCGCCGGGTTTCTCGTCCAAGGCGATGAACGGGTGCTGAGCGCGGACTCCGTGCGCGAGATGCGAACCTCGTCGGCCCCCTCCGAGCCCGGGGACTGGGAAAGCACCTATGGGCTCGGTGTGCAGATCGTCCGGAGGAACGGACGCACGCTCATCGGCCACACCGGATCGCTGCCGGGATTCGTCGCCTGCCTCTGGACGGACGCGGAGGAAGGCGTGGCCGCCGTGGTGCTCGCCAATGCCACATCAGGGCCGCTGCCGGCCGCCGCGGCCGCGGATCTCGTGCACATCGTGGTGGAGGCCGAGCCTCGCTTCCCGGAGCCCTGGCGTCCCATGCCGGAGGTGGACGAGGGGCTGCTGGAACTGACGGGTGCCTGGTACTGGGGCACCGCCGGCTTCGGGCTGAAGCTCGTCGCGGATCGGGGCGTCGAGCTGTACCCACTGTCGGGAAACGGCCGGGGCTCGCGGTTCCGCGCTCGCCCCGACGGGACATGGGCCGGGCTGGACGGCTACTTCGCGGGCGAAACCCTGCGCATGGTCCGCGGGTCTGACGGGCGGTTGGTCCATCTCGACCTGGGCTCCTTCGTTTTCACTCGGCAGCCGTACGATCCGGCCGCCGAGGTGCCCGGCGGTGTGGACGAGGAGGGTTGGCGGGGCCTGGTGCCGTGACGGGCGGATCGTGTGCGTCGGGGTCGGGCGGCCGCCCCGGGCCGGCGCCGGTGGCGGTTTCACGTGAAACCGCCACGGCTGCGCCTGCCGGGAACCGGACGGCAGACCCCGGAAGCAGCGTCTCGAAGACCGGTGCGCGCGCCGACAGGAGCCGGCGGGAGGCGTCAGAGCACTCGCTTGAAGCCCACATGCGATGCCTCGAAGCCAAGGCGCTCGTAGAAGCGATGGGCGTCGGTGCGGGAGGCGTCGGACGTCAGTTGGACGAGGCGGCAGCCAAGGCTGCGTGATTCCTCGACCGCCCACTCGATGAGCAGGGTGCCGAGCCCGCCGCCCCGCTCATCTGCATGGATACGTACCGCCTCGATGATCGAGCGGGTGGCTCCGCGGCGGGACAGCCCGGGGATCACGGTGAGCTGCAGGGTGCCGACGGTCCGGCCGTCACGCTCGGCGACCACGAGATGCTGGTTCGGGTCGGCTGTGAGTCGTTCGAAGGCGGCCAGGTAGGGGGCCGGGTCATCGAGCGACTCGCGCTGCGCGCCCAGGGGATCGTCGGCGAGCAACGCCACGATCGCGGGGACGTCGGCGGGGGAGGCGGGGCGTATCTGCAGATCGCTCATGATCCGCACCCTATGCGCCTCTCATGGCGCAGCGGTTGGCGGCCTCACGTGGAGGCCGCCGGCGCGGGAACAGTGGACGCGGGAACCTTCAACTCCTCGACCGCCCGGACCAGCGGAGCGAGTTCGGGGTCCTTGGCGGCCTCGTCGAGCGCTTCGCGCAGCGCATGGTCGTTCGTCGGCCGGGCTGCGGCCAGTAGTTCAAGGCCCGCTTCCGTGACATCGGTGTAGATGCCACGCCGGTCGGTGTCGCACAGATAGCGGCTCAGCAGCCCACGGTCCTCGAGCCTGGTGACGAGGCGGGTGGTGGCGCTCTGGCTCAGGACGACGGCGTCGGCGACCTGCTTCATCTGGAGGTGGCCGCCCGGGCCGCTGTGCTGGCGGCTGAGCACGTCCAGCAGTGAGTACTCCCGCACGCTCAGATCGTGGTGCGTCTGGAGGGCCCGTTCGATATGGCCCTCGATTCTGCCGTGCAGCAGGGAGAGAGCACACCAGCTCTGGGCGAGTGCTGTGAGTGCCGGGTCCGTCGCGGTCATCGATCTCTCCTCCGTCCAGCAGCGTCCGTGCGGGCCGGGCCTCGGCCCCTGCGGAGTGGCGCGACTCCAAGAGTAGACGACTGATGCAATAGCCCGCGCTTGCAATTAAATGTGTCTGCAATTATTGTTAACGCCTGTAAGGAGCAAGCGCAATCTTTTGAGAAGGTGATCCCCTGTGCCGCTCGCCCTCCTCGCCCTGGCCATCGGGGCATTCGGTATCGGAACCACCGAGTTCGTGATCATGGGCTTGCTGCCCGAGGTCGCGAACGACTACCAGGTCTCGATCCCCACCGCCGGATTCCTCGTGACCGGGTATGCCCTCGGCGTGGTGCTGGGCGCGCCCCTGATGACCGTGCTCGGCACCAAGGTGTCCCGCAAGCGGATGCTGATGCTGCTGATGGGGCTCTTCATCGTGGGCAACGTGCTCTCGGCCGTGGCTCCCGTCTTCGGCGTCATGCTCGCCGGTCGTGTGGTGGCCTCGCTCGCCCATGGAGCCTTCTTCGGTATCGGCTCGGTGGTCGCGGCCGACCTGGTGGCCCCGGAGAAGAAGGCCGGAGCGATCGCGATGATGTTCACCGGCCTCACCGTCGCCAACGTCGTCGGCGTCCCGCTCGGCACCCTCATCGGGCAGAACATCGGCTGGCGAGCCACGTTCCTGATCGTGGCCGGGCTCGGTGTGCTGGGGCTCGCCGGCGTCGCCGGGCTGGTTCCGGAGCAGCCCAGGCCCGAAGGCGTACGGCTGCGCCACGAGCTGGCGGCCTTCCGCAATGTCCAGGTACTGCTGGCGATGGCCATGACCGTGCTCGGTTTCGGGGGCGTGTTCGCCGCGATCACCTACATCACGCCGATGATGACCGAGGTCGCCGGGTTCGCCGATGCCTCCGTGACCTGGCTGCTCGTTCTCTTCGGCCTGGGCATGGTCGGCGGCAATCTGATCGGGGGGAAGTTCGCCGACCGGGCGCTGATGCCGCTTCTGTTCGTCTCGCTCGGCGCCCTCGCCCTGGTTCTGGCGCTGTTCACCTTCACCGCCCAGGACAAGACCGCGGCGGCCGCCACCATCGTTCTCGTCGGCGGGCTGGGTTTCGCCACCGTGCCGCCGCTCCAGAAGCGGGTCCTCGACCAGGCGTCGGGGGCGCCCACACTGGCATCGGCCGTCAACATCGGCGCCTTCAACCTCGGTAACGCCCTTGCCGCCTGGCTCGGTGGCATCGTCATCGCGGCCGGACTCGGGTTCACCGCCCCCAACTGGGTGGGTGCGCTGCTCGCCGGATCGGCTCTGGTGCTGGCGGTGCTCTCCAGTGCCCTCGAGCGCCGGGACGTCCACCGGGACAGCCGTTTGGTCGCGCCTGCGGCCTCCTCCGGGCCGGCCCCGGTCGCCGCGGCCCGTCACTGACCCGGCAAGCGCCCCCGAGCAGTACCACGGCCTTGCGACCGCAGCGCTGGAGGTTCTGGTCCGCTGAGCCTCGTCCTGGGTGAAACCGCGGCCGGTCCGCCTGGCTCAACCCGCCGCGACGGTCAGCGGTGCGAATCGGCGGGTCCAGTCGCCCGGGAGAGCGGGAGCGCCGCGGAGCATCACGGCGTTGAAGGCGATCGGCTCCAGGCCGCTCGCCTTCAGCCAGGTGAGCAATGCCTCGTGTCGCACATCGATGTCCGTGCGGACCGGACGTTCCGTCTCCGCGGCGAGCGACGTGATCAGGGCCTTGGCGGTCTCCGTGTCCCGTGCGATCAGTGGGCCGACGACCTGGGTCTCCATGTTCGGCCATGCGGCCGCGTAGCCCGTGAGGACTCCGTCGGCTTCAGCAACTCTCAACTGATCGGCGAAGGCGGGCAGCCGGGCGAGCATATGTGTCCGGTCCACGCCGAACACCTCGGCGTCCAGGCCGAGGATCGCCGGGAGGTCCTCCGCCGTGGCCGGCCGGGTCACGGCCCGGGGCGCCGGACCGGCGAGATGGAAACGGCCACGGACCATCTCGGCGCGTCCGGTATGGGTGAAGCCCAGTTCCTCGTAGAGCGGCTGTCCGTTCGCCGTGGCGTGCAGCGTCAGAGGAGTCTCACCGGTCTCGGCGAGTACGTGCCGCATCAGACGTCGCCCGACACCCTGCCGGGCGTACCGCTCGGCCACGAGCACCATGCCGAGGGCGGAGAGCCCCGGGCCGTACGACGTCACCACGCACCCGGCCACGAGCCCTCCGGCTTCGGTGTCGTCGATGCCGTACCCCGTGCCCGCCGCGAGTAGAAGACCCCATTTGTGCTCCTCGCGCGGCCATCCCCGGTCCTCTGAGAGGTTCGCGCAGGAGTGCAGGTCCGCAGTGGTGAGACGCCGGATGGGGAGCTCGGTGAACGGAGTTGGCATGAGGTCAGGCTGTCCGACGCAGTGATCTTTCGTCCACCGCTTTCGGGGAAGTGGCCGACCTCGCGGGAAGGCGGCGAGCCCGGTCATTGCCGAGGGCGGCCGGCACTCGGTCCGGACATGGCCGTCAGCGGGCCTGTCCCCGGGCGTTGTGAGAAAGAGGGCCGACCCACCACCAAGGGTGAGCGACGGGGATCACCGGCCAGTTCGCAAAGCCGGCCGTCGAAGGCATGCGGCCCCCGCGAGGGCCGTCGAGCACCGTCGCGGTGCTCAGCCCCAGCAGACCGAGTGACGGTCCGAGTCGGTGCGGATGCCGACTCATGGACGAGGAGGGCCCGCCGAGTCGGGCGTTTGAGAGGTTTCACGTGAAACACCGTGCCGGGGCGGGGTCGTTCTTCGAGCCCGACGAGGGGAGCAGGCGGGTGTCGACTTCGGCGTAGATCGCGAGCGTGAGTCCTTTGCCCGGACATTGCCCAGCCGGAGAGCGTCCGTCGCCGGGGGTTCATGTCCGTCGGCCGTTCCGTTCAGGGAGCCGGTCGAACCGTCCCGCATTTCGTGCCGCGAAGTGGTGAAGGTCGCGAAGGGGCTCTGTGCAGAGATCGGGATGATGGCTGAACGGCTCTGTCGTCCCTGCGGATTCGCTGCCCGATGCGCAGATCTTTGCCGTGGCGACCGTTGCGGACGCGGTGAATGGGGACCATCATCTGTCCGGTGCGGCTCGCCGCACCGGACGGCATGCGAACTGCTGGAGGCGCGCGAACTGGTGCGATTCCCTTGACGGTTTCGGGTGCGGGGACATACCCAACGAGACCCGAGTCGTGGCCACGTACACGGACATGGGTGCGATGCAGCCTAACGGGAAAGCGGGTGGGGATACCCGGACTTTCCGCTCTTTGTCCGCCGCCGGGCGGGAGCTGGGATGCTGCGTCGACGAGCGCTGCGGGCAACGTCACCATCCGGTCCCACTCGCCCGAATCCCATAATCGCGACAGCTAATGTGGGCGGGCACGAGTCACTGAGAGCAGAGCGGGGAAATCGAGGCACCTTCCGGACCAGCGGAAGTGCGCAGACCGACCGAGAGATGTTCGAGGCGAGGCACACAATGGACGCTCCGACCACCACGTCGGCCGACAACGGGACCTCCGGTGAGAACGGCGCGAAGGGCGGGGGAGGCTGGTTCACCCCCCGGAAGCAGCCTGCCGAAGGCCGTCCGGCTCCTGGCGGCGCCGAGAACCCGGCCCACGAGGGAGCCGAATCGGTGGACGACGGGCGAATAGCCACTCCCAGCCGTCCGGTCGCCTCCATCCGCCCCGTCGGCACGGGAGCCGAGCGGGCTGCCGGGACCCCGCCGCGCGGAGTCGCCGTTCCACAGACACGCACCGCACCCGAGGTTCAGCGGCCACCGGTCGCGGCGCCGCGTGAGACGCCTGCGCCGCAGGTCCCCCCGTACGGCGCAGGCGCGGCGCACGGGGACTCGTCGAGCTACGGAAACACCGATCCCCGTCACGGTGGCCCTCCGCAGTACGGCGCCCCCTCCCTCGGCGGCGCGGTGCCTCACCAGGGCCCCGCGCCCTACCACCCGCATCAGGCAGCCCCCTCCCACGGCGGCGACGCACCCCACTCAGCCCCCGACGCCGGAGCCGGCGGCCCCGGCCCCGGTCTCTTCCCCGGGGTCTCCGACCGGAAGGCGTCCCCCGACGCGATCCTGATCCGGCGGACCATGGAGGAGATCGCCCCGGTCGCCGACAAGGTGACCTCCTACTTCTACGCCCTGCTGTTCGTCCGCCACCCCGATCTGCGGTCCCTGTTCCCGGCCGCCATGGACACCCAGCGCGACCGGCTTCTCAAGGCGCTGCTCACCGCCGCCGAGCACATGGACAACACGCCCGTACTGGTCGACTACCTGGAGCACCTCGGCCGCGGCCACCGCAAGTACGGCACCCAGCCCGCGCACTACCCGGCCGTCGGCGAGGCCCTCATCGGGGCGCTGACCCGCTACGCGACGACGACCTGGAACGAGGAGACCGAAGCCGCCTGGGTCAGGACCTACACGACCATCTCCCAGATCATGATCGACTCTGCCGCTGAGAACGAACGGCACGCGCCGGCCTGGTGGCACGCCGAGGTGGTGTCCCACGACCTCAGAACACCGGACATCGCGGTCGTCACCGTGCGCCCCGACCAGCCGTACCCGTTCCTGGCCGGTCAGTACACGAGTCTTGAGACGCCGTGGTGGCCGAGGATCTGGCGGCACTACTCCTTCGCGGGGGCGCCGCGTTCCGACGGACTGCTCTCGTTCCATGTGAAGGCCGTCCCGGCGGGCTGGGTCTCCAATGCCCTGGTCCATCACGCCCGGCCCGGCGATGTGCTCCGGCTGGGCCCGCCGGCGGGATCGATGGTCGTCGACCACACCACCGACAACGGGATGCTCTGCCTGGGCGGCGGTACCGGCATCGCGCCCATCAAGGCGCTGGTCGAGGACGTTGCCGAGCACGGTGAGCGGCGTCCGGTGGAGGTGTTCTACGGGGCGCGCAGCGATCACGACCTCTACGACATCGACACGATGCTGCGGCTCCAGCAGAGCCATCCGTGGCTGCAGGTACGCCCCGTCGTCGACGGCCGGACGCAGCTGCCCGACGCCGTGCTCGAGTACGGGCCGTGGAACGAGTACGACGCGTTCCTGTCCGGCCCGGTCGGGATGATCCGCAGCGGAGTGGACACGCTCAGGGGCGTCGGCATCCCGTCGGAGCGGATCCGTCACGACTCGCTCGAGGAGCTCGTCGCCGCCGACGACTGACGGCCCTCGGTGTCCCGTCGCGGCGGCCCCGGCACGAGGCGGCAACAGGCCCTCGGGCAGGGCGCGGGGCGGTCCGGACCGGGAGTGCTCAGCCCAGGTCGGGTGCGTGCATCGCCCGGACCCCCTCGATGTTGCCGTCCAGGTAGTGCCGCAGTGACAGCGGCACGAGATGGACGGCGGCGATCCCGACGCGGCTGAAGGGCACCCGGACGATCTCGTACTCGCCGCAGGGATCCTCCACCTCGGGGCCGTGTCGCCGGGACTCGTCCATGGCCACCAGACGGCAGACGAAGAAGTGCTGCACCTTCACGCCCGAGACGCCGCCGTCCACGATGTGCTCGACGGTGTCCACGAAGCAGGGCACCACATCGACGATCTTGGCGCCGAGCTCCTCGTCCACCTCGCGGTGGAGGGCTTCGACGACGGTCGCGTCCTCGGGCTCCACCCCGCCGCCGGGAGTGACCCAGTACGGGTCCATCCCCGGCTTGGTGCGCTTGATCAGGACGAGGTCGTCGCCGTCGAGCAGGATGGCGCGTGCGGTGCGCTTGACCACTGGCCGTTCGGTCATGGTCAGAGAGTGGCCCACGACACCCGTTCTGAAACTCCCGTCCCCTTCGCTGTCGCCGGCCGTCACCAGGCGGCCGCGGCGCGCAACAGTCCCTCGTGCGCGCGTGCGATGTGCGGCAGTGCGAGCGTGCCGGTCCGGACGACGAGGAAGTACGTGCGCAGTGGTGGAACGGGAGGCTCCAGCAGCGCCACCAGCCGGCCGCTGCCGAGATCGCCCCGGCACAGATAGCGGGGCAGCACCGCGAGCCCGGCCCCGGCGGCGGCCGATTCCCGCGCGGCCCGCAAGTCGGGTGCGATGACGGCGGCCACGGCGGGCGGCCGGCTGTCGAAGACGGAGGACCAGTAGCGGGAGACGAACGGCAGGGACTCGTGGACCTCGACGACCGGCAGCTGCTCCAGCACGACGGCGCCCTTGCGCAGCAGCACTCCGTCGCCCAGCCGGGCCGCCCAGCGCGGGGAGGCGACCAGTACGTGCTCCTCGTCGCAGAGCGGGGTCGACGCGAGCAGGCCGCCGCGAGGCCGGGCCGTGGTCACGGCGAGCTCGTGGTGCCCGGCCGCCAGGCCCTCGAGTGCCTCCTCGGCGTTGCCCGTGAAGGACGCCCTCAGCGCCAGTCCCTGCGAGACCAGCGGGGCCAGTGCGGGCAGCACTCGTGCGGAGGTGAACTCGGGCGGTCCGGCGAGGTGGAGGGTGCGTACGCCGGACTCGTCGTCCAGGCCCGCCTCCACGATCTCGACGAGTGCGTCCAGATGCGGGGCGGTCCGGTGGGCCAGTTCGTCGCCGACGGTCGTGGGCGTGACCCCGCGCGCCTGGCGGAGGAAGAGCGGCCGCCCCAGCTGTCGTTCAAGGGTCCTTATCTGGCTGGTCACCGCGGGCTGGGAGAGCCCGAGCAGAGCGGCGGCGCGGGTGAACGACCCGGCCCGGTGCACCGTGACGAATGTGCGCAGCAGGGCCAGATCCATCGTCCAACTATAAATAAGTCGATAGCTCTCTGTCGCTCCTGTGATTGGACACTGACGCAGAGTCAACTAGCCTTGCTGGAGCGGATTCTGATCCAGGGCGCCGCATGTGGCACTACGCGCGGAGTGTGCGTGGTGCCATGTGTCACCGGTTCGGGAACCGCATGCGGAAGAGGGACGGTCCGAGCCATGAGGGGGGAGGTTCGGACCGTCCTTCGCGCCCGCCCGGAAGTCGCTCCGGGCGGCGCCCGCGGCGGCTGTCCCGCCGCCGCGCGCGTGCCTCAGCCCTCCGCCGCGTCCAGCGCCCGGAGCACGTCCGCGACGAGGTCGTCCGTGTCCTCCACGCCCGCCGAGAAGCGGATGAAGCCTTCCGCCACGGCGTCGCCGCCCCACCGCCCCCTGCGCTCGGCGCTTGAGCGGACACCGCCGAAGCTGGTGGCGTCGTCGACGAGCCGTGTCGCCGCGAGGAAGCGCTCCGCGTGGTCACGGCCGGACAGTTCGAAGGAGACCACCGAGCCGAAGCGGCGCATCTGCTTCGCGGCGGTCTCGTGCGAGGGGTCCTCGGGCAGTCCGGGGTAGCGCAGTCCGGTGACATCCGTCCGCCCGGCCAGCGCCCGGGCCAGTGCGAGCGCGTTCGCGCACTGCCGGTCGGACCGGAGCTGGAGCGTGGCCAGCGAGCGGTGCGCCAGCCACGCCTCCATGGGGCCCGGGATCGCGCCCACGACCTTGCGCCAGTGCCGCACCCCGGCGGCCGGTGCGGGATTCCGGCAGACCACGTAACCGAGCAGCACATCGCCGTGGCCCGTCAGGCCCTTGGTGCCGCTGGCGACCGCGAAGTCGGCGCCGAGTGCCAGCGGGCGCTGGCCGAGCGGGGTCGCGAGCGTGTTGTCGACCGCGACCAGGGCACCGCCGGCATGCGCGGCGTCCGCGAGCCGCCGCACGTCGCACACGTCGAGTCCCGGGTTGGAGGGGGTCTCGATCCACAGCAGCTTCGCCCCGTCCAGCACGGTGAGCTGGGCGTCGCGGCCGGTGGGCGCGGTCCGCACCTCGACCCCGTACTCCTCCAACTGCTCCCGCAGCAGAGGCAGGGCCTGGTAGCCGTCGTCCGGGAGCACCACCGCGTCGCCCGCTCGGACCTGGGACAGCAGCACGGCCGAGACGGCGGCCATGCCCGAGGAGAAGACGACGGTCTCGACCCCGGTCTCCCCCGGCGCCTCCAGCTCCCCGATCGCCTGCTCCAGCAGTGTCCAGGTGGGATTGGAGTCCCGTCCGTAGGTGTACGGGCCCGTCGGTTCACCGGGAAGGTGGTAGTGGGCGGCGAAGACCGGCCCCGGCAGCGCCGGTTCGTACTTCCGCGCCTCCGGCAGACCGGCCCGTACGGCCCTCGTGCCCTCACCCGTGCTCATACCGCAGCCTCCTCCACCGCCTCGCGCACCGCGGCGAGCAGTCCCTCGCTCGCGGCCTCCACCATGCCCAGGCACTCCTCGAAGCCGTCCGTTCCGCCGTAGTAGGGGTCGGGGACGTCGAGGTCGTCACCGGCGGCCGGGTCGTACGAGCGCAGTAGCCGGATCTTCGCGGTGTCCGCCGCGGTCGGTGCCAGCCTGCGCAGCTCCCGCAGATGACCCCGGTCGAGAGCGATCACGAGGTCCAGCCGGGAGAACCACGAGGGACGGAACTGCCGGGCGACATGACCGGAGGCGTAGCCGTTGGCCCGCAGGACGTCGACGGTGCGGGCGTCGGCGCCCTCGCCCTCGTGCCAGTCTCCCGTGCCTGCGCTGTCCACGACGACGAGGCCGTGGAGTCCGGCGTCGTCCACCCGGGCCCGGAACACGGACTCGGCCATCGGCGACCGGCAGATGTTGCCGGTGCAGACGAAGCAGACGGAGAAGGGCATCGTGCGTTCAGTCCTTGCCGTCGGGGAGCACCACGTTCAGCGCCCACGACACGATCGAGATGATCAGACCGCCGAGCACGGCCGTCCAGAAGCCCTCCACGTGGAAGTCCAGATCCAGGACGTCCGCGAGCCACGAGGTCAGCAGCAGCATCAGGGCGTTGACGACCAGCGTGATCAGGCCGAGGGTGAGGATGAACAGGGGGAGCGTCAGCAGCCTGACTATCGGCTTGACGAAGAAGTTCACCAGGCCGAAGAGCAGGGCCACGATGATCAGGGTGACGGTCTGCTTCGCGGTGCTGTCGCCGGTGAGCGTGATGTCCTGGACCAGCCAGATCGCCACGGCGAGTGCCCCGGCGTTCGCGATCGTCTTGACGAGGAAATTCTTCATGTGTCTGATCGTGGCAGACGTGATCGGACCGATGGCAGGGCGGACGGACTATGAAGGCATTCCGGCTGGACGAGCTCGAGGCGGAGCGTGCCGCCAACGACGGGGCGTATCTGCAGTTCCTGCGAGAGCGGAACATGTCGGTCGGGCTGTACGCGCTGGACGCGGGGGCGCTGGACCCGCAGCAGCCGCACCAGCAGGACGAGGTCTACTTCGTCGTCAGCGGCCGTGCCTCGATCACGGTCGGTACGGAGACGACCCAGGTGGGGCGGGGCAGCGTGGTCTACGTCCCGGCGGGAGTGGCCCACAGGTTCCACCACATCAGCGAGGATCTCCGGGTGCTCGTCGTCTTCTCCCCGCCCGAGAGCTGACCGGCCGGCCCGGTTTGCCCTAGGGGAAGTCTCAGGGGACTTCGGGGGGCGCGGGCACCCCGCGGACCACCGTCCCGCCTCTAGCATCGACAGCAGGAGCACTCACAGAAGCGAGGTAGGGACGATGGCGGTGCGGGAGATACTGACGGGGATGCCCTGGTGGGTGAAGTGGGTCGCCATCCCTCTGATCGCCCTTGTCGTCTTCGGCGGGATGATCGCGAGTTTTGTCGGCTTTGTGATCTGGCTGCTCTTCAAGGTCCTGCTCTTCGTGGCGATCGTGGGCGGACTGGTCTACGTCGTGCGGAAGTTCATGAGCTCGTCATCCTCGAAGAGCGACTGGTAAGCGGCCGGGCGGGTAGGGTCACCGGCCGGGGGAGAGTGCGCCGGACGCGCGAGGGGAGCGCGGGGCGTGGCTTTCGCGGGGCGGAAAACGGCAGGTGCGTACGCCCGTTAGCCCGCGCGGGGGAATGCCGCAGACGATCCCCGCTGCCTGTCGGAGGCTGCCATTAGAGTGGCAATCCTCCGCCGTCCCCGGGAATCCCCGGTCGAAGCTCACCGTGAGCAGCGGTTCGTGCGACTTCCTGGACAGTTCCCGAATTCGGTCTCAGGAGCAGCCCAGGCCCTCGGGGAGCGCGGCGGGCGTGCGGGGGCGGCCCCCGCACGCGGGCGGTCCGCCCGTCACCATGCCTGGGGGTGACCTTTGGCCACGGCATTGGCTACCAGTTCTGCGCCCACCACCACTTCGCCCGCCGCTCCGACGCTGATCGGTTCGGTGCAGCGGGCTCTGCGGCTCATGGAGGCCGTGGCCTGCCACGCCGACGGAGCCCCGGCCAAGCAACTCGCACGTGAGGCGGGCCTGCCCCTCCCCACCGCCTACCACCTGCTGCGGACCCTGGCCCACGAGGGCTATCTGCGACGTGAGAAGGGCGTGTTCGTCTTCGGTGAGGCCGCGGTGCGGCTGGCGATGGGGGGCGCGATGCAGAATCGTCGCACCAAGATCGAGGAATCCCTGGCGCACTGGCGGGACTCCATCGGTGTACCGGTCTATTTCGCCCTCTACCGGGAGGAGGAGATCGAACTCGTCGCCGTGGCCGACACCCCTTACGCGCCCGCGGTGGAGGAATGGGCGGACTTCCGGGAGACGGGTCATGCACACGCCCTCGGCCAGTGCCTGCTCGGCCAGCTCGACGAACGGGCCCGCAAGGATCATCTCGACCGGCACCCGGTGGACCGGATCACGCCTTATACGGTGCGCAATCGGGGGAGTCTGCTGGAACGGCTCGGGGCGATGGGGCAGATGCAGCCGGTGATCGAGCGGCAGGAATACGCCCTGGGTACGGTCTGTGCGGCCATTCCCGTCACCGTGGGCTCCACGGCCGGCGCGATGGCGATTTCCCTTCCACTGCACCAGGAGGATCGTTTGATTCCGGCGGTCGAACAACTACGCAGTGGCGTGGGCAGTCTGCTCAGTTCGTTCGCCTTCTCTATCAGTATCTGAAAAACTACTCCTTGTGATCTACCGGTCACTTACAGCACGATGGCGGGGCGGGCCCCGGGGGAACCTTCCCGGCCGTTTTCACGAGGTGCCTCATCCACTGCGGGGTTAACACGATGCGCGAGTCGGTTCAGGCAGAGGTCCTGATGAGCTTCCTGGTGTCTGAGGAACTCTCCTTCCGGATCCCTGTGGAGCTCACGTACGAGACGAGAGACCCCTATGCGGTGCGCATGACGTTCCACTTGCCCGGGGACGCCCCCGTGACCTGGGCGTTCGGCCGGGAGCTGCTGCTGGACGGGATCAACGGCCCCAGCGGGGACGGCGATGTGCACATCGCCCCGACCGAGCCGGAGGGGCTGTCCGACGTCCACATCCGGCTCCAGGTCGGCGTCGACCGGGCGCTGTTCCGGGCCGGAGCCGCACCCCTGGTGGCCTTCCTCGACCGGACCGACAAACTGGTCCCGCTGGGACAGGAGCGCACGCTCGGCGACTTCGAGGACAACCTGGAAGCCGCCCTGGGCCGGATCCTCGCCGAGGAAGCCGCCGGCTGACCGCCTGCCGACCACGACGCCCGCCTGCCGACCACGAGCGCTCCTCGCCGGCCGTGCGCGAGGGAGCTACTTCGCCCGCCGGCGCCGGCCCCTGCTGCGCACCGCTCCCGCGGCCACACCGGTCACCGTGCCGCCGGGCCGGTCGGCGGAGACCACCAGCGCGGCCAGTGCCGTGGTCACCGGCACCGATGCCACCAGACCGATCGAGCCGATGAGGGTTCGGACGATCTCCTCCGCCACCAACTCGCTGGTCGCCACCGCGCCCACCCCCGACTGCGCGATCGAGAACAGCAGGAGAAGGGGCAACGCGGCGCCGGCGTAGGCCAGTACGAGCGTGTTGACCACCGAGGCGATGTGGTCGCGGCCGATCCGGATGCCCGCCTTGTAGAGGCCGCGCGGACCCATGGCCGGATCCGCCTGGTGCAGCTCCCACACGGCCGAGGTCTGGGTCACCGTGACGTCGTCGAGCACGCCGAGCGAACCGATGATGACTCCCGCCAGAAGCAGGCCGGACATGTCGATGTTCGGATACAGACCGTGGATCAGGCCGGTGTTGTCGTCCGTGTTCCCGGACAGGGACGCCCAGCCGATGAACACCGAGCCGAGCAGCCCGATCAGCAGCAGCGAGATCAGCGTCCCCAGCACCGCGACCGATGTGCGGGCGTTCAGCCCGTGGCAGAGGTACAGCGCCATCAGCATGATCGCGCTTGCCCCGACCACGGCCACGATCAGCGGATTCGAGCCCTGAAGGATGGCCGGCAGGATGAACAGGGTCAGTACGGCGAAGCTCAGCACCAGCGCGATCAGCGCCATCACCCCGCGCAGCCGGCCGACCAGCACGACGACGACCGCGAAGATCCCGGCGAGCAGCATCATCGGGAAGTCCCGGTTCACATCGCTCACCGAGTACTGGAGATCACGCGGCGCGTCGGGCGCGTACGCCACGACCACGCCCTGCCCCTGCTTCAGCTGGCGCGAGGCGTCCGGCTGGACGATCTCGATGAACGTGCGCCCCTTGTCCTTTCCGGACGTGATCTCGACCGTCGCCTTCTTGCACTTTCCCTGCTGGGAGTTGACCGCCTCACGGCCCTCGGGGGTCGTGGTGTCACCCGTCGGCGGCACCTGCCCGGCGTTCACCTCGGAGCAGTCGACCTCCTGCACCCGGACCACCCGGGCCTGTTCCGTCTGCCGGTCGAAGCCGACACCCGTGCGCTCGTGCTCCGGCGCACCGCCGGGCCAGAGGGCGACCAGGCCGACCACCACCGCGGCGGCGAACGGGATGAGGACCGCGGCGATGACCCGCCGCAGATGCCGCGAAACGGGGGCGGCCGGCCCATGGGCGTGGGCGTGGGCGTGGCCGTGGGAGTGCGGCTGACCGCCCGTGCTGTGGTCCGGTTGTGGCGTCTGCTGGGAGGAAGTCACCGACAGATCATCGCAAGAACGAACGGGGCCCACTGTTCAGCACGCCCGATGGGGCGCTAGCGTGGTGACACCTTTGCACACGCGGGAGCTCGGAGCACCGGGCTGAGAGGGCGCTGACCCGCCGTACGACCGTACGGGACAGCTGCGCCGACCGCCGAACCTGTTACCGGGTAATGCCGGCGTAGGGAGTAGGTCTCATGACCACATCGGACACGCGCACGCCTGCCTCCGGATCGTCCGGGGCGGGGAAGTCCATCGGCTGGCACAAGGGATACGTCGAGGGCTCACGCCCCGACATCCGGGTGCCGGTCCGCCAGGTGCACCTGACCAACGGCAAGGACGTCACCCTGTACGACACGTCCGGTCCGTACACCGATCCGCACGCCGATACGGACGTGCGCCGCGGTCTGCCGCCGCTGCGCGAGAACTGGATCGTCGGACGCGGCGACACCGAGGAGTACGCCGGCCGTCCCGTGCGGCCCGAGGACGACGGCATCAAGCACACGTCCCCGCGCGGCGGTCTGCGCAACCTCGACGCGGTCTTCCCCGGCCGCCCGCGCCAACCCCGCCGGGGACGCGGCGGCCAGGCGGTGACGCAGCTCGCCTACGCCCGGCGTGGTGAGATCACGCCGGAGATGGAGTTCGTGGCGATCCGGGAGAACGTCTCCCCGGAGGTCGTCCGCGAGGAGATCGCCGCGGGCCGGGCCGTGCTGCCCGCCAACGTCAACCACCCCGAGACCGAACCGATGATCATCGGTAAGCGGTTCCTCGTGAAGGTCAACGCCAACATCGGGAACTCGGCGGTGACCTCCTCCATCGAGGAGGAGGTGGAGAAGATGACCTGGGCCACCCGGTGGGGCGCGGACACGGTCATGGACCTCTCCACCGGCCGCAACATCCACACCACCCGCGAGTGGGTGCTCCGCAACTCCCCCGTACCGATCGGCACCGTGCCGCTGTACCAGGCGCTCGAGAAGGTCGACGGCCGGGCCGAGGAGCTGACCTGGGAGATCTACAAGGACACCGTCATCGAGCAGGCGGAGCAGGGCGTCGACTACATGACGGTCCATGCCGGCGTGCTGCTGCGGTACGTGCCGCTCACGGCGCGGCGCAAGACCGGCATCGTCTCCCGCGGCGGCTCGATCATGGCCGCCTGGTGCCTCGCGCACCACAGGGAGTCGTTCCTGTACGACAACTTCGAGGAACTGTGCGAGATCCTCGCCGCGTACGACGTCACCTACTCGCTCGGCGACGGACTGCGGCCGGGCTCCATCGCGGACGCCAACGACGAGGCGCAGTTCGCCGAGTTGAGGACGCTCGGGGAACTCAACTCGATCGCCAAGCGCCACAACGTGCAGACCATGATCGAGGGACCGGGGCACGTCCCGATGCACAAGATCAAGGAGAACATCGACCTCCAGCAGGAGATCTGCGAGGAGGCCCCGTTCTACACGCTCGGCCCGCTGACGACCGATGTGGCGCCCGCCTACGACCACATCACCTCCGGCATCGGCGCCGCGATGATCGCCTGGTGGGGCACGGCGATGCTCTGCTACGTCACGCCCAAGGAGCACCTGGGCCTGCCGAACCGGGACGACGTCAAGACGGGCGTCATCACCTACAAGATCGCGGCACATGCGGCGGACCTCGCCAAGGGGCACCCGGGCGCGCAGCAGTGGGACGACGCGCTGTCGGACGCGCGCTTCGAGTTCCGCTGGGAGGACCAGTTCAACCTGGCCATGGACCCTGACACGGCACGGGAGTTCCATGACGAGACGCTGCCGGCCGAACCGGCGAAGACCGCGCACTTCTGCTCCATGTGCGGTCCGAAGTTCTGCTCGATGAAGATCAGCAGGAGCATCACGGAGCAGTTCGGCGGCGACGAACCGGCGGCGTCGGACACGGAGATCGCCGAGGGCATGCTCCAGAAGTCCAAGGAGTTCGCGGCCTCGGGGAACCGGGTGTACCTGCCGCTGGCGGACTGAGCGGATGGAGGAACCGGCCGCGACCTCGTGCGGTCGTGGCCGGTTCCGTCACTGCGGCGCGATCGGGGATCGCGGTCACGCGGAGGTACGTGCTCGAGTGCATCGAGGCGAGGGCCGATAGGGCCAGGATGTTCCGTTTTGCGGCACTCCGTTGATCACGGAAGTGCGGCGGGTTGATTGCTGTTTCAAGGAGGTGCTGAATTCCCTTGACCCCATGGGGACTCATGGATAAATATCAGCCGCTTGGCCGAAATTCTATGTGTCCCTGACAAGGGGCCAGGGGAGGGAATCGCAGTGAGCTGGTACCTGGCGGTACTCAAGAACTACGTCGGTTTCGGGGGGCGTGCGCGCCGCAAGGAGTACTGGATGTTCACCCTGGTGAACATCGCCGTCCTCGCCGTGCTGATGGGCATCGGCTATGCCGTCGACACGATGATCCCGTACTACGTCTACTACGCGGCGATCTTCATTCCGGCGCTCGCCGTCGCGTTCCGCCGGCTGCACGACACGGGTCGGTCGGCCTGGTGGCTGCTGATCGCCCTCGTGCCGCTCGTCGGCGGAATCGTTCTCTTGGTCTTCATGGCCACGGAGGGCGAGGAGGCGCCGAACAAGTACGGCGCGAACCCCAAGTCCGTTCCGGCCGCGGCCTGAAGCCACGGCCGCGACGGCACAACGGCGAGGTCGGGTGCAGCCCGCGGCTGCACCCGACCTCGCCGTTGTGCCCGGCGACGCGTGGGGCTGGGCGCGAATCCCCGGTGGGGAAGCGCTACTCGGGCTGGTGTTCCGGCGGCCCGAACTCGGGGCTGGTGAAGTCCGGGCTCGTGAACGTGGGGCGGGAGCCGGCCGCGGTGCCGTCGTTCGGGCTCGAGAAGTCGGGGCCGCTGTAGCCGACCTTGGGAATGCGGCTGATCCGGCGGGGCGGGGCGGGGGAGGTCGGATCGGCGCTGGGGTCGGCCAGGGCTGTGCGAAGGAAGGGGAGGACGCCGCGCTCCAGGAGGGCGTGCCGCCAGGCGTCCTTGGCGCGTGCCACCTCGTCGGGCAGTTCGCCGGTCGTCGCGTCCTCGGCGGGCACCTGGGTGGCCCCGTTGCGGATGGCGGTGATCAGCAGCCCGATCGCGGCGGCGAGGAGTCCGGCCGCGGTCAGGGCGCCGAAGAACCAGCCCGCCGTCAGGAGGGTGTCCGCGAAACCGGTGTCGGGGCTGACGGCCTTCAGGATGTAGCCGACGAGCAGGAAGATGAGCGCGGCGGTGCCGGCGAGGACCGGTGCCAGGACGGTGAGCACCGCGGCGAATCCGGCGCCCGTCTCCGGGGACGCCCCGACCGCGGGCCCGAGAACCGAGTGGCCGGCGGGCGTTCCCGCGGAGGCGCGTGCCTCCTCGCGGACCTTCACGAAGTGGTCGTACTCGGCGGCGGCGGCGCTGGTGATGAGCGCGGTGGCGTTCAGCGCCATCGTGCGCAGTTGTTCGGCGTTGAGCCGTCTGCCCATGCCGTCGAGATCCGGGCGGTCGGGCGCTGAGCGCAGCGCGTCGTCGAGGATGCGCTCGTATTCGGCGCGGTCCTCGGCCAGCAGGTGCGGAGCGCTGTTCATGTGCATCCCCCGATGCTCCGTAGGGCCGGTTTGCCCATGTGGGTCGGGCAGTTGGGCGGAAACGGAGGAGAGCCTGCTACGGATACGCCGATGGTAGAGCGGTTACGGCAGGGGGTGACAGGGGGTTTCCGGAAATCGCTTGCGCGGGATTGCCTCAGGCCTGGAGTGGGAGCTGGGCCACCAGCAGCTTTCCGGCCATGGTCACTCCGCCGTCCATGGCGATGGCGAGCCCGTCCGCGTACACGTGCGGCCCTTCCACCAGCGGCTCCGAGTTCCCCTCGGAGTCGGAGTCCTCCGCGCCGACCTCGCCCAGCAGGTACGGAATAGGGCTGTGGCCGTGGACGACGCGGCCGCCGCCGTAGGTGGCGAGCAGTTCCCGGACGGCTTGCGGGCCGTCGTCGTCCCGGAAGGCGAAGCGTTTGGTGAACTTGCGGAAGAGGTCCCAGCACTCGTCCGCGTCGTTGCGGTTGATGATCTCGTGGACGTTGTCGTTGACGTCCTCGATTGTGGTGCCGTAGTCGAGGTAGGCGGTGGTGTCGGAGTGCATCAGCAGATGCCCGTCCTCCTCCACCACCGCGTCGAGCCGGGACATCCACTGCAGATGGACGTCCTGGAGGCGGTCCATGTCGCTCTTCTGGCCGCCGTTGAGGAGCCATGCCGCCTGGAAGGTGGCGGTGCCCGCGCCGGAGTTGACGGGCGTGTCGCCGAAGCGCTTGGCGCCGATGAGCAGCAGCTCGTGATTGCCCATCAGGGCCTTGCAGTAGCCGCCGGCCGCCGCGGCCTCGGCCGAGAGCCGCATCACGAGGTCGATGACGCCGATGCCGTCCGGGCCGCGGTCGGTGAAGTCGCCCAGGAACCACAGCCGGGTGTTGCCCGCGGACCAGCGGCCTTCGGCGTCGATCAGGCCCTGGGCGGTGAGTGCGGCGACGAGTTCGTCCAGATAGCCGTGGACGTCACCGACCACGTAGAGCGGGCCGAGGCCCTCGGCGGCGGGGGCCGGCTGCCCCGCGGGGGCGACGGTCACCTGCACGGTGTCGCCGCGGTTGATCACCGGCAGGTCGCGCTCGGTGGGGGTGTAGCCCTCGGGCGGCTCGTCGTCCGGGATCGCGTCGCCGGGGTGCGCCGGCGGTGCCTGGGGGAGGGACTCCTCGGGGCGGACCGCTGCCGCCCGGGTGCCGTCCTCCGTTCCGGGGGCCGGGGCCGCCCGGTGCGGGGCCTCGGCGGCGGGCGCCGGCCGTGGGGCGGGCTCCCCGTTTTCGTGAGGAACCGCTCGCGGGACTGAGTCCTCCGGGTGCGCGCGCACGTATTCATGGCCGGCGGACTCCGACTGCACCGGAACCTGTGCGTACGGCGGGACGCGGAAGTCGCGCAACGTCGCCGTACGCACCACGGGTCCCTGACCGGCCCCCTGAGTCATCGACCCCTCCACCACCGTCGCGCCGCCCTCACCGCCGGACCGGCCTGGTCGGGGACGGTCCGCGGTGTCGTGCGCCCATCATAGGAACGCGGATCGTGCTGTGTGACGCACCAGGGGTGCTGAATCCGGGTACACCACCGGTTCACCAGTCGTTTCGCCCCAATTGCGTTGGTCTAGTCCTGGGAGGGTGAGCGTGGGGCGCTCACCGTCGTTCGGGGAGAGCGCCGCTGTGAAGAGGTCCGGACGATGAGTTCGGTCGGTATCACCTGCTCGACCGGGCGGCCGCCGTCCACTCCCTCGATCGCGTCGATCAGCAACTGGACCACGGCGGTGCCGATGCGCCGCGGCTTGAGGGAGAGCGTGGTGATCGAGGGCTCCGTGTTGGCGTACACGGTGGACTCGCTGCAGCAGACCAGCAGCAGGTCGTCCGGAACGCGCAGTCCGTACCGGCGGGCGGCGGCGAGCAGGTCCGTGCCGTTGGGGTCGAAGAGCCCGTACACGGCGTCGGGCCGGTCCGGTCGGGCGAGCAGCCGGTCGGCGGCGACCGCTCCGGCGCACGGGTCGTGTGCGGGGTACGCCTCGTACACCGGATCCTGGCCGACGCGTTCGCACCAGTTCAGATAGGCCGTGGTGGAGAGCCGGGTGTACGTGTCCGTGGTGGTCCCGGTGAGCAGGCCGATCCGGCGGGCGCCGCCGGCCGCCAGATGGTCGAGCAGGTCGAGGACGGCGGCCTCGTGGTCGTTGTCGACCCAGGCGGTGACCGGGAGGGCGCCCGCGGGGCGCCCGTCGGAGACGACCGGGAGGCCCTGGCGGACGAGCTCCGTGACCACGGGGTCGTGGTCGGAGGGGTCGATCACGACGGTGCCGTCGAGTGCGACGTTGGACCAGACGTCGTGGCGTGAGGTGGCGGGGAGGATGACCAGGGCGTAGCCGCGGGCGAGCGCGGCGGAGGTGGCGGCTCGCGCCATCTCCGCGAAGTACGCGAACTCCGTGAAGGTGAACGGTTCGTCCCCGTACGTCGTCACCGTGAGGCCGATGAGTCCGGACTTGCCGGTACGGAGCGTGCGGGCCGCGGCCGACGGGCGGTAGCCCAGCCGGTCGGCGACCTCGCGGACATGGCGGCGGGTGGCGTCCGGGAGCCGGCCCTTTCCGTTCAGCGCGTCCGAGACGGTCGTGATGGAGACACCGGCTGCGGCGGCTACGTCCCGGATGCCTGCTCGGCCTTGCCGGCTGCCCCGGCGTGATGTCTCCGTCCGGCTCACCTGGTGCTTCCCTGCTGCTGTCATGGCAGGCCGATAGTAGGGCGAGGCGGGGAGGTGAAGTCGGTCGCATATGCAGGCGTTGACAGGCACGTTTCTGCATGGCTATGAGTCGTCAATTGCCATGGAATAAAAGGAAGTTGGGGTCTCCTGCGTATGTCTCATGGCTGCCGACCGGCGGGGACCTTCCGAATGGCTGAGGTATCGAAGAGGTCTCAACTCACCACTACGAGGGATGCGCGCCACGGCGCGAGCCACCGGCGCGCGGTGATCCGAAGAGCGCCCCTGTCCTTGCCGCGGCTCCCGACCCGTACCCAGGTTGTTCCAGGCTCGCCCATTCGCAGCGGCCGGGAATCCTCATAGGGTGAGCAGTATTGGTGAGCACGATGCACGACGGTCGAGGAGGACCTGCGGTGAGCGAGACGAGCCCCAAGCTGCGCGCCGAGCTGGACGGCATCCCCACATACAAGCCCGGCAAGCCGGCCGCTGCCGGCGGCCCGGTCGCGTTCAAGCTTTCCTCCAACGAGAACCCCTACCCGCCGCTGCCGGGCGTGATGGAGACCGCCGTCGCCGCCGCGGGCGATTTCAACCGGTACCCGGACATGGCCTGTACCGGCCTGATGAACGAACTCGCCGACCGCTTCGGGGTTCCGGTCTCGCACCTGGCGACGGGCACGGGCTCGGTGGGCGTCGCGCAGCAACTGATCCAGGCCACCTCGGGCCCCGGCGACGAGGTCGTCTACGCGTGGCGGTCCTTCGAGGCCTATCCGATCATCACCCGGATCAGCGGTGCCACATCGGTTCCGGTGCCGCTGACCGCGGACGACGTGCACGATCTTGACGCGATGGCGGACGCCGTCACCGACCGGACCCGACTGATCTTCGTCTGCAACCCGAACAACCCGACCGGCACGGTGGTGCACCGCGCCGAGCTGGAGCGCTTCCTCGACCGGATCCCGTCCGACGTGCTCGTGGTCCTGGACGAGGCGTACCGGGAGTTCATCCGTGACGCGGAGGTGCCGGACGGGCTGGAGATCTACCGTTCGCGGCCGAACGTGGCGGTGCTGCGCACGTTCTCCAAGGCCTACGGGCTGGCGGGGCTGCGCGTCGGCTTCGCCGTCGCCCACGAGCCGGTGGCGGCCGCGTTGCGCAAGACGGCCGTGCCGTTCGGCGTCAGTCAGCTCGCCCAGGACGCGGCGGTCGCCTCGCTGCAGGCGGAGGACGAACTCCTGGGCCGGGTCGGAGCACTGGTGGCTGAGCGGACGCGGGTGTACGAGGGTCTGGTGAAGCAGGGCTGGACGGTTCCGCCGACGCAGGCGAACTTCGTCTGGCTGCGGCTCGGGGAGCGTACGGTCGAGTTCGCGGCGGCCTGCGAGGCGGCCGGAGTCGTGGTGCGGCCGTTCCCGGGCGAGGGCGTGCGGGTCACCATCGGCGAGTCCGAGGCGAACGACATCTTCCTGCACGCCGCGGACGCCTTCCGCAGCAGGACGTAGCCCTCGCCCGACGTTCCGCGATCGCCCGCACCCGCTCCGGGGGCGGGCGATCCTCATTCCAGCCGTTCGACAATCTGCTGAATGAACCGAAGGCCCCTCCGGGCTCGTGCGTACCGACCGGCCGGTGGGTCGCTCGGGGACCCCCGCTCGCAGGTTCGGATTCGGTATGGGTCATAATTGCTTGTGAATGTGAACGCGTTCACAAGCGTGTCCGGAAGCTCCAGCTATGTCATGGATGTCCTGGGCAAACTGCCGTGATGTATCCGACGAGCACGCCGACGTGACCACGCCGATGTAAGGAGAGACGACGTGGACCTCGCTCTGGCGCCAGAGACCCTGGCGCGCTGGCAGTTCGGCATCACCACCGTCTACCACTTCCTCTTCGTTCCTCTGACGATCTCGCTGGCCGCGCTGACCGCCGGCCTGCAGACGGCGTGGGTGCGTACGAACAAGGAGAAGTACCTCAGGGCGACCAAGTTCTGGGGCAAGCTCTTCCTGATCAACATCGCCATGGGTGTCGTCACCGGCATCGTGCAGGAGTTCCAGTTCGGCATGAACTGGTCCGACTACTCGCGCTTCGTCGGCGACGTCTTCGGCGCCCCGCTCGCCTTCGAGGCGCTGATCGCCTTCTTCTTCGAGTCCACCTTCATCGGGCTGTGGATCTTCGGCTGGGACAAACTCCCGAAGAAGATCCATCTGGCCTGCATCTGGATGGTCTCCATCGGCACCATCCTCTCCGCGTACTTCATCCTGGCCGCCAACTCCTGGATGCAGCACCCGGTCGGCTACCGGATCAACGAGAAGAACGGGCGGGCGGAACTCACCGACATCTGGCTGGTCCTGACCCAGAACACCACCCTCACGCAGGTCTTCCACACGCTGTCCGCCGCCTTCCTCACCGGCGGTGCGTTCATGGTCGGCATCGCCGCCTTCCATCTGCTGCGCAGGAAGCACGTCCCGGTGATGAAGAGCTCGCTGCGGCTCGGCCTGGTCACCGTGGTCGTCGCGGGTCTGCTGACGGCGATCAGCGGCGACTTCCTCGGCAAGGTCATGTTCAAGCAGCAGCCGATGAAGATGGCGGCCGCCGAGGCGCTCTGGGACGGCGAGGGCCCCGCACCCTTCTCGGTCTTCGCCTACGGCGATGTGGACAAGGGCCACAACAAGGTCGCCATAGAGATTCCCGGGCTGCTCTCGTTCCTCGCGAACGACGACTTCACGTCGTACGTGCCCGGCATCAACGACACCAACAAGGCGGAGCAGGAGAAGTACGGGCCCGGCGACTACCGGCCCAACATCCCCGTCACGTACTGGGGCTTCCGCTGGATGATCGGCTTCGGCATGACGTCGTTCGCCATCGGCCTGGCCGGGCTCTGGCTGACCCGGAAGAAGTTCATGCTGCCACCGGCGTCGAGGGTCGGCGAGGACGAGGTGCCCCATGTGGTGGTGTTCCGGAAGCCGCTCGGACCGAAGCTCACGCGGCTGTACTGGCTCGCCGCGATCTGGACGCTCGGCTTCCCGCTGATCGCCAGCTCCTGGGGCTGGATCTTCACGGAGATGGGGCGGCAACCCTGGGTCGTCTACGGCGTCCTGCGCACCCGTGACGCCGTCTCCCCCGGCGTCTCCCAGGGCGAGGTGCTCACGTCGATGATCGTCTTCACGCTCATCTACGCGATCCTCGCCGTCATCGAGGTCAAGCTGCTGGTCAAGTACGTCAAGGCCGGGCCCCCCGAGCTCACCGAAGCCGACCTCAATCCGCCCACCAAGATCGGCGGCGACGACCGCGACGCCGACCGGCCGATGGCCTTCTCGTACTGAGACCGAGGACTGGATCTGAGGCATGGAACTCCACGACGTCTGGTTCGTACTCATCGCCGTTCTGTGGACCGGCTACTTCTTCCTCGAGGGCTTCGACTTCGGGGTCGGCATCCTGACGAAGCCGCTCGCCCGCAACCGGGTCGAGAAGCGCGTCCTCATCAACACGATCGGACCGGTCTGGGACGGGAACGAGGTGTGGCTGCTCACGGCGGGCGGTGCGACCTTCGCCGCCTTCCCCGAGTGGTACGCCACGCTCTTCTCCGGCTTCTATCTGCCGCTGCTGCTCATCCTGATCTGCCTGATCGTGCGCGGTGTCGCGTTCGAGTACCGGGCCAAGCGGCCGGAGGAGCACTGGCAGCGCAACTGGGAGGAGGCCATCTTCTGGACCTCGCTCATCCCGGCGTTCCTGTGGGGCGTGGCCTTCGGGAACATCGTGCGCGGTGTCAAGATCGACCAGGAGATGGAGTACGTCGGCACCTTCTGGGACCTGCTGAACCCGTACGCCGTCCTGGGCGGGCTCATGACGCTGACGCTGTTCACCTTCCACGGGTCGGTGTTCACGGCGCTGAAGACCGTCGGGGACATCAGGGAGCGGGCCCGGAAGCTCGCCCGTAACCTCGGGCTGGTCGCGGCCGTGCTGGCGCTCGGGTTCCTGGGCTGGACACAGGCGGACAAAGGCGACGGCGCGAGCCTGGTCGCCATGGTCATCGCCGTGTCGGCGCTGGTCGCCGCGCTCGGAGCGAACCAGGCGGGTCGCGAGGGGTGGTCGTTCGCACTGTCGGGCGTCACGATCGTGGCCGCGGTCGCGATGCTCTTCCTGACCCTCTTCCCGAATGTGATGCCCTCGTCGCTCAATGAAGCGTGGAGCCTGACGGTCACCAACGCGTCCTCGAGCCCCTACACCCTGAAGATCATGACCTGGTGCGCCGGGATCGCCACCCCCGTGGTGCTGCTGTACCAGGGCTGGACCTACTGGGTGTTCCGGAAGCGAATCGGTACCCAGCACATCGCCGATCCGCACTGAGGCCGGAGATCCACAGGGACCACTCCGGTCCCCCGACCAAGGGATGTTTCACGTGAAACCCGTCGACCCGCGACTGCTCCGGTACGCCCGTGCCACCCGCCTCTTCATGGCGGCCGTGGTGGCGCTGGGCCTTGCCGGGGCGGCGCTGGTCGTCGCCCAGGCGATGCTCATCGCCGACGTGGTGGTGGGCGCCTTCGAGGGCGGGTTGGACGCCGGTGAGCTGCGGAACCCGCTGCTGCTGTTGGCTGCCGTCGCCGCCGGCCGCGGACTGGTGGCCTGGCTGACGGAGCTGGCGGCCCACCGGGCGAGCGCGGCGGTCAAGTCCGAGCTGCGGCTGCGGTTGCTGGAGCGGGCCGCGCGGCTGGGACCGGGGTGGCTGAGCGGACAGCGGAGCGGTTCGCTGGCCGCCCTGGCCACCCGGGGGGTGGACGCCCTCGACGACTACTTCGCGCGCTATCTGCCGCAGCTGGGGCTGGCGGTGGTCGTCCCGGTCGCGGTGCTGGCCCGGATCGTCACCGAGGACTGGGTCTCTGCGGCGGTCATCGTGATCACCCTGCCGCTGATTCCGATCTTCATGGTGCTGATCGGCTGGGCGACCGAAGCGCGGATGAACCGTCAGTGGGCGCTGCTGTCACGGCTGTCCGGGCACTTCCTCGACGTGGTCGCGGGACTGCCGACACTGAAGGTCTTCGGGCGGGCGAAGGCGCAGGCCGAGGCGATCCGGAAGATCACCTCGGAGTACCGCCGGGTGACGCTGAGGACCCTGAGGATCGCCTTCCTCTCCTCGTTCGCCCTGGAACTGCTGTCGACGCTCTCGGTGGCCCTGGTGGCGGTCGGTATCGGCATGCGGCTCGTCCACGGCGACCTGGATCTCCATACCGGACTGGTGGTGCTGATCCTCGCACCCGAGGCATATCTGCCGCTGCGGCAGGTCGGGGCGCAGTACCACGCCGCGGCGGAGGGGCTGTCGGCGGCGGACGAGATCTTCAGGGTGCTGGAGACCCCGGTCCGTGCCGGTGGCGCGGCGCGGGTGCCCGGCGCCCGGGGAGTTCGGCTGGAGCTGGACTCCGTGACGGTACGGCACGAGGGTCGTGCCGTTCCCTCGCCGGCCGGCGCGTCCCTGACGGTCGAGGACGGCGAGACCGTCGCGCTGGTCGGTCCGAGCGGGGCCGGCAAGTCGACGCTGCTCGACGTCGTGCTCGGCTTCGTGGCTCCGGACGAGGGCGCGGTCCGGGTGGGTGCCCCCGGGGAGGGCCCGGTGGACCTGGCCTCGCTGGACCCGGTGGCCTGGCACCGGCAGATCGCCTGGGTGCCGCAGCGGCCGTACCTCTTCGCGGGGACGATCGCGGAGAACGTACGGCTGGCGCGGCACGAAGCGGACGACGCGGAGGTCCTGGCGGCACTCCGGGAGGCCGGCGCGGCGGACTTCGTGGCCGCGCTGCCGGAGGGCATGGAGACGGCCCTCGGCGAGGACGGCGCCGGGCTGTCCGCGGGCCAGCGCCAGCGGATCGCGCTAGCCCGGGCCTTCCTTGCCGACCGTCCTCTGCTGCTGCTCGACGAGCCCACGGCGGCGCTCGACGGGGAGACCGAGGCGGGCATCGTGGACGCGGTGCGTCGGCTGGCACAGGGCCGGACGGTGCTGCTCGTCGTGCACCGTCCCGCTCTGCTGTCCGTGGCCGACAGGGTGGTCGAACTGCGCCCCGCCCAGCGGGTTTACGCCGACGGGGAGGCTCGGGGGCCGGCCGTTCCCTCCCGGGTGCCCCGCCCGTCGTCCTCGGCCGAGGGCACGGCCGTGACGGCGGGGACCACGCTGTCCGTCGAACCCGCGGAACCGCCGACCCCCACTCTCGAGGACCTTGCGCACAGGGCCGCCCGAGGAGCGTCCGGGCCCGTGGGCGGCGGTGTGCTCGCGCGGGTGCGCGGGATGGCCGGGGCGCTGCGTGGCCGACTGGTGCTGGCGCTGGCGCTCGGAAGCCTGGCACTGGGCTCGGCAGTGGGCCTCATGGCGGTGTCGGGATGGCTGATCTCGCGGGCGTCGGAGCAGCCGCCCGTGCTCCATCTGATGGTGGCGGTCACGGCGACGAGGGCGTTCGGGATGGGGCGGGCGGTGTTCCGGTACGCCGAGCGGCTCGTCTCGCACGACGCCGTGCTGAGGATGCTGGCCGATCTCCGGGTCGGGGTGTACCGCAGGCTGGAGCGGATCGCGCCGGCGGGCCTGCGCCGCACCCGCCGGGGCGATCTGCTCTCCCGGCTCGTGGCGGATGTGGACGCCCTCCAGGACTACTGGCTCCGCTGGATGCTGCCGGCCGGTGCGGCGCTCGTCGTCGGGGCCGGGTCCGTCGGGTTCACCGCGTGGCTGCTGCCCGAGGCCGGTGCCGTGCTGGCCGTGGGTCTGCTTGCAGCCGGGGTGGCCGTGCCGGCGCTGAGCGGGGTGTTCGCACGCCGGGCGGAGCTGCGGCTCGCACCGGCCCGCGGGGCGCTCGCCACCCAGGTCGTCGATCTGCTGAGGGGCATCGCCGAGCTGACCGTCACCGGGGCCCTGGCACGGCGGACGGCCGAGGTGCGGGAGGCCGACCGCCGCCTGACGCGGATCGCCTCGCGCGCCGCGGCCGCCACCGCGCTGGGCGGCGGTCTGTCGGCCGTGGCCTGCGGACTGACCGTCGCATTCGCGGCGTACGCAGGTGTCACGGCCGTGCACTCCGGACGGATCGAAGGGGTCGAACTCGCCGTCGTCGTGCTCACACCGCTCGCCGCCTTCGAGGCGGTGGTGGGGCTTCCGCCGGCGGTGCAGTACCGGCAGCGCGTGAAGCGCAGCGCTCAGCGGGTCTTCGAGGTGCTCGACGCGCCGGTGCCGGTGAGCGAGCCCGCGGCGCCGGTCCCCGCGCCCGCCTCGGCGCTTCCCCTGGAGGTCCGGGGGCTCACCGTCCGCCATGCCGGCGGGCGGCAGGACGCGCTGTCCGGCTTCGATCTGACGCTCACCGCCGGCCGACGCGTCGCCGTCGTCGGTGCCTCCGGCTCGGGCAAGACGACCCTCGCGCAGGCGCTGCTGCGCTTCCTGGACGTACGGGCCGGGACGTACACGATCGGCGGGACGGACGCGACGGCGCTCGACGGGGACACCGTCCGCCGCAGCGTCGGCCTCTGCGCCCAGGACGCCCATCTCTTCGACAGCTCCATCCGGGAGAATCTGAGGCTCGCCCGGACCGGTGCCTCCGCGGATGAACTGCGTGCAGCACTCGCGGCCGCCCGGCTGCTGGACTGGGCCGAGGGGCTTCCGGACGGGCTCGACACCCTGGTGGGCGAGCACGGGGCCCGGCTCTCCGGCGGTCAGCGCCAGAGGCTGGCCCTGGCGCGTGCCCTGCTCGCAGACTTCCCCGTACTGCTGCTCGACGAGCCGGCCGAGCATCTGGATCTCGCCACGGCGGACGCGCTGACCGCGGACCTGCTGGCCGCGACGGAGGGCCGTACGACGGTGCTGATCACCCATCGGCTCCGCGGCCTCGACGCGGTCGACGAGGTGGTGGTGCTGGACGGGGGCCGCACCGTGCAGCGCGGGCCCTATGCGGAGCTGGCGGCAACGGACGGTCCGCTGCGCCGCATGCTCGAGCGCGAGTACGCCGGTGATCTCCTCACGGAGCGACTCAGGGGTCCTGCTCTTCCTGGCAGACAGGTCTGACCGTCCTCAGGGCAGGGCAGCGCCGGAACACCCGGACTCCACGGAGCCGGGAGACGTCTTGGAGCCCATGGACCCGACGGAACACAGGGACCGTCTCGACGCCGCCACCCGTGCGGCCCGGGGACCGCGGGGACGGTCCACCGAACTCACCGCACGGGTGCCGCAGTTGCCGGAGGCGGTGTGCTCCGTCGGACCGGGCCCGGGGCGGGGCCGCGGCGGACGGGCAGCCACCCGTCAGGTGGTTCCGACGTACCGTCACCGACGCGACGGGCGGTGCCGTCGAGAGCCTGGGACGGCTGGGCCGGATGGCCGTACGAACAAGGATAAATGTGGCAGATCCCCCAGGTCTGATGTGACGATCCGGGCATGGGACACCGACAACGCGACTGCCACCGGCGGCTGTTCAGGCCATTGCTGTGCGCGCTGCTGGTCGCCATCCCGCTGCTGCCCGCGCCCGCCGCGTCCGCCAATGACGGTCCCAACGTCAGCGTGCAGGTCGCCCAACTGCTCGAGGAGGTGTCCAGGGCCACCGCCACGTACGAGCGGGGACTGCAGGCGTCCGTGGCCGAGCGCGCCCGGCTCGACCAGCTGCAGTGGCAGCTCGCCGACAGACGGCGTGAGATGCGGAAGATGCACGACAAGCTCGGCTCGGTGGCCAGGGCGCAGTACCGCAGCGGTGGCAACCTCGCGCCCACCCTGGAGCTGATGTTCGCCTCCGACCCCGATGAGCTGCTGCGCGGGCAGCGGATGTACGCCAAGGCCACGATGACGGTGAACCTGCTGCTGGAGGAGGCCAAGGAGGCCGAGCGTCTGACGGCCGTGGCGGAGAGCAGGGCCCGTGAGGCCTGGTACCGCCTGGACGCCCGTACGGCTGAGCTGGCGCGGATCAAACGCGGTATCGAGACCAAGCTCGACGCGGCGCGCTGGTCACTGCAGGCACAGGCGGACCGCAGCGCGGCCTCCGGGCAGTGCGCCGGCTCGGTCCCGCTGCCGCAGACGGACTTTCCCGAAGGCTCGGCCTGGGTGACGCCCGTTCAGCGCTACACCCTGTCGGCCGGCTTCGACAGCGCCGGGACACGATGGGCGAACCGTCACACCGGGCAGGACTTCGCCGTCGGGATCGGCAGCCCCGTGCGCTCGATCGGCGCCGGCCGGGTGGTGTCCGTCTCCTGCGGCGGAGGCTTCGGCATGCAGATCGTGGTCCAGCACAACGACGGCTGGTACTCGCAGTACGCGCACCTCGCCTCCGTCACGGTGGACCAGGGTGACCGGGTACGCACCGGCCAGTGGCTGGGCCAGGCCGGGACCACCGGCAACTCGACCGGGCCCCATCTCCACTTCGAGGTGCGGCTCACCCCGGACTTCGGATCCGCGGTGGATCCGGTGACCTGGCTGCGGAACCGCGGAGTCTGGCTGTGACCCGTCGGCGGCCCGGCCAGACGGGCCGCCGACGGGTCCCGGACGCTACGACCGCGGGCTGGCGCCGTGCGACGCGGCGAGGAGCCGCTCGATGACGACCGCGACACCGTCGTCGTTGTTCGCCACGGTCCGGCCGGACGCGGCGGCGACCACGTCGGGGTGGGCGTTGCCCATGGCGAACGACGTGCCCGCCCACGTCAGCATCTCCACGTCGTTCGGCATGTCGCCGAAGGCCACGACCTCGTCCGACGATATGCCGCGCTCCGCGCAGCACAGGGCGAGCGTCGAGGCCTTGGACACCCCGAGGCCGCTCACCTCCAGCAGCGAGGTCGGGCTGGAGCGGGTGATGGTGGCCAGATCCCCGGCGGCCGTGCGGGCCAGGGTGAGGAAGCCGTCGGGGGTCAGCTCGCCGTGCTGGGCGAGCAGCTTGAGCACCGGGACCGCGGACCCCGGCTCCTCCTCGTGCAGCAGCTTCTCGGCGGCGGCGACCGTGGCGCCGGGGTCGAGGTGGAAGGGCGGGTAGCCGGGTTCGTAGTGGATCCCGGTGGCGGTCTCGACCGCGAACGTGGTCCCCGGTGCCGCGTCGCGCAGCCTCCGTACGACGTCGAGCGCGTTCCCGCGCTCCAGCGGACGGACCTCCAGCAGTTTCCCACCGGCGTGCAGATCGACCACCGCCGCGCCGTTGGCGCAGATGGCCAACCCGTGGCCGTGCACATGGTCGCTGACGACGTCCATCCAGCGTGCCGGGCGGCCCGTGACGAAGAAGACCTCGATACCCGCCTCCTCCGCCGCCGCGAGTGCGGCGATGGTGCGCTCCGAGACGGACTTGTCGTCGCGCAGCAGGGTGCCGTCGAGATCGGTGGCGATCAGCCGGACGGTCGGGGGCAGCGGCAGAGGATCGGTAGCTGAGGTCACCTGTGCATTCTCGCGTACCCCCTGCACGGCCGTGCAGGGGGGCGCACATCTGAGTGGCCGTCCGCTGGCTCCCTGTAATCGGGGCGCCGTCGGGCCGTGCGGGATCAGCCCAGCCGGGAGACGGCCTCGGCGGGGATGCGCTCGAAGACGGACCGGTCGGCGGCGAAGACGGAGTCGTCGATGGGCCACAGTGGACGACGATCTCGGTGAAACCGAGCTCCGCGTCCCGGCCTGCCTCGGCGCAGGCCTTGCCGAGCTTGGCCAGCCCGTTCCGTGCCTCCCGGGCCGTGTAGAAGCGGCCCTCGGAGGTCGTGCCGGCGGGCTCGCGCGGCAGCCTGTCGAGCAGGGGCACATCGTCAGCGGCTCGGACGATGAGCGCGCGGTTTCGCTCACCGGAGCAGTCAGGAGGCCGGTGGGCAGATCAGGATGATCAAGGGCTGGGCAGGGGAGCGCACACTCCCGGAGCGCCCCTTCGTTGGTTCAGGCCTTCTTGACCACGCTTGACTTGAGCTGCATGGCGCCGAATCCGTCGATCTTGCAGTCGATGTCGTGGCCGTCGACCCCGTCGACCAGGCGGATGTTGCGCACCTTGGTGCCCGCCTTGATCCCCGAAGGGCTGCCCTTGACCTTGAGGGCCTTGACGACGGTCACGGTGTCGCCGTCGTTCAGCACGTTCCCGACGGCGTCCTTGATCACTCGGTCGCCGGAGGTACCTGCTTCATCCACCCCGGCGACGGTGGGAACCCACTCATGGGCGCACTCTGGGCAGACCATCAGAGCGTTCATCTCATAGGTGTACTCGCTGGAGCACTTCGGACACGGGGGCAGGCTTGCCGTCATCTGTCTGTCCTTGCTTGGTGTGTACGTGCGGGCCGAGCCGTTGGGGCGGCCGGTTCGGCGGCGAAATCAGGATATCTGAATTGCAAAATTCTGCAATTTGCCACATCGGAGCGGCGGGCACCGAGGCGGGAACCATGTCGGCCTGGCTCGGGCCGTTGTCCAAGACTTCCTCAAGGTCGGGCCAAGCCTGAAACGGCAGCCCGCGTTCCGGCCTGGAGGCACTACCTTGCCCCTTCATGACAGGCAATGCTGAACGCCCTGTAGCCCTTGGGCGGCGTCGGCTTGTCCGGGCCGCGCTGACGGGAGCCGTGGCGGGGGCCGCCGGGCTGGTGTCCGATTCCCCCACGACCTCGACCTTCACTCACGTGGACGGGAAGGGACTGCGGCCCAGGACTCCCGAGTCGGCGCTTCGGGAACTCACGGCAGGCAATACCCGCTGGCGGACGTTCCATGAGCGACATCCGGACCAAACGCGGTCGGTTCGGCGGACTTTGGTCTCCGGGCAGCATCCCTTCGCCGTGGTTCTGGGCTGCGTCGATTCCCGCGTCCCTCCGGAACTGGTCTTCGACCAGGGTCTGGGTGATCTGCTGACGGTTCGCTCGGCGGGTTCCGTCCTTGATGAGGCAGTCCTCGCCAGCATCACCTACGGGGTCCACGAGTTGGCGATCCCCCTCGTCGTCGTACTGGGTCACCAGTCGTGCGGAGCCGTCAGCGCCGCCGTCCAGGCCGCTGAGGGGAGGATGCGACTGCCCGGCCATATGCAATACCTGGCCGACCAGATCCATCCGGCAATCGACCGCACCCTTCACGGGGCGGCGCGCGTGGATGCGGCCATCACGGCGAACGTACGGCTGGTCTGCTCCCGCCTGACCGTCGAGCCGGCCTTGGCGGAGAAGGTCACAGCGGGCAAGCTCGCCGTGGTCGCGGCCCGGTACGAACTGACCAGCCAGCGGGTTCACCAGATCCACTGGCCGCAGCCGTAGGGCCGTGCCGTGCTGCCTAGATGAGTGAGTCCGATGTCTTCAGTGGTCGTAGGCGATCAGTGATCGTTTGATTGCGGCGTTGGTGGTCCAGTTGTGCCAGATGCCGGCGGCGAGGGCGAGGAGTCGTTGTCCTGTGCGAGCGAAGACTCCGGCTGGGGTTCTGCCGCCGTGCTGTTCGAGGCTGAGCTGGCCTTTCAGGGTGTCGATGATGGCCTCGATCCACTGACGGAGCCGGGCGATCTTGCCGTGCCGGACCGGCTCGTCCTTGCGGTCCGGCCGCACCAGGTGGGCGCCGAGCCGCTCGGCGACGAACGCTTCGAACTCCTTGCCCGCGAAGCCCTTGTCGGCGAGGATCACCTGCCCTTGGCGGACGAGGTGGTGGTCGCGTTCCAGCAGCGCGGCCATCACCTCCCGCTCGCCGATCTTGGGGTTGGCCAGGCACCAGGTGACGGGCATGCCCTCGGCGGTGGTGACCAGGTAGAGCCGGAATCCCCAGAAGAAGCGGGAGTGGGAACGGCAGAAGCCGTAGCCGCAGTGCCCGGCGAGGTCGGAGCGTTTGACGGTCTCGCGGGAGGCCGCGCAGGGCAGTGGGGTGGAGTCGATCAGCCGCAGGTCGTCGTTCCAGGTAGGCACCTGCCGGGCCAGCGCCTCGATCACTCGGCTGATCAGCGGCCCGGCGGCGTTCAGGCGCCTGTTGTAGGCGGACTGCTGGGGCAGGTAGCGGAACAGGTGTCCGAGTCGGGCATGAGCGAAGCGGATCCAGTGCCGAGCCGAGGGAAAGCCGAGCAGGACCTGGGCGACCGCCAGGCACAGCAGTTCGGCGTCCGTCAGTTTCGGGGGTCGCCCGATCCGGCGACAAGGCGCCACATGGTCGTCGATGAACACGTACAGTGCCGCCAGAAGGGCGTCCAGGTTTGTCTTCACACACTGACCAACGGGCGCCCTTCGCCATGGTTGCGACCAGCCCAAACATCGGACTCATTCATCTAGGTGTGGCGGCTGGCCTTGAGGTCGGCCAGGAGTTCGGCCTGGCCTTCCAGGACGCCGGAGAGGATGCCACGGGCGACCCGCAGGAGCTCGGCGATCTGGGGGTGGGTGAGCTTGTAGTACACGTTGGAGCCCTCCCGGCGGGTGACCACCAGGTTCGCCTTGCGCAGGACGGCCAGCTGCTGGGAGAGACTCGCGGCCTCCACGCCGACCTCCGGCAGCATCTCCGCGACCGCGTGCTCGCGCACGGCCAGAAGCTCCAGGACCCGGATGCGGACCGGGTGCCCCAGCGTTTTGAAGAACTCCGCCTTCAGCTGGTACAGCGGTGCGCTCACCTCGGTACCCCTGCCGTCACTGCCCATCTCATCCACCCGGAACCGTTCCTTCGTAGGGACAGCCCATCGTCCCTCTTCGCACCTTGCGACCTCCACAATTGCAGATCCCTGCAACTCCTGGGACCCGTGAGTGGCCTTCGTGACGTTCGGCCCCCGCCTTCGTGTGGCACTCGGCCCCGGCTGCCCGAGAGGCGGGCCGGGCGCCTGCTGGAGTCAGGTGATGGCAGGTGCTTCGGAATGCCGGGTGTCGGGCCAGTCATCGGTCGCCCACTGCTTGATCGTGCCGTGGGCCCCGTGGGCGGCCAGGGCCGCGGCGAGGTCGCAGTGGACGGGGACGGCAGGGCAGGTGGCGTCGGGGACGAGGGAGCCGTCCGCGGGAATCGCCGCGAGTTCCAGGCGCCGCCCGTGCTGGGCGAGGCGGCGCGCGGCCTGGGCGACGGCGATCTGTCCGCCGGCCGACCAGCCCAGCAGTCCGGTCAGGTCCAGGATGACCGGGCCGGTGCCCCGGGCCAGTGCCCAGCCGATGGCGCCGGTGAACCGGTCGGTGGCGTCCGCGCCGAGATACCCGGCCAGGGACAGAACGCCCAGGTCCTGACGGGTGGTGTAGCGCCATTCGATCGTCATGTTCGGTTCCTCGGTCGGTATCTACAGGGGGAGAGTGATCCAGATGGCCTTGCCGCGGCCGTCCGCGTCCGGCCGCACGACGGCGGTGCCGCCAAGCTCCATCGTCAGTTCGACCACGGTGGCCAGGCCGCTGTCCGGGGCGGTGGCGAGCGTCCCGAACAGGGCGGGCTGGTAGGGATGGCGGTCATGGACGGAGAACGCGAACGCGCCCGGCCCGTGCGCGTAGGTAACGGTGATCATCGGTGAGGTCACGGCGGCGTGCCGGACGGCGTTGGTGACCAGCTCCGCCACGATCAGCAACGCCGGCCCGACGCTCGGATGACGAAGCCCCACCCCGCACTCCACCAGGACCGACTCGGTGGTCTCCCGGGCGATGCGGACGGCCGAGCCCATGGCCGGTACGTCCAGCACGTGCCGGTAGGGCATGGTCTCCACCTGGACACTCACCGGCCCGCCCCCGTCACCGGGCGGGCCAGACGGAACCCGGACATCTGCTGCGGGTGCAGGCGCAGCAGGGTGTCGTGCGGACCGTGGGTCCAGCCGGCCAGGGTGCGCCTGTAGTGGGCGGCCTCGTCCGGGTTGCCGATGACGTCGGCCGGGCCGTGGGCGGTCACCGTCCAGCCGGTTCCGGTCGGGCTGTTGATCTCGTCGACCTGGTAGGTCAGCAGGGACCTGCCCAGCACGGCAGGGGACTGGACGGGGGCTCGGACGACGAGGCGCCCGTACTCCATGACGTGGGTGGCGGGCCGGACCGTGGCCATCTCACGCTGGAGGTAGATCAGGCGCCCCTGGGTGGAGCCTTCGAGGAGCCACAGGGCTTCGGTGCCGGAGACCTCGATGAGGCGGCGGTCGGCGGGGACGGTCATCGTGCGGCCTTCCGGATGCGGTGCAGTCGGTGATGCGTACGGGGCAGCAGACCCGCCTGCTCCAGGTGTTTACGGGCCCCGGCGATGGCTTCGGGGGTGGTCGCGTACTCGCGTCCCTCAAACCTCAACAGGTCGAGGGCGCCCACAGCGTCCAAGGCCTGACGCTGGCCGGGCCGGATACCGGACGTCATCACCGCGATACCGCGCCGGTTCAGCTTCTCCACGGCGTCCTTCAATACGAGGGCGCCGGTGGCGTCCAGGGTGGTCACCCGTGACATGCGCAGGATCACCACCCTCACGTCGGCGACCTCGGACAGTTCCAGGAGGAAACGGTGCGCGCCGGCGAAGAAGAGCGGGCCGTCGATCCGGTAGGCGACGATGTGCTCGGCCAGCAGCGCGTGCTCCTCGTCACTGTGCTCGCCGGGCAGGTCCGGGAGGAAGTCCACCTGCTCCATCCGCGCCTGACTCGCCACTGCCTTCAAAGCCAGTGCCCCCGCGACGACAAGGCCGATGATCACGGCGTAGACGAGGTCGAGGACCAGGGTCGCGGCAGCGGTCAGACCCAGTACGACCGCGTCCGAGCGGGTCGCCTTCGCCATCGCCCGCAGCGAGCCGACCTCCACCATCCGGATCGCCGTCGCCAACAGCACACCCGCGAGCGCGGCCAGCGGGATCTTCGAGACGAGAGGGGCGGCGGCGAACACGATCACCGCGAGCACGGCTGCGTGGGTGAGCGCGGCCAGGCGGGAGGAGGCACCGGTACGTACGTTGACCGCCGTGCGGGCTATCGCGGCGGTGGCGGGTACGCCGCCGAACAGCGGGGCGGCCAGGTTCGCAATGCCCTGCCCGAACAGCTCCTTGTCCGGATCGTGCTTCTGCCCGACCGTCATCCCGTCCGCCACGGTCGCCGACAGCAGCGACTCGAGCGCGGCCAGCGCGGCCACCGCCACTGCGGGAGCCAGCAGGGAACCGAGCGCCGAGGGGGCAAGGAAGGCGATGGAAGGGGCGGGGAGCCCGGAGGGCAGCTCTCCGATCGGGGCCGCCGCGTCCAAGCGGAATGCCTGGGCGATCACAGTCGCGGCAATCACCGCGACGATGGAGAACGGGATCGCCGGCTTCCACCGGGCCCCTGCGAGCATCACCGCAGCCACGGACACGGACAGGCCGATCGCGGTCCAGTTCGGGAACGCCACGAACTCCACGACCGCCCGCCAGGCCACCAGCAGCACCTTCTCGCCCTCGGGCTTGTCCACACCGAGCGCGTTGGGTATCTGCTGCAGACCGATCACACACGCGATACCGAGGGTGAAGCCCTCCACCACGGGTGCCGGCACAAACCGCATGTACTGCCCGGCCCGCAGCAACGCGAGACCGATCAGCAGGACACCGGCCATCAAACCCACGGTCAGGACGCCGCCCGGCCCGTACCGGGCCACGATCGGCACCAGGACCACGGTCATCGCACCCGTAGGGCCGGACACCTGGAGATTCGACCCGCCGAACAGAGCCGCGAGCGCGCCCGCGACCACTGCGGTGGCAAGCCCCGCCTCCGCGCCCAGGCCCGAGGAGACCCCGAAACCGAGCGCGAGCGGCAACGCGACGATCGCCACGGTGAGACCGGCCAGGAGATCCCGTCGGGGGTTACGCCCCATGGCCGCGAACTCGGCCCGGGTCGGCAGCACGGAACGCAGCCGACCGAGCACTGAGGTCAGGAGAGCGTTCACCGTCACGAGGTCCGAACCTCGGACTCGCGCAGCTCCTCCAGAAGCTCACTCTGCCCGGCCAGCACCTCCGTCAGGATCCGACGCGCCGCCCGCATCAGCTGCGCGACGTCCCCGCCAGCCAGCTCATAGACCACGGTTGAGCCATCGCGCACCGATGTGACGATCCCCGACCGGCGCAGCACTGCGAGCTGCTGCGACAACGCCGACGGCTCCACATCGATCGCGGCAAGAAGGTCACGTACCGGCATCGGAGCGTCCTGGAGCAGCTCCAGAACCCTTATCCGCACAGGGTGCCCGAGCATCCGGAAGAACTCGGCCTTCGCCTGATACAGCGGAACCGGCACGGTCACGCACCCTTCTCACCACCCCGAGCGGGGCAAACGGCTTGGTGCTGTGCCCGCGGCTACCTACGGACACAGCAATCACAGCATCTATGAAATTGCAGACTTCTGCAATTCACCGATTCGCCCCCCTCTACCGGTCGCTGCGGGCTGACAGGATCTTGAGACCACGAGTAGCCCATGGCAGGCTCATGCCGCATGATCGACGAATTCGCGACGCGACGATCAACGAACTCTCCCTCAACGCCCCCGGCCACGTGCCGTGGTGGCCGAAGCCCCATCCCAACACGAACCTGTTCGCCGTCATGCTCCACGTCCTCGGCGAGACCATCCGGCACGCCGGCCACGCCGACATCCTGCGCGAGGGCCTCGACGGCCGGACCGGGCTGCGCGCCGAACAGGAAAAGCCGATCGACGAGGAAGCCCGCGCAGCGCACTGCGCGAGGATCGAGCAGGCCGCCAGGTCGGCCGCACCAATCAGGGCTTGACCGGCCGTCCGGCCTCGGCCAGGGACGCATCCATGGTTGCGGTTCTGGTTGCATTCGCCTCCGTCCGTGACCGTCCGGACGGAGGCCAACAGAACGCTCCGCAGCACATCAGCACGCGTGCGGCCCCCGGCGGACCCCCGTACGAACATGTGCAGAGCGTGTTGGGGAGCGATCCTCACCGGGCTTCCACCGGGGAGATGCACACCGTCGCCTCCTCGGCTCGAGCACGGGGGACGAGGAATTGCCGGCGCTCTGCGTGACGGACGTAGGCTCGTGGTCATGAGTTTGCGCCTGAGCACCGTGATCCTTCCCGTCCACCGCTGGCACGAGGGAGGCCGTGAGCGCTGGCAGGGTGCCGAGGAGCTGGGCTTCCACGCCGCGTACACCTACGACCACCTCTCCTGGCGGACCTTCCGCGACGGTCCCTGGTTCGGCGCGCTGCCCACCCTCACGGCCGCCGCGACCGCCACGGAACGCCTGCGTTTGGGCACCCTCGTAACCTCCCCGAACTTCCGACACCCTGTGACCCTCGCCAAGGAGCTGATCTCCCTGGACGACATCTCTGGCGGCCGGATCATCCTGGGCATCGGGGCCGGCGGCAACGGCTTCGACGCCACCGCGCTCGGGCAGGAGGCGTGGACGCCGCGCGATCGGGCCGACCGGTTCGGCGAGTTCCTCCCCCTGCTGGACCGGCTGCTCACCGAGGACGCCGTGAGTCACACCGGCACCCACTACTCCGCCGACGAGGCCCGGAACATCCCCGGCTGCGTCCAGCACCCCCGACTGCCCTTCGCGGTGGCCGCGACGGGCCCGCGCGGCCTCAAGCTGGCCGCCCGACACGGCCAGGCGTGGGTGACCACCGGCGATCCGAAGCTGTACGAGGAAGGCACCCCGGAGCAGTCGGTCGAGGCCCTCCGCGGCCAGGTCGAGAAGCTCGGCAAGGCCTGCGCGGACACCGGCCGGGACGTCGCCGAGCTCGACAAGATCCTGCTCACCGGCTTTACCCCGGACCGGGGCCGCCCGTTGGAGTCCGTCGATGCCTTCGTGGACTTCGCCGGCCGCCACCAGGAGCTGGGCTTCACCGAGATCGTGGTCCACTGGCCCATCCCGGACTCCGACTTCGCCGCCGACCAGGCCGTCTTCGAGAAGATCGCCACAGAGGCCCCGGGCCAGCTCGCCTGACCGGACGTTCGCGTGGATGATCCCGCGGTGGAGGGTCTCCTGCCTCAAGAACGGCAACGGGCCTGGCGTGGAGCGCACGCCAGGCCCGTTTGTCATCGAAAGCCCCAGGCCAGGCTGTGATGTACGAACGAGGCCTGACCGAGGTCACCAGGGTGCCCAGACGCATGCTCCGCGTCACCTTCGCCGCGGCGGTGAGCGTGGGGACGGCTGCCGATCCCTCAGCGGGGAAAGCGCAGGTACCGCGGGGGGACGCCGTCCGTGAGCCAGACGCCGTTGGCGCTGACGTGGAAGACGTGACCGGCGCGGTGCATCGCTGCCGCGTCCACGGTGAGGACGACGGGGCGGCCCCTGCGGGCGCCGACCCGGGTCGCCGTCTCCCGGTCGGGGGAGAGGTGCACATGGTGGCGGGCCATCGGGCGCAGCCCCTCGGCCCGGATCGCGTCGAGGCTGCGGGCGACCGTGCCGTGGAAGAGGCGCCCGGGCGGCTCGGCGGCCGGCAGACCCAGGTCCACCTCCACGGTGTGGCCCTGATTCGCCCGGATCCGGAGGCCGTCGATCATGAAGCGCCGTTTGTCGTTCGCCGCCACCACGTGGTCCAGCTCGTCCCGGGTGATGGGGAAACCGTTCGCGGCCGCCGCGCGCAGCAGCTCCTCGATCGCGATCCAGCCGTTCGCGTCCAGCATGATCCCGATGCGCTCCGGCTGGTGCCGCAGGTGTTTCGCGAGGTACTTCGACACCCTCACGGTGCGGTGTTCGTCCATGTCCTCAGGGTGCCGCCGGAGGTCGACGCGCCGCCACGAGATTTTCATCCGGACGACAGCGGTCGAAATGTTTGGTCCACAGCCAACTCGGTTTATCCACAGCAGAATTGGCGCTGCTGTGGACAACTGCGGTCGCCGTCAGATGTTTTGATCAACATCGCTGGTATCGCGTCCGTTTGCCGTCAGCGCGTCCAATGTCCTTGCATGTACCTCCCTTTCCGCGGCGGCGGCGATGAAGTCCGCCACATGCGCTCGCCCAACAAGCCCTTCCACGGCGCGAATCGTCTCCGCGGGGAGAGTCACCCGGCGCGGGTCACCGCCGCTCTCCAGGGCACCCTCGGTGCCGAGGTGGTACTGCAGCTGGCGCGTGGCGAACCGCCGCATGGCACGGGCCAGTTCGGCGTCGAGGGTCTGCTGGGCGAGGGGCCGCAGCCGGCGTACCATCGACGCCGCCTCCGCCGCTTCGGTGTCCGTCGGAGGCCGATGGCCGAGATAGCGGGCGAAGACGTGCTCGGTGGTGAACTCCAGGAAGCGCGAGGCTATGTGCTCCACCTGTCCCCGAAGTTCCCTCAGATGTCCTGAGATTGCGACCAGCGGGACGCCGGCAGCGTGCAACTCTGCTGCCACTGCCAGCTCCTGGGGGCTCGGCACCAGGAACTCGTCGTCCCGGTCCGGAATGCGTTCCAGTACGCCGAGGTCCACCGCCTCGGCGATCGCCTGCTCGTCGGGCTGACCTCCGAAGGCCGCTTCCAGTTCCGTCCGGCTTATCCGGTCGGCCTTCTCGTCGGTCCAGGGGCCGTGGACCTCCGCGACGAGCCCCAGCACACCGCCCAGCCCCCGCCCCGAGTCCCAGGCATCCAGGAGTTCCTTGATCGAGGCGAGGGTGTACCCGCGGTCGAGCAGGTCGGCGATCTGGCGCAGCCGTGCCAGATGGGAGTCCCCGTACACGTTCGACCGGCCGCGACGCTCCGGTTTGGGCAGGAGTCCGCGGTCCTGGTAGGCGCGAATCGTCCGGACCGTCGCCCCGCTGTGCTGGGCGAGGTCCTCGATCCGGTACTCCACCGCAAGCTCCCCGGACACGACCACTCCTCACTGCTCCACGACGGCCGGCAGGCCCCGCCTCTCGCGGGCGCCTCCGAGCCGGGACGCCACCGCCCGGCCGGGGGGCCGGTGCGGCGCGACCACATCATGACCGCTCACAGCGGAGGCTCCAACCGGGCCACCGTCCGCAGGGCCCCGGGTGCGAACCGGGACAGCAGCCGGGCGCCCCGGGCCTCCGGGGTCACCGGCACCACCGCCTCGTCGTCGAGGACGGCGCGGAGGATCGCGGCGGCCACCTTCTCCGGGGGGTAGTTGCGCAACGCGTAGAGCTTCGAGCTCTTCTTCCGCCGCCGATTCTCCTCCTCCTCGGAGACTCCGGCGAAGCGCGCCGTGGCCGTGATGTTCGTGTTCACGATGCCGGGGCAGATCGCCGAGACCCCGATGCCGCGGCCGGCCAGCTCCGCCCGCAGGCACTCGCTCAGCATCAGGACCGCGGCCTTCGACGTCGCGTACGCGGGCAGGGCCCTGGAGGGCTGAAAGGCGGCTGCCGATGCCGTGTTGACGATGTGGCCGCCCTGGCCGCGCTCGGCCATCTGCCCGCCGAAGATCCGGCAGCCGTGGATGACCCCCCACAGGTTGACGTCGAGCACCCGGCGCCAGTCGTCGGTGGTGGTGTCCAGGAAGGAGCCGGCGAGCCCGACCCCGGCGTTGTTCACGAGCACGTCCACGACGCCGTACTCGCCGGCGACCTTCTCGGCGAGCTTCTCCATCGCCGCCTCGTCGGAGACGTCGACCGTCTCGGGCCATGCCTCCGGCGCTCCGATCAGCCGGGCCATCTCCGCAGTCCTGGCGGCCCCTTCGCCGTCCCGGTCCACGGCGACCACGCGCGCTCCGGCCTCGGCGAACGCGAACGCCGTCGCCCGTCCGATACCGCCGGCCGCGCCCGTCACCAGCACCAGCTGCCCGCCGAACCGCTCCGCGTACTCCACCGGAGATCCCGTCGCGGGAGTGCGCCGGGAGTGGCCGGAGGTGCCTCCTTCCTCGTGGGTGGTCACGAACTCGGCTATCCAGCGCCCCAGTTGATCGGGGCGGGTGCGGGGCACCCAGTGCTTGCCCGGCAGAGTGCGCCGCACGAGCCGAGGGGCCCACTGGGCGAGGTCGTCGTAGAGCCGCTCGGAGAGGAACGCGTCACCGGTGGGGGTGATCAGCTGTATCGGCACGTGCGTGTATGCATCGGCGCGGGGGCGGAGCAGCCGGAAGCGGACGTTGTCGCGGTAGAGCCAGGCTCCGTGCGCCGCGTCCGACGGCAGGGAGGCGGTGGGGTAGTCACCGCTCGGTACCTTCTCCATCCGCTCCAGGATCTTCGGCCACCGCCGGCCCAGCGGCCCGCGCCAGGCCATCTCGGGCAGTGCCGGGGTGTGCAGCATGTACACGTACCAGGACCTGGCGCCCTGGCCGAGGAGCTGCCCCACCCGCCGCGGAGTGGGCCGGACCGCACGCTTCTTGATCCAGTGGCCGAAGTGGTCGAGCGACGGGCCGGACACGGACGTGAACGAGGCGATCCTCCCCTCGGTCCGCTTCACCGTGACGAACTCCCAGGACTGCACCGAGCCCCAGTCGTGGCCCACCAGGTGAACCGGCCGGTGCGGGCTGACGGCGTCCGCCACCGCCAGGAAGTCGTCCGTCAGCTTCTCCAGGGTGAAGCCTCCGCGCAGCGGCACCGGAGCCGTGGAGCGGCCGTGGCCCCGGACGTCGTACAGCACCACGTGGAACCGGGGCGCCAGTCGGGACGCGACCTCGGACCACACTTCCTTGCTGTCCGGATAGCCGTGCACCAGCACGACGGTCGGCTGCCGCTCGTCACCGAGCTCCGCCACGCACAGCTCGATCCCGCCCGTGCGCACCCGGCGCTCGCGCGCTCCCTCGATGCCCGGGCTCACGCCGCCTCCTCCGCGGTCCGGCGCCGCACGTGCGGCAGGTCGTCGTCCAGCCAGAACGCGCTCTGCTCCGGGTCCTTCGAGTCCGTGACCACCAGGATCTCCTCGAACTTCGCGCCCGTCCCGCGGAAGCCGAGGTGGGGTTCCACCGCCCAGAGCCCCGGTTGCGGTGGATGGTCGGAGGAGCGGCGGGGCGACCACAGGGGCGACCAGCCCTCCCGGTGGCCGCGCAGCGCGTCGCCCGCCAGGCCCTTCAGCGACTGCGTGCCGAACCCGAACAGCGTCGGCGGCCAGCGCCGCCGTCCGACCCGGTCGACCTTGTGGGCGATGACGCCGAACGGATGCGCCCGGTGCCGGTTGGCGTATCCCTGGCGCACCATGAGCCGGTCCACGTCCTCGTAGATCTCCCGGAGGGAGCGGCGCTCGCGCACCTCGCGCAGGATGAGTTCCCGGTGTGCCCGGAGGTCTGCCAGCAGCCTGTCGAGCAGGGGGTGGGGCCCCAGGCATCCCGAGTAGCCGATGTCGGCCGTGAAGCCGTTGTGGACCGGGGCCATGTCGAGGATGAACGGCATCCCCGCCTCGAGCCTCCGGTCGGTCGGGAAGAACTGCAGCGGTATCCGGAAGCCCGTGAACGCCGTCCGGTCGCCGAACCAGGCGAAGGGGAGATGGAACCAGTCCCGCACCCCGCGCCCGTGCAGCCAGCGGCGCTGCATGCGCGCCGCCTCCCGCTCGGTCACCCCGGGCCGCAGCTGCGCCGCGACCGCCTCCGCGCATTCATAGGCCAGGCGCTGCGCCTCCCGGAACCCCCGCAGCTCCGCGGTTCGTTCGCTCATCACTGCCGAGGTCATGCCACCGTCCCGTCCGGATCCGACGCATAGCGTCCGTGTGCCTGTGCGGTACGTGCTCGTAACGTGACACTGATGACTGTGACAATGCCCGAAGGCTGCGTCAAGGGGCCTGCGGACGCCTGTGGACGACCGCCGGCGCACCATGGCCGTCTCCTCCTCCGGCGTTGCCCCCTACGGGTCCGTACGCCTGGAGTCGGATGCGGAACCAGCCGCCAGGGCTGACGCCGGGTGTGGTGTGCACCACTACCGTCGAAGCGTGACTGTGATCGTGACCGAAAGCCTGAGCAAGCGGTTCCCCCGGGTGACCGCGCTTGACCGGCTCTCCCTGGACATCGGGCCCGGTGTGACCGGACTCGTGGGCGCCAACGGGGCCGGCAAGTCCACACTGATCAAGATCCTGCTGGGTCTGTCCCCCGCCACGGAGGGCCGCGCCGAGGTGCTCGGCCTCGACGTCGCCACCTCCGGTGCCGCCATCCGTGAACGCGTCGGCTACATGCCCGAGCACGACTGCCTGCCGCCGGACGTCTCGGCCACCGAGTTCGTCGTGCACATGGCGCGCATGTCCGGACTCCCACCGACCGCGGCACGCGAGCGCACCGCGGACACCCTGCGCCACGTCGGCCTCTACGAGGAGCGCTACCGGCCGATCGGCGGCTACTCGACCGGCATGAAGCAGCGTGTGAAGCTCGCCCAGGCCCTGGTCCACGACCCGCGGTTGGTACTCCTGGACGAGCCGACCAACGGCCTCGACCCGGTGGGCCGGGACGAGATGCTCGGCCTGATCCGCCGCGTCCACACCGACTTCGGCATCTCGGTCCTGGTCACCTCGCACCTCCTCGGTGAGCTCGAGCGCACCTGCGACCACGTGGTGGTCGTCGACGGCGGCCGGCTGCTGCGCTCCAGCTCCACCAGCGACTTCACCAAGATCACGACGACCCTCGCGGTCGAGGTCACCGACTCCGACACCCACCCCGACGGGACCGCGGCGCTGCGCGAGGCGCTGGCGGCCGCCGGGGTCACCCTGCACTCCGGGGTCGAGGACGGACTGCCGGGCGCCGGACACATCCTTCTGCTGGAGGCCACCGGCGAGGAGACCTACGACACCGTCCGGGACACCGTCGCCGCCCTCGGCCTCGGCCTCGTACGGATGGAACAGCGCCGCCACCACATCGCGGAGGTCTTCCGCCCCGAGGCGGCGGCCCAGCCCATGGAGGTGCCGGCGCGATGAGCAACGGGACGACCCGCACGGGGACGGCGCTCACCGAGACCACCCGTATCCACAACATCGGGTACCGCAACTACGACGGCCCGCGGCTCGGCCGCGCCTACGCCCGCCGCTCGCTCTTCGCGCAGTCGCTGCGGGGGGCGTACGGGCTCGGTCGCTCGGCCCGGTCGAAGGTGCTGCCGATGATCCTCTTCGCGGTGATGTGCGTGCCCGCGGCGATCGTGGTCGCCGTGGCGGTGACCACGAAGATGAAGGAACTGCCGCTCGACTACACCCGCTACGCGATCGTCACACAGGCGGTCATCGCCCTCTTCCTCGCCGCTCAGGCCCCGCAGTCCGTGTCGCGGGACCTGCGCTTCAAGACCGTGCCGCTGTACTTCTCGCGGCCCATCGAACGCGTCGACTACGTCCTCGCCAAGTTCGGCGCGATGGCCTCGGCGCTCTTCGTCCTCACCGCCGCGCCCCTCCTGATCCTCTACCTCGGCTCGCTGCTGGCGAAGATGGACTTCGCCGGCCAGACGAAGGGCTTCGCACAGGGACTGGTCTCCGTGGCGCTCCTCTCGCTCCTCTTCGGCGGTCTCGGCCTCGTCATGGCCGCGCTCACCCCGCGTCGCGGCTTCGGCGTCGCGGCGGTCATCGCCACGCTCACCATCACCTACGGGGCGGTGTCCACGGTCCAGGCCATCGCCTACGAGACCGGGTCCGAAGGCGTGGTGGAGTGGCTCGGGCTCTTCTCGCCCGTCACTCTCATCGACGGTGTGCAGACCGCGTTCCTCGGCGCGTCCTCCTCCTTCCCCGGCGGACAGGGGCCAGGCACGGGCACCGGAGTGGTCTATCTGCTGGCCGTCCTCGCGCTCATCGCCGGTTCGTACGGCGTCCTGATGCGCCGCTACCGAAAGGTCGGGCTCTGATCATGACCACTGTCCACATCGACCACGCCTCGCGCTGGTTCGGCAACGTGGTGGCCGTCAACGACGTGACCATGACCATCGGGCCCGGTGTCACCGGACTCCTCGGCCCCAACGGGGCCGGCAAGTCCACGCTCATCAACATGATGGGCGGCTTCCTCGCCCCCTCGACGGGCACCGTCACCCTCGACGGCGAAACGATCTGGCGCAACGAGTCGGTCTACCGGCAGATCGGCGTCGTGCCCGAGCGGGAGGCGATGTACGACTTCCTCACGGGACGGGAGTTCGTCCTCGCCAACGCCGAACTGCACGGCCTCGGGGCCGAGGAGGCCCGGCGCGCCCTGGCCACGGTGGAGATGGAGCCCGCGCAGGACCGCAAGATCGCCACGTACAGCAAGGGCATGCGCCAGCGGGTCAAGATGGCGTCCGCCCTGGTGCACGAGCCGAGCGTGCTGCTCCTCGACGAGCCGTTCAACGGGATGGACCCGCGCCAGCGGATGCAGCTCATGGACCTGCTCCGGCGCATGGGGGGCGAGGGACGCACGGTCCTGTTCTCCTCCCACATCCTTGAGGAGGTCGAGCAACTCGCCTCCCACATCGAGGTGATCGTGGCGGGACGGCACGCGGCGAGCGGTGACTTCCGCAGGATCCGCCGGCTGATGACGGACCGGCCGCACCGCTATCTGGTGCGGTCCAGCGACGACCGGGCGCTCGCCGCCGCGCTGATCGCGGACCCGTCGACCGCCGGCATCGAAGTGGACGTCCAGGAAGGCGCGTTGCGCATCCAGGCGGTCGACTTCGGGCGCTTCACCGAGCTCCTGCCGAGGGTGGCCCGTGAGCACTCCATCCGGCTGCTCACGGTCTCGCCTTCCGACGAGTCCCTCGAATCGGTCTTCTCCTACCTCGTAGCGGCCTGAAAGGAGCCAACGACATGTACAACCCGACAGTCGCCCGGCTCACCTACCGGGCCCTCCTCGGCAGGCGCCGCGCGGCGATCCTCTTCGTCCTCCCGGCCCTGCTGCTGCTCATCGCCGCGGCGGTACGGGCGTTCAACGGCGTCGACGACCAGGTCGCCTCCGACGTGCTGGGCGGATTCGCCCTCGCCACGATGGTGCCGCTGATCGGCGTGATCGCCGGAACGGGCGCGATCGGGCCCGAGATCGACGACGGCTCGATCGTCTACCTGCTGGCCAAGCCGGTGAAGCGGCCGACCATCATCGTCACCAAGCTGGTCGTGGCGATCGCCGTGACCATGGTGTTCTCCGCGGTCCCCACGTTCGTCGCGGGATACATCCTCAACGGCAACGGACAGCAGATCGCCGTGGCCTACACGGTCGCGGCGCTGGTCGCGTCGATCGCGTACGCCGCGCTGTTCCTGCTGCTCGGCACGGTCAGCCGGCACGCGGTCGTGATCGGTCTGGTCTACGCGCTGGTGTGGGAGACGCTCTTCGGCAGCCTGGTGCCCGGGGCGCGGACGCTCAGCGTGCAGCAGTGGTCGCTGGCCCTGGCCGAACGGATCGGCGGGGAAGGGATGATCACCTCCGATGTGGGCCTGCCGCTCGCGACGGCGCTGCTCGTCGGGGTCACGCTGCTGGCGACGGGCTACGCCGGGCAGAAGCTGAGGGCGCTGACGCTGGCCGGGGACGAGTAGCCAGGCACCGCGCGGGACCGCCCCGGGGGGCTCCTCCCCGGGGCGTTCCCGTCCTCACACGGGCCCGACGGGGCGGCGGGGACACTGGGGGTGAGAGGAGACGGTCATGCCGGAGGAGCCGAAGCCCCGACCGGGACCGGACCCGGAGGAGCACGGAGCGGGACCGGGCCCGGTGTCCGGCGCGCCCCGCAACGGCCCCGGCGGGGCACTTCCGGGCCCGGCCGACGAGGGCGGAGGTGCGGGCGGTCGTCCGCGGGGTGGCGCCGGCGGCGGAGCCTCCGGTACCGGCGGGGCTGCTCGGGGAGATGCCTGGGACGAGGTGGTTCTCGACGAGGACTTCGTGCGTGCCGCCGGGACCTCCGAGCCGTCGGCCCGTGCGCGGATGCTCACCGCCCGCTGGCGCGGCTCCGCGCCGGAACCGCAGCCCTGGCGCTCGGACGGGCCGCCTGCGGGCTGGTTCTGGAGCCGGGCCCGAGCGCGGCGCCGCGGTGGCCGGCGCTGGTGGCGCTGGTGGCGCCGGTCCTGAGGCGGTCCGTACGGATATTCGGTGGCACCGGACGGTTCGTACCGGGCAGAGTGGTCGATGCCGCCGCCGGACGGGCGGCGGGGACACGGGTGCACGATGTCCGAGACCGGGGAGGGGCGCGGCGATGACCGAGAGTACGAGTCCGTCGAGCTCCCTGCAGGGCAGCGCACGGCAGGCTTCGGAGTAGTCATCGGACTCCGTGGAGCCGCCGGAAGACTGCCCGGGCGGCCGCTTCGAGCGCGCATCCGCGCGGGCCGCCCTCCCGGAGGATTGGCCGAGTGGTAAGGCACCGGCTTGCTAAGCCGTGGTCGGGGTCGACCCCCGCGCGCGTTCGATCCGCGCATCCTCCGCCATGCGTACACGTGTACGGACGGGTCAGCCGCATTCCGTGATGGGCCACGGACCCGGAGCTCCGACGTCGCGTACCCCGCACCGGGCGGTGACGTCCCGGTGCGGGCGCCGTTCCGCACGGTCCGGCGGTCCGCACGCCGGGCCGGCCCTGGGACGTGAGCGCTCAACGCCCCAGCAGTTCCTCCAGCACCAGAGCGATGCCGTCGTGCTCGTTCGACGCCGTGATCTCGTGTGCCACGGCCTTCAGTTCGTCGTGGGCGTTGGCCATCGCGACACCGTGCGCGGCCCAGCCGAACATGGGGATGTCGTTGGGCATGTCGCCGAAGGCGATCGTCCGGGTGGGCTTCACGCCCAGCCGGCGGGCGGCCAGCGACAGGCCGGTGGCCTTGCTCAGGCCGAGGGGGAGGATCTCGACGATGCCCTCGCCGGCCATCACCACGTCCACCAGACCGCCGACCGTCGACCGCGCGACGCGGGTCAGCTCGTCGTCGCCGAGGGCCGGATGCTGGATGTAGAGCTTGTTCAGCGGAGCCGCCCACAGCTCGGCCGGGTCGTCGAAGACCACGACCGGGAGCGGACCCTCCTGGACCCGGTAGCCGGGGCTGACGACCACCTTCCCGTCCAGGCCGTCGCGGCTCGCGGCCAGGGCGAGCGGGCCGACCTCCGCTTCCAGCTTGGCGAGGGCGAGGCCGGCCAGCCGGCGGTCCAGCGTCACCGAGGTGAGCAGTCTGTTCTCACCCGCGTGGTACACCTGTGCGCCCTGTCCGCAGACCGCGAGGCCCCGGTAGCCCAGGTCGTCGAGGATGTGCCGGGTCCAGGGGACGGCCCGTCCCGTGACGACGATGTGGGCGGCGCCCGCCGCCGTGGCGGCGGCGAGCGCGTCACGCGTGCGCTGCGAGACGGTCTCGTCGGAGCGCAGCAGAGTCCCGTCGAGGTCCGTGGCGATCAGGCGGTACGGAAAACTCACTTGGCGACCGGCTCCAGGACCTCACGGCCGCCGAGGTAGGGCCGCAGGACCTGCGGCACCCGCACAGAGCCGTCGGCCAGCTGGTGGTTCTCCAGGATCGCGACGATGGTGCGCGGCACGGCACACAGCGTGCCGTTCAGCGTCGCGAGCGGCTTGACCTGCTTGCCGTCGCGCATGCGGACCGACAGCCGGCGGGCCTGGAAACCGTCGCAGTTCGACGCCGACGTGAGCTCGCGGTACTTCCCCTGGGTCGGGATCCACGCCTCGCAGTCGTACTTGCGGGAAGCCGAGGCCCCGAGGTCGCCGGTGGCCACGTCGATCACCTGGAACGGCAGCTCCAGACCGGTCAGCCACTGCTTCTCCCACTCCAGGAGCCGCTTGTGCTCGTTCTCGGCGTCGTCCGGGTGGACGTAGGAGAACATCTCGACCTTGTCGAACTGGTGGACGCGGAAGATGCCGCGGGTGTCCTTGCCGTAGGTGCCGGCCTCGCGGCGGAAGCACGGCGAGAAGCCCGCGTACCGCAGCGGCAGCTTGTCGGCGTCGAGGATCTCGTCCATGTGGTATGCCGCGAGCGGGACCTCGGACGTGCCTACGAGATAGAAGTCGTCCTTCTCCAGGTGGTAGACGTTCTCGGCGGCCTGGCCGAGGAAGCCCGTGCCCTCCATGGCGCGCGGGCGGACCAGTGCCGGGGTCAGCATCGGCGTGAAGCCGGCTTCGGTGGCCTGCGCCATGGCCGCGTTGACGAGAGCGAGCTCCAGCAGGGCGCCCACGCCCGTCAGGTAGTAGAACCGGGAGCCGGACACCTTCGCGCCGCGCTCGACGTCGATGGCGCCCAGTGCCTCGCCGAGCTCCAGGTGGTCCTTGGGCTCGAAGCCCTCGGCGCCGAAGTCGCGGACGGTGCCGTGCGTCTCCAGGACGACGAAGTCCTCCTCGCCGCCGACCGGGACGTCCGGGTGGACCAGGTTGCCCAGCCCGAGCAGCAGCCGGCGGGTCTCTTCCTCGGCCTCGTTCTGCTCGGCCTCGGCGGCCTTGACGTCGGACTTGAGCTGCTCGGCCTTCTTCAGCAGCTCGGCCCGCTCGTCCGGGGACGCCTTGGGGATGAGCTTGCCGAGCGACTTCTGCTCGGAGCGGAGTTCGTCGAAGCGGACGCCGGACGACCTGCGCCGCTCATCGGCGGAGAGCAGGGCGTCGACGAGTTCGACGTCCTCTCCACGGGCGCGCTGGGAGGCGCGAACACGGTCGGGGTCCTCACGGAGCAGGCGAAGGTCAATCACCCCACCAGGCTACCGGTGCGTGCTCCCGGCACCCCAGTTGATATTGGTTGCGTGTCAGTTTGACCGAATTGCCGGAATTGAGGAAAGGGTCGGTGAATCCCGCGCATGGCCCGCGGGCGACTCGGCGCCGGCTGCCGAAAAGGGGTGAACGCCGCTCCGTCGCGGCTCCGGTCCGCCGTGGGCCCTGGGACTCCGGGCCGTTGTCCACAGGAGAGTGAGGGGCGTGCGAGTTATCCACAGGCTGTGGGAGGGGTCTGTGGATTACGGAATTGATCATTCCGAAAGTCGGCGGAAGGGTCGGGGATTGCCTCTCCAAACATGGCTCACGCACTCGTTCGAGTGGGAATTCCCCGCACTTCTTCGCTCCAAAGAGTTGATCAAAGGAATTGAGCTGACATGCGCTTTTGATGTGCACTGTGGAAGCAACCGGGGCGAGTGAGGTGATTTGTCGACTGTGTCGGATTGTGTTGTCGACTTGTCCCCAGATCGAGAAGCCGCCCTGTGGATAACTCTGTGGGCAACCGGGAGGGGCGAGGAGGGCCGGGTGGCGGCGGGGCTCGGTGAACCCCTGGTTACGCGCGCCCGTCCTGACAGCGCGCCAGCCACTCCGCCGCGTCCACGAACTCCGCGTCCGAGGTCCCCGGACGCAGTGTGCGCCCACCCCGCGCCGGAGCCGTCACCCCCGCCCGCGGGTAGGACCCGAGGAACCGCACCTTCGGGCAGATGCGCTTCAGGCCCATCAGCGCCTCCCCCACCCGCCGGTCCGAGACGTGGCCCTCCGCGTCGATCGCGAAGCAGTAGTTCCCGATGCCCGCGCCCGTGGGCCGCGACTGGAGCAGCATCAGATTGACGCCGCGCACCGCGAATTCCTGGAGGAGCTCCAGCAGCGCGCCCGGGTGGTCGTCCCGCTGCCAGATCACCACCGACGTCTTGTCCGCGCCGGTCGGGGCCGCGGGCCGCGCCGGACGGCCCACCAGGACGAAGCGCGTCTCCGCGTTCTGCGCGTCGTGGATCTCGGTGACCAGCGCCTCGAGCCCGTAGGTCGCCGCCGCGAACTCACCCGCGAAGGCCGCGTCGAAGCGGCCCTCCTGCACCAGCCGCGCACCGTCCGCGTTCGACGCCGCCGACTCCCACACCGCGTCCGGGAGGTGGGATCGCAGCCAGTTCCGCACCTGCGGCTGGGCGACCGGGTGGCCGGTCACCGTCTTCACGTCGGACAGCCTCGTCCCCGGCCGCACCAGCAGCGCGAAGGAGATCGGCAGCAGCACCTCGCGGTAGATCATCAGCGGCTCGCCGGAGGCCAGCTCGTCGACGGTCGCGGTGACACCGCCCTCCACCGAGTTCTCGATCGGTACCAGCGCGGCGGCGGCCTCACCGCTGCGCACGGCGTCCAGGGCGGCCGGCACGGACACCATCGGGACGAGTTCGCGGGTTGCGGCCTCCGGGAGGGTGCGCAGGGCGGCCTCGGTGAAGGTGCCCTCGGGGCCGAGGTACGTGTAGCGCGTGGCGGACATACCCGTCACCCTAGTGCGCCCCGCACTCCTGCGGCTCGCCTCATGACTCCAGCAGCCGGCTGCCGACGTACCCGCCCTCGTCCGCGCCGCCCGGGACGGCGAAGAGGCCGCTCGCCTCGTGCCGGACGAAGCGGGACAGCGCGTCGCCGCGGTCCAGCTTCCGCTGGACCGGAACGAAGCCCCGCAGGGGGTCGGCCTGCCAGCAGACGAAGAGCAGACCCGCGTCGGGAGTGCCGTCCGCCGCCGTGCCGTCGTGGTACGAGAACGGCCGGCGCAGCATCGCCGCGCCCGCGTTCTGCTCCGGTGCGGAGATCCGGGCGTGGGCGTCGGCCGGGATGACCAGGGAACCGTCCGGACCGGTCTTGTCGAGATCGAGCTCGGTCGCCTCACCGCCGCCGGTCAGCGGGGCACCGTCGGACTTGCGGCGGCCGATCACCAGCTCCTGGGCCTTCAGGTCCAGCTTCTCCCAGTCGTCGAGCAGCATCCGGATGCGGCGGACGACGGCGTACGAGCCGCCCGCCATCCAGGCCGGCTGCTCCGGCGAGTCCGACCCGGACCCGGGGGCCGGGACGAACACACGGCGGTCGAAGTCGGGGTCGGACGGCTTGGGGTTGCGGGTGCCGTCGATCTGGCCCATGAGGTTGCGGCTGGTCATCGGCCGGGACGTGATGCCCGGCGACCGGTTGAAGCCGTTCATCTGCCAGCGAGTCCGCGCCGCCCCGCCCGCCGACTTCTGGACGGCGCGCAGCGCGTGGAAGGCGACCAGTGCGTCGTTGGCGCCGATCTGCACCCAGAGGTCGCCCTCCGAACGGCGCGGATCCAGCCGGTCGCCGGAGAACGCGGGCAGCGGGTCGAGCTGGACGGGCCGCTGCGCGGTCAGACCCGTGCGGTCGAAGAAGGTCCGGCCGAAGCCGAAGGTGACCGTGAGGGAGGAGGGGCCCGCGTCCAGGGCGACGCCGGTGTCGTCGTCGGCGGGCTCGCCCGCCGTCAGCCGGGCGGCGGTGGCCGACCAGCGGCGCATCAGTGCGGCCGCCTCCTTCCGGCCCGCCCCCGGCGTCAGGTCGAAGGCGACGAGATGGCCGTGGGACTGCATCGGTGTGGTGATGCCCGCCTGGTGCTCGCCATGGAACGCCTCGCCGGTGGAACCGACGGTCGCCAGGGCGGTCGCGGGGTCCACGGCGACCGCCGCGTACCCGGCTGCGCCGCCCGCCGCGCCGAGGACCAGTCCGGTCGCTCCGGCGGCGCCGACCGTGCCGAGCAGTCTGCGCCGCGAGATCTCGTTGTCGCTCATGCCTTTCCCACTGTGCCTCGTCGGCCGACCACGTCAGCCGATCCTCACGTTCTTCTCGACGGTCGTCTGGTCGATGTCCGACGTCCGTACGGTGATCCGTACCTGCCACTCGCCCGGCAGCGGGATCTGGATGTTGCTCGCGCTCCACCGGCCGGCCGCGACCCGTTCCGGGACCAGCGGCAGCGGACCGATCTTCTCCGCGGTCAGGGTGAAGGAGACCTTGACCTCGGGAGCGTCCAGGGGCTGTCGGCCCGGGCCCGTGGTCCACAGACGCAGTTCGTTGGCGCCCGAGCGGCCGGGGCTGATGGTGAGCCGGACCGTTCCCTTGCCGTTCGCGCCGCCGGTGTCGAAGGGCAGGGTGACGTCGACGGGCCTGGCCGGCGCGGCCTCGGAGGCCCCGCCGCCCGCCCGCGCCGCCTGTTCCTCCGTACGGCCGGGCTCGGTGGACGTCAGGACCGTCGTCACGGCGAGCAGGACGACGGCGACGCCGGCCTCCGCGAGGACCGAACGGCGCAGTCCGGAGCGTTCCGGGTCGGCGTCCCTCAGGCGCTTGCGTGCGGCCGCCGCCACGGCGGCGTCCTGCCGGGCGAGTTGGGCGGCGCGCACGGGGTCGTCGGACGCCGGCGGTGCCGTGCCCGCGGCGCGGGCCCCGTCGTCCTCCTCGGTGGAGGCGTCCGTCTTCCCGTCCGTGTCCTTCTCCCCGTCCGTGTCCTTCTTCCCGTCCGGGTCCGTCGGCGTACGTTCCGGCAGCCGCGCCGTCCAGCGCCGCGAGATCCAGGCGATCCCGACCAGCAGCGCGACCAGCCCGATCTTCACCAGCAGCAGCCGCCCGTAGGAGGTGCCGGTCAGGGCCGACCACGAGCCGACCTGCCGCCAGGACTGGTAGAGCCCGGTCGCGGCGAGGACGACGACGGACCAGAACGCCACCCGGGAGAAGCGGCGGACGGCCGCCCGCTCGACGGAGGGCGCCCGGTGGAGCGCCACGAGCAGGGTGGCCAGGCCGCCGAGCCACGCGGCGACGGCCAGCAGGTGAAGTACGTCGACGGGCATGGCGAGACCGGCCTGGACACCGGTCGAGGCGTGCTCGGACAGCGCCCAGGTGGCGGCGATCCCGGCCGCGACGACCGTGCCGCCGACGGCCAGACCGAAGGTGAGGTCCTGCTTCTCCCCGGCCCGCTCCCGGGCCGCTTCCGGGTCGCCCCCGGCGGCGTCCGCACCCGGGTCCGCGGTGCCCGCCGCCCCGGCCGCCGCGGTGCCCGCCGGTCCGGTGGCGCGCTTCGCGTACGCCCCGAACAGCACCGCGATGAACAGCGCCGCCGCGCCGAGCAGCAGCAGCCGTGAGACGAGCGCCGCTCCGGTCTTGGTCGCGAGGACCGCCTGCAGTCCGGCGAGGTCGAAGGCGTCGCCGAGTTCGCCCGAGCCGGTGTAGGGATTGCGCAGCATCAGCATCGCGAGGGTGGCGGCGGTGAGCGTGACCCAGCCGTACGCCACGAGCCGCTGCACCGGCCGGACGACCGCCCCGCGCGGCCAGCAGGCCAGCACGAACGCGGCAGCGCCGACCATGACGGTGAACCCGGCGTACGACGCGTACCGCGCGATGCCGTAGAGCGTGCCGACGAGCCCGCCGCCCGCCTCCTGCTTCGGCAGTTCGACGGCGGTCCTCGAGGGCGCCCCGACCGAGAAGGTGAACGCGCCCGCGATCGGGTGGCTGTCGGCGGAGACGGCCTGCCAGGCGACCGTGTACGTGCCGTCCGGCAGGCCGGAGTGCAGGGCCACCCCGTACCTGACGACATCCCCGGTGCCGAGGTTCTTCACCTCGCCGGTGTCGATGCGTTTGCTCCTGGGGTCGAGCACGCGGATCGAGTCGTTCCCCAGGGCGACCTGCTCGGAGAAGGTGAGCGTGACGTCCCTGGGGGCGACGGCCAGCACCGCCCCGTCCTTCGGATTGCTCCCGGTCAGGGCGGCGTGCGCGTTCGCCGTGCCGGTGAGCACGGTGCCGAGCAGCGCCGCGGTGATCAGCAGCAGCCGCAGCAGAGTCGCCGTGCCGAGGCGCGGGGCGGTGGTGGTCATCGTGTGTCGTCAGTCCCCTCGAATGGCCGAGAGCCTCTTCACGGGGCTCAGTGCTGCTTCGGGTTGTGGGTCCGCTCCTCGACGGGGAGCTCGACCTTGATCGGTTCCGACTTCTCGAAGTGCAGCTCGACGTCGATCGTGTCGCCCTGCTGCGGCTGCTTCTTGATGTCCATGAACATCAGGTGGTCGCCGCCGCGTTCCAGCCGCAGCTCCCCATTGGGGGGTACGTCGAGCGACGTCACCTGCCGCATCCTGAGGTCCTTCGTCTCGTGGATCTGGACGTCGTCCGAGAGGCTGCTGGTGACGGAGGTCAGCCTGTCCGCGGTGCCGCCACTGTTGGTGACGGTGAGGAAGCCGCCCGCCATGTCGCCGACGGGCTGCGGCATGAACGCCCCGTCGACCGTCAGCTCGGGTGCGGACGAGGAACAGCCCGCCAGCACCGGGCCGGCGGAGAGGGCCAGTGCCGTGGCGAGGGCGGCCACCGTGCGGCGGGTCACGGGTTCTCCCCCTCGACGAGCTTGGGGAGGTCCTTGGCGAAGTCCTCGGGGGTGGTGTCCTCGCCGTACAGGACATAGCCCAGGTCGGTCTTCGGGGAGAACGCCACGACCTGCGTCCCGTGCATGGACACGACCTTGCCGTTCTTGTCCTTCGTGGAGGGCTCGACGCCGCTGCCCAGTTGGCGCGCCCCGGCCTGGATGGTCGGGAAGTCGCCGGTGAGTCCGACGAAGGACGGGTCGCCCGCGGCGGGGAGCCACTTGGCCAGTTCGGCCGCCGTGTCCCGCTCGGGGTCGGTGGTGACGAAGACGACCTGGAGCCTGTCCTGGTCGGCCTTGGGCAGCTGCTTCCTGGCGACGGCGATGTTGCTCATCGTCAGCGGGCAGACGTCGGGGCAGTGGGTGTAGCCGAAGTAGATCAGGGTCGGCTTGCCCTTGGTCCGCTCGCGGAGGTCGTACGGCTTGCCCGTGGTGTCCGTGAGGACGAGGTCCGGCTTCTCGAAGGGCCGGTCGAGGACGGTCGCGGCCTTGCCCTTCGGCTGGGCGGAGACCTCGGCGACGGAGCCGTCCGCGTTGTCGGACCCCCCGTCGCAGGCGGAGAGGGAGAGTGCGGCCGCCACCGCCAGGGCGGCGGCCGTCACGATCTTGTTGCGCATGGAGAGATGTCCCGGAAGTGAAGTGTGTGACGTCGGTCAGGCGGTGCGACGGCGGCCGGCCAGCACGCCGAAGGCCACGCCACCGGCACCCACGAGGATGCCGACGACGGCGAGGACCCGCGCCGTGGTGTCGGTGGAGCTCGCCGTGGTCCCGCCCTCGCCGTCCGTGTGATCCGCGGCGTGGGCGGCGCTCTTGCCGTCAGCCGCGTTCTTGCCGCTCGCGCCGCCGCCGTGGTGGTCGCCGGTCGCCGCGGACAGGGCGAGCACGGGCGCGGGGTGCTCCGGCTCGGCCGCGCCCTCCTGCGGCTCCTCGATCCAGCGCACGACCTCCTTGTTGTCGTACGTCTGGAGCGCCTTGAAGACGAGCTTGTCGGCGTCCTCCGGCAGCCGGCCGAGGGACACCGGGAACTGCTGGAACTCACCGGGGCCGATCTTGCCGCCGGCCGCCGTCCAGGTGATCTTCGAGACGGCCTCGGTGATCTGCTTGCCGTGCACGCTCAGCGGCTCGGCCAGCTTCGTCCTGGTGACCTCGGCCTTCCAGCCCGGGACGGGCTGCGGCATCACGGACGAGAGCGGGTGGTCGGCGGGGACGGTGACCTCGAGCTTCACCGTCGAGGCGTTGTCGCGCTCGTTCGGGACCTTGAAGTTGACCGTGGCGTAGCCGCCCTTCGCGGCCTCGCCCTGGGGCTGCACGCTGACGTGCGCGAGAGCGGGGCCGCAGAGCAGCAGCACGGAGGAGGCGGCGACGCCGCCGGCCACGGCGAGGCGAGAGATCTTGTTCATGGCAGGAACACTCCATGTGAGCAGGGAAGGTGATCGGTCCGCGCGCGGGTGCGCGGGAGCGCCGCGGCACCGACCACCCGGGACACCCGTTTCGGGTACGTCGTCGGGTGGCGCCGCGTTCAGGCTGCGAGAACGCAGCCTGCGGGGACGCGGCACGCGGGCGGGCCGCGCCTGATCACGATGTGCTGGAGCGCGGCCGCCACGGGCGGCGCGGGGTCACCGGAAACCGCCCCGGCGGGTCCGGGACGGGTTCCCGGTGCCGCCGGCAGCCCGGCGAGCAACTCGCGTACGAGGACGAGCGCGGCGCGCAGGGCGCGCACGAGCGCCCCTTCGGCCACCACCTCGCCGGCGCCCTGGGCACCCTGCGCGGAGAGTTCGGCCAGCCGGAACAGTGCCAGGTCGCCGCGGCGCAGCAGCCAGCCGGTGACGAGCGCCGCCAGCAGATGGCCGAGCACCATGGGCAGGCTCGGGAGCAGCCCGGCGGGCTCGAGGGCCGGGTTCGGGGCTGCGTGCCCGGCGTGGGCGGCCCGCGCCGCGGCCGCCGGGTCGATGCCCGCGCCGGCGACGATCCGGTGGGCGTCGGCCGGGCTGAGCGCGTTGCCGCCGGCCCCGCACACGAGTTTGGCCGCCATCCGGATCAGGGCGTCGTCGGCGCTCGGTGACACGGTGAGCGGGCGCTGGCCCAGCCCGAAGAGTGTGTGCAGGCCGAGCTGCCCGACCGCCAGGGCGCCGACGACCGCGGAGAGCGAGCGTGCACGGCCGGCGAACGGCACCACCACCGCGAACACCGCGAGGAAACCGGCGAGGAGCGTCCACCGGGGGACGGTCGCGCAGGCTGCCAGGACATGCCCCAGCGCGGACAGCACGAGGCAGACCGCGGCGAACACCGCGGCCCTCAGCAGCCGCGGTCCGGCCGCGACCGGCGCGTCGCCGGGCGGGACCGGCGGGTGGGCAGACATGGCCGGGACATCATCGCACTGCGCCTTCCGGACCCGTGCGGCAGGTCCGGAAGGTCACGTTTCAGGCCCACTCGCCCGCCTGGCGTGGGCATACACCGGCATGGCCGATCGGCGCATCCGCCGAATGAGGGCAATCACGTCAACTCAACGCTTACGAGCGCGATGACGCGGCAATACGTAACCGTATGTCGAGCCGCAGCCAGGAGGCTGGAGCATGAGCATCTGGTGGTCTCTCCATTTGCGGCGCGAGGCTGCGAGCGTGCCGCTCGCTCGACGTCTTCTGCTCGGTGCCATGGAGACCGCGGGCGTCGACCCCGACATCTCCTTCGACCTCTCCGTCGCGCTGAGCGAGGCGTGCGCGAACGCCGTCGAGCACGGTGGCTCCGGCGCTCCCGGATCCTCTGCGGACGGGTACCGCGTGACGGCGTACCTGGACGGCGAGAAGTGCCGTATCGAAGTGGCGGACGGAGGACCGGGGTTCCCGGACTGCGCCCATGTCACCGGCACCGGGCCCGCCGCCGAGAGCGGCCGCGGCCTCTGCCTCATCGAGCAGCTCGCCGACCACGTCCACCTGCGGAACCGGCCCGGCCGGGGCGCGGTGGTGAGCTTCGACAAAGTGCTGAAATGGCGGGACGGCGCCCTGCTCGGAGCGGTCTGAGCGGAGGCGCCGTCCTGGTGCGGCGGCCGGTCCCTCCGCACGGGCCGTCGCGGCCCGCACGGACGGTGCGGGGATCAGCCCCTGAGCCGGGCCATCCACGCCTCGACCTCGTCCGCCTGTCGAGGCAGCGCCGCCGAGAGGTTCCGGTTGCCGTCCTCGGTGACGAGGATGTCGTCCTCGATCCGGACGCCGATGCCGCGGTACTCCTCGGGCACGGTCAGGTCGTCGGCCTGGAAGTACAGGCCGGGCTCGACGGTCAGGCACATGCCGGGCTCCAGCGTGCCCGCGACGTAGGTCTCGCGGCGCGCGGCCGCGCAGTCGTGGACGTCCATACCGAGCATGTGGCCGGTGCCGTGCAGCGTCCAGCGGCGCTGGAGACCGAGTTCGAGCACCTTCTCGACGTCGAGGTCGCCGAGCAGACCCCACTCCACGAGCCGGGTGGCCAGGACCCGCTGGGCCGCGTCGTGGAAGTCGCGGTAGGGGGCGCCGGGCTTCACCGCGGCGATGCCGGCCTCCTGTGCCTCGTACACGGCGTCGTAGATCCTGCGCTGCAGCTCGGTGAAGCGGCCGTTGATCGGCAGGGTGCGGGTCACGTCGGCGGTGTAGAGCTCGGTGGTCTCCACGCCGGCGTCCAGGAGCAGCAGCTCGCCGGAGCGGACCGCACCGTCGTTGCGGACCCAGTGCAGGGTGGTGGCGTGCGGGCCGGCCGCGCAGATCGAGCCGTAGCCGACGTCGTTGCCGTCGACCCGGGCGCGAAGGAAGAACGTTCCCTCGATGTAGCGCTCGCTGGTGGCCTCGGCCCGGTCCAGGACCCTGACGACGTCCTCGAAGCCGCGGGCCGTGGCGTCGCAGGCCCGCTGCAGCTCGGCGATCTCGAACTCGTCCTTGACCAGGCGGGCCTCGGAGAGGAAGACGCGCAGTTCCTCGTCGCGCTCGGCGGTGACCTTGTCGGTCAGGGCGGACTCGACGCCTGCGTCGTGGCCGCGGACGACGCGGACCGGGCCGGTCGCCTCGCGCAGCTTCTGCGGCAGCTCGCGCACGTCCTCGGCCGCGATGCCCAGCAGCTGTCCCGCCTCGGCCAGGGAGTGGCGGCGGCCGACCCACAGCTCGCCCTGGCCGTCGAGCCAGAACTCGCCGTTCTCCCGGTTGGAGCGCGGCAGCAGGTGGACGGTCGCCTCGTGGCCGTCGGCGGTGGGCTCCAGCACCAGGACGCCGTCGTGGCTCTGGTCGCCGGTGAGGTGGGCGTACTCGGTGGCGGCCCGGAAGGAGTACTCGGTGTCGTTGGAGCGGGTCCTCAGGTTGCCCGCCGGGATCACCAGCCGCTCGCCCGGGAAGCGGGCGGAGAGGGCGGCGCGGCGGCGCTCGGTGTGCGCGGCCTGCGCGACGGGCTCCAGGCCGTGCAGCTCGGTGTCGGCCCAGCCCGACTTCATGTTCTCCGCGAGCTCGTCGGAGACCTCCGGGTAGAGGCCGTTCTTGCGCTGCTTGATCGGCTCCTCGGTCCCTTCCGCCTCGGCGGTGCGGTCGGACTCGTTCTCCGGGGTCTCCGGGGTGAGCTCCTCTGCCACGGGTCTGCCTCCTAGTCGGTACGACGCTGAACCCCCACCCATCGTACGGTCGTACCGCGGCGGTGCCGGAAGCCTTGCGGCCCCAGGCCCGCGTCACCGGAGCGTCACTCGAAGCGGGCGGCCAGCATCACCACGTCCTCGCCGTCCGCGCCGGCGTCGATTCCGCCGGGCAGCACCGTGCGCAGCACGTGGTCGGCGACCGCACCCGGGTCGTGGCGCACGGCCTTGGGCACGCTCGCCGCCGCGGTGTGCAGCCGGGTGAAGGCCCGGTCCATCGGGTCGCCGGTGCGCCGGAGCAGACCGTCGGTGTAGAGCAGCACCGTTTCTCCGGGTGCGGGGGAGAACTCCACGCTGGGCGCCTCCCAGCAGGCGAGCATCCCCAGCGGCGCCGACAGCGAGGTCTCGACGAACTCGGTGCGGTGCTGCCCGACGATCAGCGGCGGGGTGTGCCCGGCCCCGGCCAGCACGATCTTGCTGCCCGTGCCCTCGGCATGGAGTGCCGTCGCGGGTTCGCAGTACGCGAAGAGCGCGGTCGCCGAGCGGGCCGGTTCGGTGAGCCTCAGCAACAGCTCCAGGTCCGAGAGCACGGCGACGGGGTCCTCCCCCTCCATCACCGCGTACGCCCGCAGACTGGCCCGGAGCCTGCCCATGGCGGCCAGCGCGCTCGGTCCCGAACCGGAGACCGAACCGACGGCGAGACCCAGGGCGCCCTCGGGCAGCGGCAGCGCGTCGTACCACTCGCCGCCGCCGCGCGGTCCGGTGAGGTGGCGGGCCGCGAGCCGTACCCCGGGGATCCGGGGCAGCCTGCTGGGCAGCAGCTCGTCGGCGATGGTGGCCATCTGCCGGCGGGCCCGCTCCAGCTCCAGCAGCCGGGCGAGGTGCTCGGTGGCGTATCGCCCGTAGAGGCCGACGAGGTGGCGCTGACGGTCCACGGGTTCGGCGGGCTCGTCGTAGAACCAGACGGCGACGCCAAGCCTCCCGGCCTCCTCCGTGGCGAGCGGCAGGGCGTAGCTCGCGGCGTAGCCGAGGCGGGCGGCGACCTCGCGGTGGCGCGGGTCCAGCGCCTCCTCGTGGAAGAGGTCCGCCTGGGCGACGGGGGAGGGGACGCCCGCCGTTCCCCCGTCGAGGATCCGGCCGTACCCGGTGGCGCTGCGGGGGACGGTCTCGATGTGGCCCAGGTCGGCGCGGGCGAGGCCGAGTCCGACGGTGCCGACGGGGCCGCGGCCGTCGGCCGGTTCGAGGACGGCCATGCCGCGGCGGGCACCGACCAGGGCGGCGCCCGCGCACAGGAGTTCGTCGAGCGCCTCGTCCAGCGTGCCGGTTCTGGCGAGCCGTTCGGTGAGTTCGTGGAGCGTGGTCAGGTCGGAGACCCAGCCGGCCAGCCGGTCCTGGATCACCGCGCCGGGCGCGGGATCCGGGGCGAGTGGTCCGGCAGTGTGCGCGGGGGCCGGAACCGCGGAGTCGATTCCAGCCACTTTCGGCAGGTGAGGGGCGCTCATGGCAGCCGGCCTTCCGGCTGGTGCGTTCTGCTCAATAGCATCGCAAACCCCCATGTCAATCTGCGCCGCTATCACTGCATCCACATCTACACGCAGACAAAGGGGGATGTCCAGCATTGTCCTGGTGGTATCGCTGGTGTCCGTGGGGTTGCTAACTTGGCTGAAAAATGCCCCCCATGAACGCGATTTGCTGTCGACTGAAGGCGTTCGACATGGGGATCCCACCCAGGGTGAAGTCCGAGGCGAAGCCCGCGGGGGGAGTCATCCCGGGTCTGATGGGTACGTAAACGGTGATGGCCAGGGGCAGTTGGGACCGCCCCGGAACCTGGCGGGGAGCCCGGGCGTCTTAACCGCCGTGGGTCGCCGCCCCGTCCCGAGTGGCGGTACGAGTACAGCGGGAGAGCAAGCGCCATGCGCGCGCCACCCCTCGCCACGCGTTTAATGGACAGAGCCCATGGGGTCGCCCCGTGCCTACGGCAAGGGCGGCGAGACGCCGCTTTGTACGCACAGTGAAGTTATGCACACATGGTGTGATGGACCTCGGCGTTCAACGGAAAGGAACGAGCGCTCATGCGCGAGATCCTCGGAAGGCGACGCAGGCTCCGGTTCCGGCGCAAGGGGAGGCCTGCTCCTCAGCTCGACGCGGCGCTGACCTGCGCCACCGCGTGGAAATGGCCCGTGCTGCCCGGCGTGGGACTCACGACCGCCGGCGGGCGGGCCGATCGCGTGCGCGGCTGCGCCTGCCCCGACCACGAGTGCGTCGTACCCGGCGCGCACCCCTTCGACCCCGGGCTCCTGGCGGCGACCACCGACGAGCGGATGGTGCGCTGGTGGTGGACCCAGCGGCCCACCGCCCCGATCGTGCTCGCCACGGGCGGCCACGCGCCGTGCGCGGTGAGCCTGCCGGCGGTCGCCGGGGCCCGGGCGCTCGCCGCGCTCGACCGCACGGGGATGAGACTCGGGCCGGTGGTCGCCACGCCGACCCGGTGGTCGCTGCTCGTCGCCCCGTACTCGATGGAGCAGCTGGGCGAACTGCTGTACGCCAAGGACCGGGTGCCGAGTTCGCTCCGCTTCCACGGCTCGGGCGGCTATCTGATGCTGCCGCCCTCGGAGACGGGCACGGGCCAGGTCCGCTGGGAGCGGGCCCCGCTGCCCGGCTCGGCCGCGCCCTGGCTGCCCGATGTGGAGGCGGTCGTGGACGCCCTCGTCGAGGCGAGCGTCAGCACCCCCTCGGGTGTGACGCCCCCGGAGAGCGGGGAAGGGTCCCGCCTCGCGTACTGAACGGCCGGCCCCTCCCGCGCCGGCGGCAGCCCCTCAGGCGGACCACCGGGGGCCCGGAGACTCACTCGTTCGGGTAGGAGCCGGGCCCCGCCACAAGGGAATTGGGGCGGACGCGGATCCGGGTGCCGCCGTCCGCCGATATCTTCGGCCCACATGAATCAGCGCCTGACCGGGCTCGCGCTCGCCGTCGTCTGTGTCGCACTGCTGCCGCTCGCCGCCTCCGCCGTGCCGGAAGGTGCGGAAGGGACGGAGAATGGCAAGAGGGCGGGGCGATCACCAAGTGTGGCCGGAATGCGTGCCCCGAACGGTCAGCGGCAGACGCCCGAAACGGTTCACGATGCCGTCGGCGCCCGACGCACAAGCGAACACTGCGGCCCCGAAGTGATCTCACCGCACGGCATCGAGGCACAGACATGCGTCCTGACCGACGGTCCGGACGCCTGGGCGCGAACGTACTACCGCAACGCGACGGGCGGAGGGATCACGCCCGTGCTGAGTCTGATGGGGCCGGAGGGAAGGACCGTACGGGCGCATTGCGCGCCCGAAGCGGGAGACGAGCCCGCAGTCTGCGAAACACCGCGTGAGAAGGCCCGGGGTGAAGCCGGCGGCTATTACGCGATCGCGGAGTTCGCACGTTCCGGAGAAGCCGGAGAAGGTCCGCTGTTGCTGCGTGCTGGGAGCAACTCACCGGTCTCCGACAGCAGTTGACACCGGGCGGGATCCCGGGTCATTGCGGGAAATAGAGACGCCCGGTCGCTGGCGACGGGGGATGCACCAGCGACCGGGCTTCCAGAACGGTAACAAGAGATCTGCTGTTCGCAAATTCGATCTCGGGTATTCGGACAGCGAATTACCGCCTCGTGGTGCCGGTTGTGACGGGGATCACTCCCCATGAGGCGGAGGGCGCCGCGCCACGGCGGGCGGCGGCCGGAGCCGCCGCCCCGTCACCAGCGTCGTCGGCAGGGCGCCAGGACGGCCCGTGACACCGCGGTCAGCTGAGCGTGACCTGGCGGTTGGTGAGACCGCTACGGGCCCGGCGCTCCTCGCCCGTGAGCGGGGAGTCCGTCGCGAGCGCCTTGGCGAGCCGCTCGGCGAACTCCGCCGCCGGCTTCTCGCACTGCCCGGCGCCCATGCCGAGGGGCAGGTCCCAGACCGGGACCACCAGGCCGTGCGCACGGAACGACCCGACGAGGCGGGTGCCTTCACCGAGGGTCGACGCGCCCGCGGCGTGCAGCCGGGCGAGTGCGTCCAGCAGGCGCTCCTCGGAATGCGGCATGACCCAGCGCAGATGGTTCTTCTCCGGGGTCTCGCACCAGTACGCGGCGTCCACGCCGGACAGCTTCGCGGTCGGGATCGCGGCCGCGTTGGCGCGCTCCAGCGACGCGGTCACCTCGGCGCTCGTCGTCTCCACCGACTCCGGGATCCAGAACTCGAAACCGCTGTGGACGACCGGTTCGAACGGGGCGTCCGCGTCGATGAGGTCCTGCAGTCGCGGGCCGTCGCCGGGAGCGCGCCGCGGGGGCACCGCGTTGCCGGGCTTCGTGGTCAGCGCGCGCTGCAGGGTGTCGGCGAGGTCGCGACTGAGGTCGCCGGACGGCGTGTCGTTCTGCAGGGCGAGCATGACGGAGCCGTCCTCGCGGCGCAGCGCGGGCCACGCCATGGGGAGGACGGTCGCGAGCGTCAGCGACGGGACGTCCTCGGGCAGCCCGTCCTTGAGGGTCAGGGCGACGGTGGCGGCGGGCACCAGCTCGCGGAGGGCGACCCAGTCGCCCTCGCCGGGGAGCCCCTCGAAGGGGCGCTGGACCAGCTCTGTCACGGCGTGTGCGGCGGCCCGCCCGTGGCAGGCCTTGTAGCGACGGCCTGAACCGCAGGGGCAGGGCTCGCGGGCGCCGACCACCGGGATCTCCCCGTCGGTGACCTGTGGCTTGGCGGCGGCCTTCGTCTGGGGGCGCTTCTTGGCCATGATGTGGCTTTCTCCCGATGACGGCGTGCTTGTCTCGGGCGCGAGCCTAGCCGTTGCGGTCGTGGCAGCGGTCACAGCGGCACTTCACGTCGCGTGCCCGGTCTCGCCAACCCGCCGGAACGGCGCTTTCCGGTCTGCTGCGGGCGGCCCGGGGTGGGCGGCGTCCGGTCCGTGGACTCGGGGGAGCGTCCGGATCGGCCTCGGGGAACGCTTCCGCTTCCTCCGGGAGCTCAGTCCACGTCGTCGTAGGCGTCCGCGAACTCGAAGCCGGGACCGGTGACGCGCGTAGCGAAATCGTCGCGGCGATGCCCCTCGGTGACGAGGACCCAGACGGTGACCTCGCCGGCCGCGCTGTCCCGTACTCCCCAGTCGCGGGCGAGCGCGCTGATGATGTTGAGCCCCCGGCCGCCGTGCGCCGTGACCGAGGGGGTCGACGGAACCGGGCGGGTGGGACCGCCCCCGTCCGTGACCTCGACGGTCAGCCCGCCCGACGGGTCGAGACGCCATGCGGCGCGGATGTCGCCGTCGCCGATCTCCGCGTGCTGCCCGAGCGGTCTGCCGTGTCGGCAGGCATTGCTCAGCAGTTCGGAAAGGATCAGAACGGCATCGTCGACGACCGATTCGGGCACCCCGCTGAGCCGCAGTTGCTCACGCATCCGATGCCTCGCCTCACCCACGCCCGCAGGGCCATGGGGTACGGCCATGCTCGACGACGTGGGCACCTCCTGTGCCACCACCAACGCCACCCCCGAGACCTCCTTCGCCCCACGCCACGGTGTGGATGCCCCAATGGCCTGGACCGGAAACCGGCCAATCCGCGTCTGGTGACGCACTCGTCACGTTCGCATACGGATCGAACGCGCCGGAGCACCCCCCGTAGCGGTCCGGTCGCAGCGCGGCAGCCTCCGCCACGGTCGGTGGGGCCCGCTCAGAGGCGGCCCAGCTGGGAGAGGACCTGCTTCGGGCGGTTGGTGATGATCGCCTCCACACCGAGTCCGACGCAGAGGTCGACGTCGGCCGGCTCGTTCACCGTCCAGACGTGCACCTGGTGACCGGCCGCGTGCAGCCGGTCCACGTAGGCGGGGTGATTGCGCACGAGCCGGATCCCCGGGCCCGCGATCCGGGCACCGGCCGGCAGTCGCGCCTCGCGCGCACGCAGCGGGAGGAACTGCATCAGGTACACAATCGGGATGCCCGGGGCCGCGTCCGCGATCCGGTGCAGCGAGCGGGCCGAGAAGCTCATGACGCGCACCGGGGACTCGTCGGGTGCCGCCGGGGCGTCCAGACCGAACCGCTTCAGCAGCCGGACCAGCCGCTCCTCCACCTGTCCGGCCCAGCGGGTCGGGTGCTTGGTCTCGATGGCGAGCTCGATCCGCCGGCCGGCGTCCGTCACCAGTTCGAGCAGCCGCTCCAGGGTCAGCACGGAGGTGAAACCGGGGTCCTTCCAGTCGGGGCTCTCCTCGCTGTCCTTCCAGGAGCCGAAGTCGAGGGCGGCGAGGTCCGCGAGTTCCAGCGCGGAGACCGCGCCCCGGCCGTTGGAGGTGCGGTTCACCCGGCGGTCGTGGACGCAGACCAGGTGCCCGTCCGCAGTGAGGCGCACATCGCACTCGAGCGCGTCGGCCCCGTCCTCCACGGCTCTCACATAGGCGGCCAGCGTGTGTTCGGGGGCGTCCTCCGAGGCGCCTCGGTGGGCGACGACCTGGATCCGGTGTTGGGTCACCGCGTCATGGTGTCATCCGCCGGACAGCGGAGGCCCCGGCCCCCGTCCGCGATGCCCGGGACGGGGGAGGCGGAGGGGCGGAGGAATGCAGGGGCGGAGGGGCGGAGAGACGGAAGGACGGAGGGCGCACGGACGCACGGACGCACAGGTCCTGCTTACAGTGGCCTGACAGGCCATGGGAAAAGCTGTCTGCAGCGCATCGGTGCGGTGCCGCGTCACCGCGGACCGCCGAATCGTGGAATCGAGGAAGAGGAAGCTGTGAGCACCGAGAACGAGGGCACCCCGGCACACGCGGGCCCGTCCGTACCTCCTGTGCCGGCGGCTGCTCCCGAAAGCGCTGCCGCGCACGCGCCCGCCGGCGCGGACGCCCCGACGCAGCCCGGCCGCACGGTGCCCCCCGAGCCCCAGGTCCCGCCCACCGCTCATGGGTCCGCACCCGGCGACCACTCCCCCGCCGCCACGGCCACCCACCCGCAGGGCGGCTGGCCGCCGCCCCCGCCACCCGTATCCGCCTGGGGCGAGCCCGCGCCCGTTCCGCACGGGCCGCGCAGGCGCGGGTCCGGCGGGATCATCGCGTCCGTCCTCGTCGCCGCGCTCGTCGCCGGTGGTGTGGGCGGCGGGATCGGCTACTGGGCCGCCGAGCGCAACGACGGCGGGGCCTCGACGACCGTGGCCGCCGGTGACGCCCCGGCGGGCTTCAAGCGCGACCCCGGCACGGTCGCCGCCGTGGCGGGCAAGGCGCTGCCCAGCGTCGTCACGATCGAGGCGAAGTCCGGTAGCAGCCAGGGCGAGGCCGGCACGGGCACCGGCTTCGTGTACGACAAGGAAGGCCACATCCTCACGAACAACCACGTGGTGGCCTCCGCGGCCGACGGTGGCACGCTCTCGGCGACCTTCTCCGACGGCAAGGAGTACGACGCCGAGGTCGTCGGCCGGGCCCAGGGCTACGACGTGGCCGTGCTGAAGCTGCGGAACGCGCCCGCCGGGCTCGACCCGCTGCCGCTGGGCAACTCCGACCAGGTCGCGGTCGGCGACTCGACCATCGCGATCGGCGCGCCCTTCGGCCTGTCCCACACGGTCACGACGGGCATCATCAGCGCCAAGAACCGGCCGGTGGCCTCGGGCGACGGCTCCGGCGGCAAGAACTCGTACATGAGCGCGCTGCAGACCGACGCCTCGATCAACCCCGGCAACTCCGGCGGTCCGCTCCTCGACGCGCGCGGCGCGGTGATCGGCATCAACTCCGCGATCCAGTCCGCGGGCGGCGGCAACGGCTTCGGCCAGCAGTCCCAGGCCGGTTCCATCGGCCTCGGTTTCGCCATCCCCGTCAACCAGGCGAAGAACGTGGCCGACCAGCTCATCAAGACGGGCAAGCCCGTCTACCCCGTCATCGGGGCCACGGTGAACATGACGGACAGGGGCAACGGCGCGACGATCGCCCAGGAGGGCGCTGGCGGCACGGCGGCCGTCACCCCGAACGGCCCGGCGGCCAAGGCGGGGCTCAGGCCCGGCGACGTGATCACCAAGTTCGCGGGAAAGCCGGTGGACAGCGGTCCTGGTCTCATCAGCGAGATCTGGACCCACAAGCCCGGTGACCAGGTCCGGATCACCTATGAGCGGGACGGACGGGAGATCACGGCCACCGTCACGCTGGGGCAGCGCGAGGGCGACGGCTGACCTGGGGTGGCTGCCGGCCGGTGACGTGAGGAAGGGACTGCCGGACTCGGCAGTCCCTTCGTCGTGCGGGCTCCCCCGCTGGTCTCCCCGTGCCGTGCGCCGCCGGGGAACCGCGGCCGGCCGGCGCTACTACGGGTGCAGCACCACCTTGGTGTAGCCCTCGACCCTCTTGTCGAACTTCTCGTACGCCGACGGGGCCTGGTCCAACGGCAGTTCGTGGGAGACGACGAAGCTCGGCGTCGCCCTGCCCTCGACGATCATGTCGCGCAGGTACCGGTTGTAGCGCTTCACGTTGCACTGACCGGTGCCCATCTTCAGGCCCTTCTCGAACAGCCTGCCGATCGCGACGCTGAGCATGCCGTGCTTGGACTGCTCGTCCGGGCCGCCGGGGTCGGAGGGTACGTACAATCCGGGTACGCCGAGCATGCCGGTGGCCCTGACGGTGCCGATGAGCGAGTTCAGCACGGTCGCGGGCTCCTCACGTCCGGTGTCGCGCACCGTCGCCTGGTAGCCGACCGCGTCCACGCCCTTGTCGGTGCCGATGCCCTCGGTCTGCTCCTTGATCTGCTCCACCGGGTCGCCCTCGGCGAAGTTGATCGGTGTCGCGCCGATCTCCCTTGCCTTCTCGAGGCGTTCGGGGACGCGGTCCACGACGAAGACCTTCTTGGCGCCCCGCAGCATGGCCGAGTACGCGGCCATGAGGCCGACCGGCCCGCCGCCGTACACCGCGACGCTCTCCCCAGGGCGCACCTGGGCGAGTTCGCAACCGTGGTACCCGGTGGGGAAGATGTCCGCGAGCAGGATGAAGTCGGTCTCGTGCTCGTTCCCCTCGGGCAGCTTGAGGCAGTTGAAGTCCGCATAGGGGACACGGAGGTACTCGGCCTGGCCGCCGGGCCAGGGGCCCATCGCGACGTAGCCGTAAGCGCCGCCGGCGAACCCGGGATTGACGGTCAGACAGAAACCGGTGAATCCCTCCACGCAGTTCATGCAGAAGCCGCATGCGACGTTGAAGGGCATGACCACCCGGTCGCCCTGCTTCAGCGAGGTGACGCCGTCACCCGTCTCCTCGATGATCCCCATGTTCTCGTGGCCGAAGACGATGCCCGGCTCCGCCGCCGTACGACCCTCGTACATATGCAGGTCGGAGCCGCATATCGCGGTGGAGGTGACCCGTACGATCACATCGTTCGGGTGGTGGATCCGCGGCTTCTCGACGTCCTCGACGGCCACCTCGAACGGTTCCTTGTACACAACGGCTTTCATGGCTGCGACCTCCGCTGGCGATACGTGCGTGACTGCGGCCCCCGCCCCCCGCCCCTCCTTTCACTTGTGACTCACTTGTGGCACATATCTCATGATTCTCCGGCCCGGAGGATCGGACAAGCCGGTAATCTCAGGAGGAATACCCGCCCCGGGTGGTGCCTTCAGGTGCCGCGCCGAGTCAACCGAACGGGAGGGCGAGAAAGTGGCAGCACAAAGGCTAGGGACCCTGCTCGTCCCCGTACCGGGCCTCTCCGGAGCCACGTACCCGGCCGGTACGACGGTGACGGTCCGCGGTCGTGGCGCCACGGTGGATGCCTTTGTCGACGGCGACTGGCTTCCCCTGTCGTGGTGGGAGTTCTCCGACGGTCTCCGCGAGGACATCGCCGACCGCTGAGCCACTGCCGGGCCCGCGCTCGACCGCGCCCGGACCACGGCCGCACCACCGGGTCCGGCCCGCCCCTTCGGACGACTCTTCCCGGGCCGTCTCACGGGAGATCCGCCAGCCGGTAGGCTGTGCAGCCGGAGCCGGAGACGCCCAGGACCCGGCAGATCCGCTTGACGCCGAAGTCGGCACGGTTGTTGGAGATGAAGTCCCAGCGGCGGGGGCTCACTTCATCTCCCGGGCGCAATAGGCGGCTGCCCGGCGCAGGATCTCGCGTTCCAGCTGCCACTCCTGCTCCGCTTCAGGGTGTCCACCCCAAGGGATCAGTCTCAGTCGGGGCTTCCACCCTTGACGGTACCCAGACCGCAGGCTGCGTGTGCAGTGCGCCGAGTCAGTGAGTACCCCGATGCCCGGACCTGCCGTCGTCCGCAGCAGCGCCGTCCTCAGGATCCCGATTCATCCGAGTGTTCAGTAGTCCCACGGCCGCGGGTACGTTGCAAGAGGTGCCTTGTCAGCAACGCCACCCAGGCCGCCAGACCGAACGCCGCGATGCACCTCAGCCAGGGCTCGGTGCCGCTACTGGCGGCTGCCCACCCATAGAGCAGGATGTTGAGACTCATCCAGCCCGGACTATCGAAGAACTCCCCCACATTTCGCGACATCTCCGCCCTCCCTCCTCGCATGTTTCCTGCGCAGGCCGAGCCAGACCTGCTCAGGATCCGTCCCATATCCCCAGACGCTTGAGCCTGCGCTGCCGGAGCCGCTCTGACGCCGCTGTGAGACCAAAGATGAGTCCTAGGGACAGCCCGAAGAGCGTCGCGACGAGGATGTCCTCCAGCTCCGCCTCATCAGAGAGCATTACGAAGAAGAGCACATAGAAGAGCGCGGCGGGGGTGCCCACGCACAAACCGGCTTTGGTCGGGTGTCGGCCCACCCACTTCTGGAACCGAGTCGGACGCCGCTGCCCGCCCAGAACCCGATCCAAAGCCCAGAACGCATTCGTCACAGACCGCCACCAGTTCGCCAGGTAGCGGGGCCAGGTGCCGGTGTCGGCGGCCCTGCTGGGGGCGGGTCTGCGGCTGTGTCGTCCGGAGTCGTGTCTCTCGCGGCGCTTGACGACAAGCCAGACCGCGGGCAGCAGCGCCAGCCACAGCAGCGCCACGACTACCGGTCCGGTTCCGGTCTCGTAACCGATGATGCCCGCCGGCACAGAGACGACTACGGCTCCCATGGTCCATCGGCCCCACAGTGCCACCCAGTCGGGCAGTGATCGCCGCCGTGCGTGGCGCACCGCCGTGGTCCCCGCGAAACCGCCGTAGCCTCCCACGGTCAGCAGGTCGAGCGCGAAGGCAGTCTGGAATTCGGGCCAACCCTCCGGGGTGTCGGTGGACTCCTGGGTCACGCCGTCCTTGGTGACGGCCGTCGCGTAGTCGCGCCAGACGGTCACCGTGACGTGGTCGCCCTTACGCAGATGCTTCAGCAGCGGGACCTCGTCGTCCATGTCGAGTTCCGCGGGAATCGGAGGCGGGCCGTCGAGCTTGAGCAGATACAGCTGACTCCGGCCCTGGTTCTCGACGGCCGTTCCGCGCACCGTCGCGGGGTAGGTGCGCAGGCAGTCGGCCGCGACGGCCTGCGGGAAGGTGCACGGCCGGGCGGAGCGAAAGGCCCGTACCTCGTTCACCGAGTCCGGCACGGTGACCAGGACCGCGATGCCTGCCGCGCCTGCCATGACGGCCAGCGGCACCACGAGCAGCCCCCAGGCCCGGTTCCACCATGCGGGCCGACGCCGCCGCGCCTCCGCTCTCTTGCTCCTGCTCACCGGGCCTCCCCTCCGCTTACGCCCCCGTTCGCGGTTGGGCATATTGAGCCACAGTGCCTTCCCCGGCAGGTAGGCGGGGCCACAGCATGATCCGCACACAGGTGATTGCCGGAACCCGGTAATCAAGAGGCTTTGGCGTCCGCCTCCCGCCAGGCCGACCATTGTCGGCGAGGATCACCTTCCCGGCCCGGACGAGGGGGTGGTCGCGTTCCGGAGTGCGGCCATCACCTCCCGCTCGCCGAGTGCCGGGTTGGCCAGGCACCAGGTGACGGGCATGCCCTCGGCGGTGGTGACCAGGTAGAGCCGAAAGCCGCCACGGGAGTGTCCGGCCGTTGGCCCTCACAGCCAGAAGCCGGCCAGTGGGCCCCGTGTGGACCAAGGAGCCCGCGCGACGCCCGAGCCCGGTACTCTGTACCCGTTCCGCCGCTGGTAGGCGGGGCGGAGGTGGGTTGCCCGAGCGGCCTAAGGGAACGGTCTTGAAAACCGTCGTGGCAGCGATGTCACCGTGGGTTCAAATCCCACACCCACCGCAGTGTTACGGCCCCTGACCAGCATCGTTGGTCGGGGGCCGCTGCAGTTTCGGGTACCCGTCGGTCACCGCTGCTTCCCGTGTCTTACCGCTCCATCGGGCACGGATGGGGCACGCGTGGGCACGGCTCCCGGCCTGGTGCTCGCTACGAATCGAGGGCTCATCCGGGGCTGTTGCAGCGTCGTATGTCGTCGTGCGCGTGAGTGCCGGGTCATCGGAACAACCGTGGCTCCGGGCAGATCTCCAAGAGCATCGTCGGGCCGGTCCGCCCACTTCCACCAGGCGTGCCCATCGGCACACCTCCACAGCGGCCGGCATGCCCGATCACCGTCGTCCCGCCCGGCCAAGACCAGCCCGCCTGACTTCAGCCCCTGCGAGCAGTTGGGGCAGGACATGGCGTCGGTCATGCGCTGGCACGTTCCGAATCGGGACTATCGGTTGATGGGGATCTCGTAGACGATCTCGCAGTGCGCGGCGGGCACCACGATGTCCGCCGTCTCGACGGGCCGTCCCTGATCGCTGTAGTACGTCCGCCGGATGTGAGTGACGAGGGCGGCCTTCTGAATGCCGAGGAGTGACGCCTCCTCGGCGGTCGCCTGCCTGGGCTCGGGTTGCTCCACGGCATGGCTCACGCTGATACCGATGGCGGCCATCCGATTCACGACGCCTGCACCGGCGTGCGGCCCTCCCTCGGGGAGGACGACGAGACTGCCGGCGGTGAGGTCGTACGGCTCCCAACTGGTCGACAGCTGCACGGGCCTGCCGTCGGCCAGGAACTCGTACGCGGTTCGGACGCACAGCTCGCCCTCGGCGATCCCGAGCCGGGCGGCGATCTCCGCCGGGGCCGGCACCTTGGCGTCGGTCCTGCTCTCCCAGTCACCCTGCCTGCCGACGGCCTTCATGTCCGCCCGGAACGGCGACCCTTCGGGCTGCTCGCGGGCGGACGACCGCACCACGCGTACGCGTTGCCGGGGCTCGGCGACGTAGGTGCCCGAACCGGCTCGGCCCTCCAACACGCCTTGGGAGATCAGTAGCTCCTGAGCCCTGCGGACGACGTTCTCGCCTACGCCAAACTCCTGGCCGATCTGCGCGCGGGAGGGAAGCCGGTCCCCCGGTTCCCACACATGCTCCGCGATCCGCTGCCGTAGCTCGTCGGCGATACGGAGATAGGGCGGCTGCTCAGGCATATGGAAAATCTAGTCCACTAGCTCTATTCCAGTTAACTAGCCTCACTCAAAGTGATCACCGAGTGACGGAGGCTCCCCTGTGCCCACTTCGCGAGTGAGCGCGGAGGCCGTCGCCGCCCGGTTATCGGCGGTCGGGCTCACCACACGCGTGGAAGAGCGCGACCGGTGCACGTCGGTCGAGGCGGAGGTGCCGGAATCGCACTCCGCCGAGTCATGGCGGGAGGTCTTGGAAGTGCTGGCGGAGGCCGATCGAGCCGATCGATTCGGGCTTCACGCCACCAGCTTGAACGGCCGCACCCTCTGGGCGGTCGTACGCAAAACGGCCCCCACGACGGGCGATGTCGGGGGACCGAGCCATCAGCGATAGGAGCTGAGCAGCGTGCTCAACCGTATCCGCCGTGCCGTCTCGCTCGCCAGAGCGCGGTACTTTCCCAAGGGCAGGCACCGCCGCGCCCTAACGCCGTCCCGAACGGCTTGGCGACGCCTCCCGTGCTCGCCGTAGAACCGCCGGCCGTCCCCGATTGGATGCCGGACACCGCCGACCGCCTTCACCCGCTCCTGGGTGAGGACAACGCGCTCGTTCGTCCGTACGTGCTCGCCTGGGAGCGGCAGCGCGCACGCCACCGCTCGGGTGGTCGTGGCGCCGCGTCTGTCGGCTGAGACGTACTCGGCCCTGGCAGGTGTCCGCTGATGCCTCCTCGTCAACGCCTCCACATTTCGGAAACCGCGGCGGCTGCCTACCGGTCGACCGCATGCCGGGTCGGCACTCACGCAGCCTGCGCGGAAGCGTCGCCCTCTCCTGCCCCGGTCGACCTGCCGGTGATCTACGAGACGTGTGCCTGCCCCTGCCACGCTGCGCCGGGCCACTCCACGCGATCGGCGGTGAAGCGGTGAGAAACTGGGCCCCCGGGGGTGCGCTGGTATCGAACGTCGAGATCACGGCGGCCACCGTTCTGCGGGGCGACATCATCCAAGTCGGCGGTCGGGCATGCCGGGTGAGCGACCTCTTCCAGCTGCCCCAGGGCGCGAAGCAACTCCTGTTCGAGTCGGGAGACTGCTGACATAAACGGGCGGACCCGGCTCGTCGCCGTGCGGATGACGAGAAGGCGGTGACGCAGCCCATGACGTCTCGCCGCCTCGTCGTCGCTGACGACCTGAGACGCCAGATCACGACCGGCCGCCTCGGGCCCGGTGACCGGCTCCCGTCTGAGGGTTCCGGCAGTACTCGGCCACCAGGACGCTGGCCCGGAGGATCTGCGCCGGATGCTGACCGGACTGACCGGAGCCTTGCGGGACGTGCTCCGCGTAGCCACCAGCCGCGGTCACCTCCAGGCCGTGAGCCAACCCCAGTCAAGGGTGCTCCTGACGTGATCCTCCTGTCAGCATTCGGCGGCCCGGGAGCGCGATGGCTGGCCGGGTTCCCGCAGAGTAGCGGCGTCGTAGGGAGCGGCTATGTTGCACGGATGACTAATCCGGATCCGCTCGTGCCAGCACTCACCGGCCTGCTCGTTGACATCGTCCGGTGGCTGGAGAGCGCCGGGGACGAGGAAGTGGATCCGGACTCCGCGGTGAAGATGATGGAGAGCGTGGGCTGGACGCTGCTGCAACTGCCCTCAGAGCAACGCGAACGACTCTTGCAGGGGCTCACAGGCTTGGCCGGAGCAGAGCAAGACCCGGCACGGCGTCAGTTCCTGGAGGCATTTCCCGTCGCCATCGGCATGGTCGAGGATGAGGAGAGCCGAGGTGGGCTGGACTGCTGACACATGGAGGCCTGCGGGCTGACGGTCCCGCCCTCGCGCTGGCGCCTCATGCCGGCCCGGATGGCCAGCCCCCGGCACCGGAGTCCCGCGCGCAGCGCATCCTGCGGCTGCGGCCCACCCACACCGGCCTGGTCCTCCGGCTCAAACTCCGCCCGGGACAGGACGCCTTCGACGTTCGCCGCCGCATCGGACCGGCTGCGCCACTCCTTCGGGATGTACGGCGTCACCTCCCGTGAGCTGTGCTCCGGTGCCGTTGAGACCCGGATGACCGGCTACGACGTGCTCAAGCGGGTGCAGATGCCGGTCAAGACCGGCACCCGGCTGATGCGTGCCCCGGTCGCGCTGCGGGAGGACAGCTGATCAGAGAAGGCAGCGCGGTCCGGAGCTACGCGGACGTGGTGTGGGTGAAGCCGAGGGAGGTCAGTCCTTCGGCCTGGCACAGCCGGTCGGAGGGGCCGTCGACCTCGGTCTGGAGGAGTTGGTAGGTGGCGCCGTGGGAATGCCCCCAGTGCATCGCGGCCCGCCATAGAACGCGGCCGAGACCCCGGCCCCGGGCCTCGGGCAGGACGGCGAAGTACTGGGGCAAGAGTTGGGGGCAGCCGATCGCGTCGGGGCGTACTTCCATAGGGCCGATCGCACCCACGATGCGGTCCTCGATGGCGGCGGCGAGGACCGGGCCGCACCGGCCGGCCTGCATCTGGGCGTGGAGGAAGGACAGGCCGTTGCCGGCCATGGCCTCGGCGAACGGGGCGAAGGTCTCCTGCACGGCGGTCGACCAAGCGGTGACGGGCCGGACCGGGCCATCGGGGGTGGGGCAGGGGGCGGCGGTGAAGTCCTTGAGCTGGATGCGGGTGCCCCGCGGGGGTGTGGTTTCGGGGCCGAGGGAGCGTACGACCCGGGCGCTGACCACGTCGTGCACGGCCGCGAGTTTCGCGACCAGTTCGGCGGCCTCCTCCACGACGCTGTCGCGGAGCCCGTAGGCGAAGACCTTGGCAGTGCCGCGTCCACGCCGACTCAGGGTGGGGATGAGGGTGTGCTCGCGCTGGTGCACCACGTCGTCGAGGAGGACTTTCTCGTCCTTCTCGCCGCCCCAACGCCGGTCCTTGTCGTAGGGCAGGAAGTCCCCGGTGACGGCCGCTCGCAGGGTGTCCTCGAAGATGTCGACGGTCAGGGCGTCGGGGTGGACCGGGCCGAGGGTCGGCACGATCGGCGCGGCCAGTACGGACCGGAGCCAGTCCCAGCGGAAGAGCATGAGCGGCACCATAGCGGTGACCGGGTCGGGCTCAGGCCCCGACGCGAGTACGCCGGGGCCTGAACGGAGTTGACCGGATCGTGTCGGTCAGTGGGGGGTGTCGTCCCCGGCGTCACAGGAGCACTCCGCGCTCTCCACGATCACGTCGAGGTCCTGTCCGGGCTCACTGGCTGCCGCTCGGACTCTTGTCGATCAGGTCGTTGGCGAGCGTCTGTCGGCCCCGGAGGATCTTCGCCTAGGAGCGGAACAGCATGGTGAGGTTGTGGCCGGCCCGACGGGCGACCTCGACCGGATCCACACCCGAGTTGATCCACAGGGAGACGCCGGCGTGCCGCAGCGAGTACGGCACGTCCGCGAGCGGCGTTGCGGCCTCGGCCTTGCTGAGCGCCTTGACGCGGGCCCGGTCCGTACCTCGCAGTACTCCGTGGACCGCACCCGGCTGCCAGGGTCCGCGCGGAACAGGCGTCCATCGTCGGCCGTGCCGTACGTCTTGATGTGCTCGCGCAGCATCCCGACGAGCACGGGCGGGATGGGTACGGGCCCGCCGCGGCCGGTCCCCGCCGGCGGTCCCCGCCGGCGGCCTCCGCGACGGCGAGCAGTGGCTCCCACACGTCGGCCGGTCGCTCGGTGACCCCTTCCGGGAGTTCCGGCCAGGAGTCCGCGACCTGGTCGGTCCAGGGCGTCGTACTCGGCCGACGGGTTCGACAGTTCCGGGTGGATCCGGTGGCAGTCGGCCCCGTGCAGGGCCGACATCGCCCAGTGCCAGGACGAGTCGTGGAACGTGAGTCCGCGGTGCGGGGCGTCGGCCGGTTCGTACGGGTACCACTCCGTCGCCTCGACGCCCGCCCGGACGGCGGTCCTGCCGCCGTGGTGCCGCATCAACCAGGCGTATCGGCGCCGTTCGCCCGCCAGGTGGGCCAGGTACTCCTGTTGGGTCCACTCCATGGTGTCGAGCCCAGGGCGGGTGCGGCGCCGGAACGGGGCTCGGGCTACTGCCGGGTAGGGGATTGTTCGCTCTCGACTGTTCATTTTCAGTCAACTTGTGACCGGAAAAGGTCAACTCTGGGCCCGACCTTCGCATCCCCTTCGCAGGTAGCTCCTGTCATGGACACGGGTTCTGCCTGGGCGAGTGGCGGGCCCGCCTCACATCCGCCACTCCGCAGCGGTGCTCCGCGCTCCGGAAATGGCCGGACCCCCGTGCGGCGGCGGACGTATGGTGAGCGCCGCGCGCGTGGCGGGACCTGACCGCTCGGCCACGGGACGCGCACATCACACGGCGGCCGGGGGACGGATCCGCCACGGGGGAGGTTCACCGTCATGCCGCACCACCGGCTCGCTGAGCACGCCGTACCGGACGGTCTCGCCGTCCGCGCCGCCGCGCAGGGCTGACCGCCCGAACCTCCACCCGCCGCACCGGCACCCCGCCTGTCCTCGATCGCGACGAAGGATTGCTCCCTTGCGCCTCAAACCAGGGTTGTTCAGACCCGGACCACGCCGATCACCGATCCTCACCCCTGTCGTCACCTCAGTGGCGGCGCTCGCCGTCCTCGGCGGTCTGGGCGCGCAGCCCGGCGCCGCCGTGCCGGACCGGGCCGACCGCATGGCCCCAGCGGGCGCCAGCAACGACTGGAACGAGGAGACCCCCGCCGAACTGCTCCGCCAGGACCAGTGCCTGATGGACGGCGTGCTGCGGCTCGGCGGACCGTCCATGGCCGCCACCGCGCAGAGCGGACTCGACCAGACGCCGGAGAAGCTCCACGAACTCGCCGACCGGCAGCACTGGGAGGACACCCCGCTCGCCACGGCGTACCAGAGCGACCGGGACACGGCGCTGAAGGAACTCGACGCCCTGCACGCCCTGCGCGACGGGTGGCAGAAGCCTCTCCAGGGGCTGACCAACCCGGCCGGCTTCACCGCCACCGGATTCGAGTGGCCTCCCGGTACTCGCGAGGGCCAGGACTTCTACGAGCAGACCGGTCTGACCAAGTGGATCTCCGACCGGTTCTGGAAGGACGAGGGCGACTTCTACGAGGACCCGACCCCGGGCGCCGACGCGGCGACCGTCAAGGCGGTCAAGGACCTCGGGGCCCCGCTCTACGGCACCGACCCGGACCCGAGCTCGCCCGACTGGAACCGTGCCCTCGCCGAGCGCGACGCGTTCGAGCACCTGACGAACTGGTCGCTGGAGCCCACGGGCGCGGACAACGCCCGGATCTTCCTCGCGTCCGGCGGCTTCCCGCGCACCGCTCCCCAGCCCGGTTCGCCGGAGCACCGGATCGCGGTCGAGGACCTCAAGACCCGCTTCGCCGCCTGCGCGTGGCGTGACCCGATCGACCCGAACGACGTCCTGGACTCGATCTCCGACACGGCCGCCACCGAGTGGCAGCAGGAGATCTCCTCGCAGGCGGCCCAGCGCAACCAGCTGCTGACCGCCAACAAGGACGCCACCAAGGCGCTGGCCTCCGGGTCGAAGATCCTCGGTGACCTGATCGGCCACTCCTGGGTGGCCGACCACCTGACCCAGTTCCAGGACTACTGGTCCGCGGGCGGAGTCGGCTGGATCGGCACCAAGCCGACCACCATCCAGGTGAGCGCCTCCACCGGCAAGTGCCTCGACGTCGAGGGCGGCAAGACCGCCAACGGCACCCCCGTCCAGGTGTACACCTGCAACAACGGCGCCGCCCAGCAGTGGATCGTCGAGGGCGACGACAGGGGTCTGCATCTGCGGAACGTCGGTTCCCAGAAGTGCCTGGACGTCTCGGGCACCAGCACCGCCGACGGCGCGAAGATCCAGATCTGGACCTGCAACAGCTCCCCGGCGCAGACCTGGGACTACAACGTCCGGGCCAAGACGACCCTGAAGAACGTCGGCACGGGCAAGTGCGTGAACCTGCCCAAGTTCGACAACAGCGTCAACGCCGTGCAGGCGACCTGCGGCCCCACGGGACCGCAGCAGTTCACGGTCAAGGTCTCCGGCAACAACGGCTCCGTCCCGCCGAAGGCCCAGTTCGACAAGGCCGCGAAGGGCATCACGGACGCCCGCGCCGCGGCGAAGAAGCAACTGGACGCCCTCAAGGCGCAGGCGGCAGCGGCGAAGAAGGCCGCCACCACCAGTGACACCGCCGAGAAGGCCGCCTACGCGATCGCGGACGCCCAGGGTTCGCCCCGGGGCCGCGGTCTGCTGGCCGCCCAGCAGAAGGCTCAGGTCACCAAGGGCGCCGTCGCCGCGCTGGACGCGATGGTGAAGGCCGGTGAGACCGCCGAGGCGGCCACCCGCGCCTCCGCCGCGGACAGTGACACGATCTCGCAGCGGGCGCTGGCCCAGGCCGCACAGTCGAAGGCCGAGTTCCGCCGGCAGGCGGCCTACGCCGCCGAGTTGCAGGCGAAGGCCGCCTCCGACGGTGCGAAGCTCCACCGCGACAACGCGAAGAAGGACAAGGAGACCGCGGAGGCGAAGCTCGCCGAGGCGCTGAAGGCCGAGGGCGACGCCAAGGCGGCCGCCGCCACGGCCCACGCCAAGCGGCTCGCCGCGGAGGCCGAGGAGGCCACCGCGAAGAAGGAGAAGGAGACCGCGGCGGCCAAGCAGGCCGAGGCGGCCCAGCACCGCAGGACCGCCGAGGCCGAGGCGGGCACCGCGCAGGACGCCAAGGAGAAGGCGGAGGCAGCCGAAGGCACCGCGGTCGAGAAGCAGAAGGCAGCCGAGGCCGCCCGCGACAAGGCCAAGGACCTGCGCGACGACGCCTGGGACGCCGAGCAGAAGGCGGACGCGGCACGCGCCAAGGCCGATGCCAAGGAGGCGTTCGCCCAGGCCCACGAGTCGGACGCCAACGCCCAGGAGTCGCGTGCCGCGGCGGACGCGGCGGCAGGCCACGCCGACGACGCCGAGGCCGCAGCCGGCCGGGCCCGCACCGCGGCGAACGCCGCGACGCAGGCCGCCGCCGACGCGGACGCCGCCGCCACCCGAGCGGAAGCGGCCGCCAAGCGCGCCCGCGCCCACTCGGACGCGGCCCAGGCCGCCAAGCTGAAGTCCGAGGCCGCGGTGCGCACCGCGACCAGTGCGGCGGCGGACGCCATCAAGGCGTCGGAGCACGCCGCCGCGGAGGCGAAGACCGCCGTCGCGCTGGCGGACGAGGCAGAGAAGCAGGCCAAGACCGCCAAGACCCAGGCGGACGAGGCCCACAAGGAGGCCGGCAAGGCGCTCGTCGCCTCGGCCAAGGCCGCCGGCTTCGCCCACGTCACGGCGCAGGCCGCCGTCGACGCAGGGAACGCGGCCGAGCAGGTCGCCAAGCCGGCGAACGACGCCATCCAGCTCGGCTCCCCGTACGTGACGACCGACTCCGCCGCCTCCCTCGTGGTGCTGGCGGGCCAGTCGTCCAAGTCGATCGCCGAGCAGCAGAAGAGCGTCGCCGACGCCCACGCCAAGAACGCGCAGGAGGAGGCCGCCGCGGCCAAGGCCATCGCGGAGGCCGCGCAGGGCGACGCCAAGGCCGCCTACCAGCACGCCGCGAACGCGGCGGGCCACGCGGCGACCGCCCGCACCTACGCGAAGGAGGCACTCGGCTACGCGGCCGACGCCGCCACCGCGGCGTCCAAGGCGTCGCAGTCCCTCGCGCGCACCATCGAGTACGACCGCAAGGCCGGCGAGGACGCGGCCGCGGCCGACAAGGCGGCCGACCGCGCCGAGGGCTACGCCACCGACGCCCGTTCGTCCGCCGACGCGGCCGCGCTCGACGCCCAGGCCGCCCGTGAGGCCGCAGCGGCGGCCGAGCAGGCCGCCAAGGACGCCCGCGCCGCGGCGACCCGCGCCGACACCGCCGCCACCCTGGCGGAGGAGGCGGCCAAGGACGCCCAGAAGTACGCCGAGTCGGCGCAGGAAGCGGCCGAGTCCGCCGAGCGCAAGGAGGCCAACCAGCAGGTCAGCAGCGGAGCGGGCACCGGAATCGGCGGCACCTGGTACGTCGTCGACGAGAGCACCGTCGAAGTCACCGACGCCAAGCAGCTCAACGACTGCGTCATCGAAATCGGCTTCGAGGGCTGCACCGTCACCTTCACGGTCACGTTCAACGCAACCGTCGACTTCTTCCTCTGCACCGACCCGGACGTGCCCGCATCGGCGACCGGCTGCCCGCAGGCCGACACGGTCCTGGTCAGGTCCGAACCCTTCACGGGGCTGAAGAAGGACGTCACCAACTACTTCAGCAAGCTCGACCTGATCCAGCAGACCGTCGTCTACCGGATCCTCAAGGCAGTCCTGATCCAGGACTTCGTCGACTGCTGGCACGGCAGCGTCAGCGGCTGCGCCTGGGCCGCGTCCAACTTCGTTCCCGGCAAGGCCTTCGCCAAGATCGCCGAGGCGATCAACGCCCTGGACGCCGCCCTGAAGACCGGCATCGGCATCGCCGACGCCTACAAGGCCCTGAAGATCCTCGACGTGGACCCCGCGACGCTCGCGAAGATCTCGCAGCAGGTCAACATCGTCGAGGACGCCCTGACGAGCTGCCGGGTCAACAGCTTCCCGGCGGAGACACGGGTGCTGATGGCGGACGGCACGCGTCGGCCGATCGACTCCGTCCGCGAGGGCGACCTGGTCCTCGCGACGGACGCCGAGACCGGCGTGCACGCGATCCAGCCCGTCACGGACACGTACCGGCACGATGCGAATCGTCTCGTCGAAGTGTCCTTCGCCGACGGGTACCGCCTGACCAGTACGGCAGGGCACCGGGTGTTCGTGGCGGAGCGAGGGTGGACCGTCGTGGCCGACCTGCGCGCCGGCGACCGGCTCCGCGGCCCGGACGGTACGGCTCGCGCCGTCCGTGCGCTGAACGACCGGTCGGATCTGGCACCCCGCACGGTGTACGACATCACGGTCGACGGGACCCACACCTTCTATGTGGGCTCGGAGGGCGCGCCGGGCGCACCGGCGCGTGACGTCCTGGTCCACAACTGCGTGAAGCTGGAGTTGCACGAGGGCGACCGCGGTGCACACACGATCCGGGACCACGTGAAGACCACGCCCCAGCGGGCCATCGACAAGGCCAAGGCCGATCTCGCGAAGAACCCCAACCACCCCGGTGTGACCGGTGTCTGGACGAATCTGGACACGGCTCAGGCAGCCGTGAACGACGCCATGGCGAAGTGGCTGACGGGCATGTCGCCCAAGCAGAACGCGGCGAACCAGAAGCGTCTGCAGAAGTGGATGCAGGACACGCGGAAGGACTCGGAGAGCCCCACGGACCTCCTTTCGTTCGACGTGACGCTGGACAATCCGGCATCCCTCGGCACCGTCTACCACCACACAGGTGCCAGCTGGGCGGCCACGAACGTCGTGTCCATCACTCTCAAGAGGTCCGCGCACAAGCCGGGCTACATGGTGTACACCTCCTACCCCAAGGGACCGAGGCCGTGAGGTGACAGTGCGACGCCAGGACATCTGGATCGATTTCGGGCTCAGCGGGCTCACCAAGTGGTTCGCCGCCCCATGGGCCGGTGAGGTCACGCCCGAGGAGCTCGTCACCGAGGCGGCGAGCTGGGGAGACGGCGGCTACGCGCCGACACTCCTGCAGGATGCGCAGCGACTGCTGGCGTCCCCTGTGCCGGCTCCGGTGATCGACCGGTTGTGGTGTGCGGCGATCGGACTTCCCTACGACCCGGGCACCGTGCCCGTCGAAGGGCGCGCGTGGCTGGACGAGATCGTCGGACTCTGCGTGGCACGAGTGCGCCAGGACGAGCCCTCCTTCACTCCCGCATCGCCGGAGCCACCGGCGAACGGGATGCTCGGGGAGGCGGTTCTGCGGGAGATCCGCGAGGTCGCTCCGGCCGTGGTCGGCGCCGTCCGCGCCGCCGGCCACTCCGGTGGGGCCGACGTGGTGGCCGCGGTGGAGCAGGTGGTCGTCCACGTGGACCCCGACCTGGGTTTCCGCCTTTTCCTGCGGATCCTCAAGGCGTACATGGTCCCGATCACGGAATCGCAGTACCTGCGGTACCACGAGCTGGGTGAGCGCTTCGGCTACCACGAGCTCGTCGTCGACGACGGCACGCTGCAGACGGTCGCCGACACGGACTGAGCACCCGGCGTCCGCTCGGCCGAGGGCCCGCACACCCCTGCCACGGGGCGTGCGGGCCCTCGCTGCATCGCACGATCGCGACCAACTCGTCCGACGCGCACGACCTGCCGCACGTCGGGACCGAACTGACACATCGGACCGCCATGTGGCTTTCCGTGCACGCCGGTTCGTCGCGCTGGAGTGATCAGTGCGACGACAGCGGGGAGGAACCGGAGTGACGTTCGGGGGACAGAACCCGCACGGCCCCGGGGGCCGCGGCCGGGGAATCCGTACGGAGGGGGGAATCGCTACGGACACAACAACCCCTACGGTGGCGGGAATCCGAACGTCCGGCCACCGCATCCGGGCCCGCCCCCGCCGAGGCCCCCGTACATCCCGCGCGGCCGGCAGTCGCTGCGGCAGCGGTTCCAGGCGGACGAGTGGCCTCCCCTGCGGGAGCTGACCGGGTAGGTCCGGGTCAACGGGTGCGTGCTGCTGCCGTTCCTGCTCTGCTGTGTGCCCGGGCTGTTCCTGCTCACCGCGCCCGCGGTCATCGCGGTCCGGCGAGGACCAGTTCGCCCCACCCCGACTCGGGCAGCCGGCAGTCGGCGGGGAGCTCCCCGGGTCGTCGACAGGAACGCCGGGGTGACCGTCGCGAGCGCTTCCGCGATGCTCGCCCGGTGCCTGGCGGCGGCCTTCGGCCACTTCACGACCGCGTACGCCACGGCCTGCTCGTACCAGGCAGGAGTGTCTGCGGATCCTCAGCCAGATCGGAAGGCGAACAGGGATGCCCCGATCGGACCAGCAGATGCAGCCGCGCGCCGTCTGACCTGCCTACGCTGCAGATGCGAACAGCGCCCGTCGTTGCATCTCGGCAGGCGCTGTCCGGAGCGCACGCCCTCGTGCGTCTTCGCCTTCACACCGAGCCGGAGGGCAGGTCCGGGGCAAAGCCCCGCGGGAGGACTCCGGTGCGGTGAATGCCCACTCCAGGTTTCGAGAACCACTGCGAGCCTCGGCGTGTCCGGGTGGTACGGGAGTCCAGGGCGCCGAGTGCCCGGGACAAGGAGGAAAGAGTGAAGGTAGGCATACGTCGCCTGCGGGTCGCCGGGGCACTCGCTGCCCTCGCCATGGTTGCGGCTGGCTGCGGCTTCGGAACAACCGACGCGCCGGACAGGCCGCTACGCGGGGGGCCGGTCGATCCCTCCGCACCCGCATCACATGACGGGCCGAGTACTCCACCGTTCGTCGACCCGCCCATCGGGGACCCTGCCATCGCCCAGGAGGAAGCCGCATGCGCGGCCCAACAGCAGAACAGCCCCTGGTACAGAACGCTTCAGCCGTTTGAGCACTACGACTCCGGACGCAGCAGCCTGTACCCGTGTGCTCGGTTCCCCGGCTCGATGACGGGGCCGAACGTGGTCGAGGCACACCCCACCACGGACGTCTACTACTCGCAGTTCGACATCGCCACGCGCGATGAGAACGACCTTTACGTCTACGGTGGCGGCAACGGTGACGCGAACCCGCCGGCGCTGCACACCTTTGTCGCGAAGGTCGAGCCCGGCACGATGAAGCAGATCTGGCGCACCTATCTGTCCGACGCCCGAGACAACAACGAGCTACATGTGTCCGGTGCGGTTGACGTCATGGCCGACGGCAATATCGTCGCGATCTCCGACCACACGCTCTACAAGCTCGATGGGACCACCGGCAAGATCCTCATCAAGCAGGACATGCCCACCGGGAGCAGTCCCCCCAACGACAGCGCCTTCAATGGCATCGACGCCTTCCCCGACGGCACGATCGTCGTCAGATCACTGAACCGGCCCGTCGGCTGCACGCTCAACGGCTACAGCTCGGCCGCGTTCAAGTGCCCTGGGGCTCCCAACTCGGCCAAGCCCTCCATCATCGGCACGGTCGACCCCGAGACTTTCAAGGTCCTCAGCTGGACGGAACTGAAGGGCAACGTGCTCGGCCGGGTCACCACCAGCCGCTACCAGGGGCACGACTATGCCTACATCACCACCCCCACCCAGATCTACCGCTACGTCTGGGACGGCCACACCATCACGCAGGACACCACCTGGGGTCCGGTCACCTATACCAGACCCGGCCAGACTCAGGCCGGCGCGCCCGTCATCATGGGTGACTGGGTGGTCTTCTCCAACAACGGAGCCCCCACACAGGTGCCGTTGAGCGTGATCGCCATTCATCAGGGCGATGCCAGGCGCATGACTCGCATGGACCCCACCCCGACACTGAAGCCCGGTCAGTACAGCTACTACTACGCCAAGGTGTCGGTCGACGCGGTCAACAACCGCATCTACGTCATGGACTTCGGCCTGGGCACCGCATCTGCCATCGACTTCCGCGACGGCCGTATGTCACTGGCCTGGAAGGTCAAGCAGCGCAGTAACAGCTACATCACCCTCATCGGTCCACCGGACAAGCGTGTGTTCGTGAACGCGAACGCCCGATCGAAAGAGTCCGACCCCACCAAGTACAACCCCGGCCCGATCGGCGCCAACTACATGGACCAAATCCAGTGGCGTGACGCCCGCGACGGCGGCCTTCTCGCCGCCTCGGACTTCTATCCGCCGGCCACCTCGGCCGGGACGGTACCGCCCGGCTACGGAGGACTCATCTACGACATCCTCTATGAGGGCCGCGCCGTGGTTCTGGCCGTCCGCCCGGAGGAGACTGAATCCATGAGCGCTGCTGAAAAGAAGGGCAAGTAGTGTCTTGAACGGCAGCCGCAGCGGCGACTCCGGCGGAACCTGCAAGTCGGTGATCCGAAGTGCCGCGATGAGGTTCGTGGACCATGTGTGGGCCAGAGCCCTGCGATCCAGTGCCAGAGGACGCCCGCAATCCAGTGCCAGAGGGCGTCAAGCTGCAGGTCAGCGTATGGAAAGCAGCTCCAGGGCCCAGCGGTCTCCAGAACCGTCGTGACAGCGATGTCACCGTGCGTTCACATCCCACACCCACCGCAGGCGAGCGGCCCCTGACCAGGAGATCCGGTCGGGGGTCGTTCTCCTTTCCGCTCTCCGTGACCGACCGGTGCTCCCCGTGAGTTTCCCGCTCGATCGGGCACATTGGGGGCACGGCGGTCGATGATCCCTCGGCTGTGTCGCAGGTGCCTGGCGGTATCACGCGCGTGAGGCCCTGCGGTACCACCCGGTCGCGCGCTGAGTCGCGGTCGAGAAGTACGCACGTCGCCGTCGTGCTCGGGTTCTGCGGCCTTGTGGTCCTCACTTGGGCTTCGCGTAGTCCTTGGCCGTCTGACCGGCGAAGTCGTACGCCACGCACGGCTCGTCGCCGACCGTCCACGCATCGTGCCCGGGTGAACACACGAAGACCTCCCCGGGACCGACCTCGGTCTCGGCTCCGTCGTCCATCCGTATGTGCAGCCGCCCCTGCACCACCATCCCGTTGTGATGGAACTGGCAGCTCTCGGTCCCGGCGATCGGCGCGACCTCCCGTGACCACTTCCAGCCGGGCTCGAAGGTTGCCACCGCGAAGTCCAGCCCCGAGAGGTGAACGGCTTCGAGGTGGCCATGGGGGAATTCTCGCTTCTCGTCCGGCTTACCGGGGGTCTTGACCTCCAACATGACGATGCCTCCTTGGCTGGGCCACACCTCCATCGTGCGCCGCCCGCCGCCTGCCGCGCCAGCCCGTCTCCCGGAGGATTGGCGCTGTCGTTACGGCTCCCGCGACGCGTCCCGCGCCCGTGCCGCGCTGACGGCCTTCGCGCAGTGGCGGCTGACGGTGTCGGCGAAGGTACGGGCGACCGGGGTGAGGGCGTCCCAGCGGCGGACGGCCCAGCCCACGGACAGCGGAGGCAGATCGGGCACGGGTACGAACCGCAGGGTGGCGGCGTCGCCGGAGACGTACCGGCCGGGTGGGGCGGGCACGACGGCGTGGCCGAGGCCGAGCTCGGCCAGGAGCACGGCGGTGTCCCAGTCGGCGACACTGGTGTCGGAGCTGACACGGATGCCCAGGTCCGCGAAGGCCGCGTCGAGGTGGGCCCGAGAGGCGGAGTTCTCCGGAAGGCGGATGTGCCGGATGCCCGAGAGCTCGGCCGGTCCGACGCAGTGCCGGTCGGCGAGCGGGTCATCGGCCCGGACGGCCAGGACCCAGGGCAGGTCGACGACTGGGCGCTGCTCGATGCCGCGTACCGGGCTGCCGATGGTGATCCAGGCGAGGTCGAGATCGTGGGCCGAGAGGGCGTCGAAGCAACTGCGGCTGGAGTTGGCGGTCTGGAACTCCAGGTTCACGTCGGGGTAGCGGTTCCGGAAGGCGACGACGGCCTCGGACATGAAGTGGCGAACGGTCGTGCCGCCCGTCGTCACCCGGACCGATCCGGCGTCACCGCGCACCAGCTCGTCGATGCGGCGCAATGCGAGGTCGAGGCCGGCGATGCCGTCCGCCGCGGCTGCCTGGAGCATGCGCCCGGCCGGTGTGGGGACGACGCCGCGCGGACGGCGTTCCAGGAGGCTGACGCCGGTCTCCCGCTCCAGCCGCTTCACGTGCTGGCTCACCGCCGACTGTGTACACGTGAGTTCGCGGGCGACGGCGCTCAGGCTTCCGGCCCGGCACACCGCCACGAAGACACGCAGATCGTCGAGGGTCACAACACCCAAGCTATTGCTTGGGAGTTGTCAAGGAAACCTGAGGATTGACTTGAATTCCGCCGGTGTTCGAAGATCACTGCAGGGCCCAAGGCGGCAACCCGTCCCGCGCCTGCGCGACGGTCCGGACTCGTTGCGATCGCGCGGGGCGGGTGCCGACCCACCGCTCCCGAGAGGAGAACGAGTCCCTTGTCAGTCCTGCCTGCCGCCGAAGCCGTCGCGCTCCTGCGCGCGCTGGGTGCTGAGGGCATGGAGCACCCGGGTGGCACTCTCCTCGCTCACCTGCGACGTGTGCAGGGCCTGCTCGCCGCGTGGGGTGCCCGCCCGGCCCTCCAGCTCGCCGGCCTGTGCCATGCCTGCTACGGAACCGACGGCTTCGCCACCGCCCTGCTCCCCCTGGAACGCCGCGACGAACTCGCGGCTGCGATCGGCAGCGAGGCCGAGGCCGTCGTGTACTTCTACGCCAGTTGTGACCGGGCGGCTTCCTACCCCACCCTCGCCGACGCCGATGCCGCCTTCCGCGACCGGTTCACCGGCCGGACCTTCACCCCGGGCCCGTCGTTGCGGCGCGACTTCGCCGAGCTGTCGGCCGCGAACGAACTCGACATCGCACGCGTCGACCCGGACTTCCGTGACCGGTGGGGTCCCGGTCTCCTCACGCTCTTCACCGGCTTCCGCCCACTTCTCAGCCGGTCCGCCTGGAAGGACTGCCACACGGTGCTCACGAACTCCCCGCTCCCCGGAGCGGCACCCGCAGAACGACGGACCGTCGCGGTTCTCGGCCCGGGGGGTGTCGGTGGACTGCTGGCCGCCGTACTGTCCCGGGCCGGGCACCGGGTGATCTGTGTGGCCGGGGAGGCGACGACACGGGCGCTGCGCCGGGACGGCATCCGGGTTCGCAGTACGCACTTCGGGGACTTCACCACGCAGGTGGAGGCGGACACCGAGCTGCGCGAACCGGTCGATCTGTGTCTGGTCACCGTCAAGCACACGGCGCTCCACACCGCGCTGGAGCGCATTCCGCCCGCGGTGCTGGGCGACGGGCTCGTCGTGCCGTTGCTCAACGGCATCGAGCACCTTGACGTCCTGCGTGGACGCTACGGTTCGCATCGGGTCGCACCGGCCGTCATCCGGGTGGAGTCGACCCGCGTCAGCCCCGGGGTCATCGAGCACGGCAGCCCCTTCACCGAGATCGACCTCGGCGGAACCCAGGAACGCCTCGACTTGCCGGCCGCGATGCTCAACGCCGCCGACGTGCGCACCCGGATCCTGGAGGACGGGGTCGCGGTGCTCTGGGCCAAGCTCGCCTTCCTCGCGCCCTTCGCACTGCTCACCACCCGTTACGGACTCACCATCGGCGATGTGCGGACGGAGCGGCGCGACGAACTGCTGGCGCTGTTCGAGGAGGCCGCCGCGGTCAGCGAGGCCTGCGGAACCACCACCGACCCCGCCGGGACGCTGGCGCTTTACGACTCCTTCCCGCCGGGCACCAAGTCCTCGATGCAACGCGACGCGGAGGCCGGCCGGCCGCTGGAGCTCGACGCGATCGGCGGCGCGCTGCTGAGGGCGGCGGCGCGGCACGGGATCGCCGTGCCGGTGGCGACCGGTCTGGTGGACGAGCTGACGACCGTTTGACCGTCGGGAAGTCCTACGGGGAGTGACGACGGTTCCGCAACGGCGGGCGACCAGGACGGGTGCCGCGCCGGCGGCACGGGCGGGAGGGCTGCCCGGGGCGCGCCGGCCGTCCCCCCGGTGGCGGCCCTCCGGGTCCGCCGCCACCGGGCGTGGATGCGGCGTTGCACCCGGGGGCGCGGAACCCCAAGGTGGAGGGGTCAGGAGGGCGGCGCGGTCCGCGGGCCGGAGGGCGCCGTACCGGCCGCAGGACGCGGTACCGACCGGAGGAGGAGGCCATGGCGGCACCCGGGGAGACGCCCGGGACCGCGCCGGTGGTCCGGCGCCGTCCCGATCCGGCCGACAGCCTGCTCTGGGAGCCCAGTGGACGCTGGGTCCGCGGGACGAAGGGCGGCGTCACCGTCGTCGACAGCCGCCGGCCGGTGCTGGTGTGGGAGCCGGGCGTTCCCGTGCCGGTGTACGCGTTCCCGGCCGGGGACGTCCGGATGGACCTGCTGCGGAGGTTCGAGCGGCCCCCCGGGCGGCGGCACGCGGGGGCCACCGACTTCTACGACCTCGTGGTGGGCGACGAGGTCGTGCGCTCCGCGGCCTGGGGCTGCCCCGGCGAGGAGCTGGCCGGGTACGTGTGCTTCGCCTGGTTCGGCCGCGAGGTCCTCGACCACTGGTACGAAGAGGAGGAGGAGATCTTCGTGCACCCACGTGATCCCCACAAGCGCGTCGACGCACTGCCCAGCACTCGCCGTGTCCAGGTCGAGATCGAGGGCACGGTCGTCGCGGACACGCGGTCCCCGGTGCTGCTGTTCGAGACGGACCTGCCGGTGCGCTACTACTTCCCGCGCGAGGACGTGCGCCTCGACCTGTTCACCCCGACCGACTCGAGCACCCGCTGCCCGTACAAGGGCGTGGCAACCGAGTACTGGTCCTGGGCGGGACAGGGCGACGTGCGGCCCGACATCGCCTGGAGCTATCCCGATCCGCTGCCGGCCGTGAGCGTCATCAAGGACCGGATCGCCTTCTACGACGAGTACGTCGACGTCATCGTCGACGGCGAGCGGCAGGAGCGGCCGGTCAGCGTATTCAGCAAGCGCTGACGGCGCGCGGGGAAGGGCGTCCCCCTGGAATCCGTGCGGAAGCGCCCTTCCACCGCGTCGCCGAGGGTCAGGAAGCGGAATCCGCCTTCCGGCGGCGCGCCGCGAAGACGGCGCCGGCGCCGAGGGCCACGGCCGCGCCCGCCGCGGCGAGCTGCGGCAGGGCCGCGGAGGAGCCGGTGCTGGCGAGGCTGCCGCTCGTGGTGGTGAGCGGCTGCGTGGTCGTGGTCTGGGTCTGCGTGCCCGTTCCGGAGCTGGGCGACGGGGAGGCGGACGGTGCGGGCTCGGCGGCGACCTCGAAGTCGTACGGGGTCAGCTCCGGCGAACCGCCGCAGGTGCCGTCCTCGTTGACGTAGTCGGCGGCGATGAACGCGGCGCCCGCGGCGTCGGGCGTGCCGGCGTCGACCGTCAGCCGCAGCTTGATGTCGGCGTGGCCACCGGCCTTCAGCGAGGTGACGGAACCGGCGGTGTAGTCGTCGCCCGCCTCCGTCCAGGTCTGGGTGGGCGTCGACCACCGCAGGTGCATGTGGTCGTCGATGGGTGCGTAGCCGCCCTTCTCGATCGCGTGGACGTAGACGAAGGGCCAGACATCGTCGAGCGTCCTGTCCGTGCCGTTGGTGATGCGGAGCTTCATCTCGACGGTCGAACCGGCGGTGATCCGGGCGGGCAGGCCGGTGAGGGTCGCGGTGAGCTCGCTCTCGGGCCGGCACGGGACCGGCTCCTGCTCCTCCAGGGCGTCCTCGAGGGCCTTGTCGGCGGCCTTCTTGGCCTCCAGGGCCTTCTTCACGGCCTCCTGGGCCTTGCCCAGCTCCCGTACGGAGGCGACGCGGGCGTCACCCAGGTCGGTGGCGGCCCGCTTCGCCTTCTCGTCGGCCGCGGTCTTGGCGGCCGCGGCGGTCCCGGCCGCGGCGGCGGCCTCCGCGACGGCCTTCTCGGCGGCGGCCTTCTCCTCGGGTCCTGCGGTCCCGGGCAGCGCGGCGAGTGCGGCCTCGGCGTCGGCCAGGGCCTTGTCGGCGTCGGTCCTGGCGGTGGCCGCCTCGGCCGCCGCCCGCGCCGCCGCCTCGGCCGCGACGGCGAGGGGGAAGTCGTCGGAGTGCGCGGCCTCCACGGCGGCCAGCGCGGCCTTCTCCGCGGCGACGGCGTCGTCGTACGCCTTCTGGGCCTGCGCGGCGGCCTTCTCGAGCTCCTCGACGGAGGGCTCGGCGGCCTGCGCCCCTGTCGCGTCCCGGCCGGCGTCGATCTTGCCGGCCAGCGCGTCGCCGCGCAGCATGCCGGCGTGCGATGCGGCGTCCTCGGGGGCGACCGGCGCGGTGACGGAGGCGGTCGGCGTGTCGTCGGCGAACGCGGGGGTGGCGCCGAACAGTACGGCGGGCGTGGTCACGGCAGCGGCGACGGCCGTTGCCACGGTGCGGCGGAGTGTCACGAGCACCCTTTTCTGGGGTCCGGTGTCTGGGGTACGGAAGCACGGGCAGCCGCCGCGGGTTCCCTCACGCAGGGCGACTGGTCGGTGGTGATCGTATGAGCACCGCCGGTGCTGTGGAAGCAAGTTGTGGGGACGGTACGGCGGCTGACGGTGCCTCATACCATGGGTGAATCACCCAAGCCGGACAGTTGGCCTCGATTGGCGGCATTCTCGTGTGAGGCATATCACGACGGGCCGAGGGTCGGGATGTCCCGGTCCGGTGCCGCCGGGTGCCGGGCTCCGGCGCCCGGACGGCCGCGGGGCGCCGGCCGTCCCGGTGCGCCGGTGACTCAACGGCTCGTCAGTCGTGCGGCCGACGCGATCGTCGCGCGGGCCTCGCGCTCGCTCAGTCCGGCGCGCACGGCGGCTTGGGTCAGCGCGTCGGCGAGGCTCTCGCCGATGCCGTTCTCGTACGCCCGGCAAGCGGCCCAGAACAGCCGGGTGTTGCGCTGCCCCTTGTGGGCCGCGAGCACGAAGTGGATCAGCCCCTGGCCGTGCGGGGGCCGGGCCGACGCGGGGCGGTGGGTGGTTGCGGGGGGCGCGATCAGCCTCAGCAGGGCGTCGGGGCACGGTGCGGGCGGCAGCTCGGCCGAGCCCGGTGCGAGGCGGTACGCGCCGTGCGCCGACACCGATCCCGGGCCGACGAGATAGCCCCCGGCGCCGCGGATGTCGATTCCGGGGGCGAGGCGGCTCGCCGAGTTCGGCACCACCACGTCGGACGGGCCGGTCAGCCACAGGTGGCGGCCGCCGCTCGGGGTGATGACGGTGACCGTCTCCGGGATCGTGAACAGGTGCCGGAGTGCCAGCTGCCGCAGGGCCGCGGCCGAGTCCGTGGCGCCGACGGCGGCCGTCCCGGTGTCCAGGTCGACACCGATCAGGTGGTGCGGCGGGCGTCCGCAGGCGATGCCGTACCCGGTGGCCCAGGGCGCGGCGGAGAAGAGCGCGCGGACGGCGGCGGGGTCGGCCGTCGCATCGTGCACTCCGTGCCCGGGCCGGCCGCACTCGCCCCGGCAGTGGGCCGGCTCCGGTTCCAGGCGGTGGGGTGACGGCAGGGCCGGGAGCTTCGTGGGGGACAGGGGGATCACGGGGAGTCCGCGCTCGGCGGCGGAGAGCGCGTGGGCGAGGGCCAGGGTGGCGGTGTGCCGGTCGGTGGTGGCCATGACTCCATGTTCGTACGAATGTTCGACCAAGGGAAGAGGAGGGGATTGGCCGAAAATGTGCCGTAACGCTTTTCCTCCCGGGAGCGGGGGTTCTGGCGCTGCCCGGGCGGCTGAGCTGCGAGGTTCGCGGCCGGATGGGGGTTTATCGGCATGTCCTCACGCTTGAGGGCGAATCACCGCCTCCGGGGTGGTTCGCCGGAGACCCGCTGGGCAACTCTGGATGCGCGACGTCGTGAAGATCGACCGGGGCGGTCGGCCAACCGCTCTGTTTCCAGCCGTAGTTCCGCACGTTCCGGTGCGCCGCTGCCCGGTGCACTTCCAATGCTTCGGAGGAATCGACATGGCAAGCATCCGTACCGCCCGCGCCCTGGCCGCCGTCGCCGCGCTGCCCTTGGCCGCCGCCCTCTTCGCCGGTGTGGCGCACGCCGACAACGGAGCCTTCGCGGGTGACGGATCGAACGCCGCCGTGGCCACCGTCAGCGGCAGTGGTGTGGGTGGCCACAACCTCGGCAACTCGACGACCACCCAGCAGGTGGCCACCGGTGCCGGTGCGTCCAACCAGAACAACACGGCCTCCGTGAACGGCTCGGCCTTCACGGCGATCGACCAGTCGAACGAGAACATCGCGATCACCTTCCTGCCGCTCTGGTAGGGGTGCCGCCCGGGGAGGGGTGAGCGAGGAGTGGACGACGGTCCGCGCGGCGGTGCTCCGGCACCGGCGTGCGGACCGTCCGCCGTTGCGGGAGCGGGGGCGGGACGCGCCGGGCCGTGTCCCCCGCGCGCACGCCTCAGTGGCCGTGGCGTTCCGGAGGGCCCGCGGCGGTGCCCCTCGCCTTGACAGAGCAGGTTATCTGACGGACAGTCAAAAACCTTGCAGCTGTGCCACACCACACCCCGCACCGCCCGGGAGGCCGCCGCCGTGCACCTCGCCCCGACAGAGCGCCAGCAGCGGCTGCGCGCCGAACTCCGCTCGTACTTCCGCGCCCTGATGCCGGACGGTCCCCCGGCCGCCGACGACCACGCCGAACAGCGCAGGCTGCTCCGGCGCATCGGTACCGACGGACTCCTCGGCCTCGGCTGGCCCGTCGAGTACGGAGGGCAGGGACGGGGCGCGGACGAGCAGTTCGTCTTCTTCGACGAGGCGTATCGCGCCGGCGCGCCCGTCTCCATGGTCACGCTGAACACGGTCGGCCCGACGCTGATGACGTACGGGACGGACGAGCAGAGGGCGTTCTTCCTGCCCGGGATCCTCCGCGGCGAGCTCGTCTTCGCCATCGGCTACAGCGAGCCCGGGGCCGGGACCGACCTCGCCGCGCTGCGCACCGGGGCGGTTCGCGAGGGCGGCGACTGGGTCGTCAGCGGTCAGAAGGTCTTCACCTCCAACGCCCAGAACGCCGACTGGATCTGGCTCGCCTGCCGCACCTGCCCCGAGGCGCCCCGGCACCGGGGCATCTCTGTCGTCCTGGTGCCCACCGACTCACCCGGCTTCTCCTGGACCCCGATCAGGACGGTCGGCGGGCTCACGACGACAGCGACGTACTACGACGGCGTCCGGGTGCCCGCGACGAACCTCGTCGGCGAGGAGAACGGCGGCTGGGAGCTGATCACCAGCCAGCTCAACCACGAGCGGGTGGCACTCGCCGCGATCGGCATGCAGGCGGAGGACTTCGCGGCGGCCGCCCTGGAACGGGCCCGCACACCCGACCCGGTGACGGGTGCCCGCGCCATTGACGAGCCCTGGGTGCGTACCAGGCTGGCCGAAGTGCACGCCCGGCTCGCGGCGACACGGCTGCTCAGCTGGCGCCTGGTGGGCGACGTGGGGACCGGGCGGCTCGCCCCCGGGGACGCGAGCGGCGTGAAGTTCACGGCAACCGAGTCGGCCGTCGAGGTGTACCGGATGTGCCAGGAGATCACGGGCGAGTCGGGGCTGGTGAGGGCCGGTTCACCGGGTGCCGTGGGGGACGGGGAACTGGAGCGGATGAACCGTGCCGCACAGATCAACACGTTCGGGGGCGGGGTGAGCGAGGTGCAGCGGGAGATCGTCGCGACGATGCGGCTCGGCATGCGGAGGGGCAAGCGATGAGCGAGGACGAGCTCTATCCGCTGCTGAAGGTGTACGAGGGGCGCGGCGCCTCGACCCCAGGCGTCGGCAAGGATCCGGTGAACGCACCGATGATCAGGCACTGGTGCGAGGCGATGGGCGACCGCAACCCGGCGTACGAGGGACCGGACGCGATCGCTCCGCCGACGATGCTCCAGGCGTGGACGATGGGCGGGCTGTCGGGGCACACCGGTCGCACCGGAGCGCACGACGAGTTGTTCGCGCTGCTCGACGGCGCCGGGTTCGCCGCGGTGGTGGCGACCGACTGCGAGCAGGAGTACCTGCGCCCGCTGCGGCCCGGGCACCGGATCACCTACGACTCGGTGATCGAGACGGTCTCGCCGCGCAAGACGACCAAGCTGGGCGCGGGCTACTTCGTCACGACCAGGATGGACGTCCGGGCGGACGGGGAGCTCGCCGGGGCGCACCGCTTCCGCATCCTCAAGTACGCGCCGGGAGCCGGGCGGGAGCCCCGGCCCCGGCGCCCCCGCCCGGTGGTCAACCGGGACAACGCGGGGTTCTGGGAGGGCGTCGCCCGGCACCGGCTGCTGATCCAGCGCTGCGCGTCCTGCGCGACGCCGCGCTTCCCCTGGCTGCCGGGGTGCGGGGAGTGCGGCTCCGCGGAGTGGGACGCGGTCGAGGCCGACGGTGCGGGGACGGTGTACTCGTACGTGGTGATGCACCACCCGCGCTTTCCCGCCTTCGGCGGTGCCGACGGCTCCTCCCGCGAGGCGCCGGACCCGGACGGGCCCGGTCCGTACGCGGTGGGACTGATCGAGCTGGCCGAGGGCGTGCGCATGGTCAGCAATGTGATCGGGGTGCCGTACGACGAGGTGCGCATCGGGATGCCCGTCCGGCTGGAGTTCCTGAGGGCCGACGAGGAACTGGAGCTGCCGGTGTTCCGGGCCGTCGCGGAAGGGGCGCGATGACATGGACTTCACCCCGACCGACGGGCAGACGGCGGCCCGTGATCTGGCCGCGCGGATCTTCGGAGAGCTCTCCACTCCGGAACGGCTCGCGGCGGCCGGCGCGGGGACGGACGCCGAGCTGTGGAAGGCCCTGGGCGAGTCCGGGCTCATCGCGGCGGTGGAGGACGTCGGACTGCTCGGTCTGGTCCTGCTGCTGGAGGAGCAGGGCCGCACGACCGCGCAGGTGCCGTTCGCGGTGAGCTGTGTCTACGGCCTGCTGGCCCTGTACCGGCACGGCACGGAGGAGCAGCGGGCACGCCTGCTGCCGGCGCTCGGGGCCGGCTCGGCCGTGGCGACCGGCGCCTTTCCGGGGACAGGCGCGGTGCGGGCCGACGCCCTGCCCGGCGGGGGAGCGGCGCGGGCCGGCGGCGACGGCCGGCTGACCGGGACGACGGGGTGGGTGCCCTGGTTGCGGGACGCCACGCACGTCCTGGTGCCGGACGCGGACCGGAGCCTCTGGCTGGTGCGGGTGGCGGACGCGGCGACCGTCCCGGTGGAGACGACCGCCCCCTGGGCCGCGGCCGTGCTCCGGCTGGACGGCACACCCGCCGAACGGATCGGAAGCGACGGGGCGTACCGGGATGTGCTCGCCGCCGCCAGAGTCGCCTTCGCCGGTCTCCAGGCCGGGGTCTGCGCGGGTTCGCTCGCCCGGGCCGTCTCCCACACGTCCGTGCGGGAGCAGTTCGGGCGCCCGCTCTCCACCCGGCAGGCGGTCCAGCTCCGGGCGGCCGACGCCCATATGGACACGGAGGCGATCCGGGTCACCGCGTACGAGGCGGCATGGCGGTTCGACGAGGGGCTGTCCTGCGCCACCCAGGCGCTCACGGCGGGGTGGTGGGCGTCCGAGGCCGGACGACGGGTCGTTCACACCGGTCAGCATCTGCACGGCGGTGTCGGCGCCGATCTGGGCCACCCCGTCCACCGGCACTTCCTCTGGGGCCGCCAGATCGACGCCCATCTGGGCTGCGGCGCCCGGCTGCTGGACGAACTCGGCGCGTTGCTGGCCGGTCGGGGGCGAGTTGAGGGCCAGTGGCGCGAGGAGCCGGCGTCACACCAGGAGAGGGAGACGACGTCATGAGCGCGAGCGGTACCGCGGCCCGCGGCCCGCGTGCGGGCGACGAACTGCCCCCGCTGACCGTTCCGATCACGCGCACGCTGATCGTCGCGGGGGCCATCGCCTCCCGGGACTACCAGGACGTGCACCATGACGCGGAACTCGCCCGGGAGAAGGGCGCGCCGGACATCTTCATGAACATCCTGACGACCAACGGTCTCGTCGGGCGATACATCACCGACCGCTTCGGCCCGGCGGCCGTGCTCCGGAAAGTGGTGATTCGCCTCGGCGCGCCCAACCACCCGGGCGACACGATGACGTTGACCGGGACGGTCACCGAGGTCGACGGGGACACGGCCGTGGTGCGGGTGGTCGGCTCGAACGGCCTCGGCCGTCACGTCACCGGCACGGTGACCGTCGGCCTGCCCGGGAAGGAGGCGGAATGAGCCTGCACAGGGCCGACTCGCTCGGTGGCCGTGCAGCCGTGGCCGGTATCGGCGCGACGGAGTTCTCCAAGGACTCCGGGCGCAGTGAGCTGGGGCTGGCGGCCGAGGCGGTGCGGGCCGCGATCGACGACGCCGGCCTCTCCCCCTCCGACGTCGACGGCATGGTCACGTTCACCATGGACACGAGCCCCGAGATCACCGTCGCCCAGGCGGCCGGGATCGGCGAGCTGTCGTTCTTCTCCCGCGTCCACTACGGCGGCGGCGCGGCGTGTGCGACCGTGCAGCAGGCGGCCCTCGCCGTGGCCGCCGGGGTCGCCGAGGTCGTCGTCTGCTACCGGGCGTTCAACGAGAGGTCGGGCCGCAGGTTCGGATCGGGGGTGCAGCGGCGCGAGCCCTCGGCGGAGGGGGTGGCCCTCGGCTGGAACCTGCCGTTCGGGCTGCTGACGCCCGCGTCCTGGGTGGCCATGACGGCCCAGCGCTACCTCCACGCCCACGGGTTGACTCCGGAGGCGTTCGGGCCGGTGGCCGTGACCGGCCGCCGGTACGCTGCCCGCAACCCGGCGGCCTACTTCCACGGAAGGCCCATCACCCTCGACGACCACGCGGCCTCGCGCTGGATCGTCGAGCCGTTGCGGCTGCTGGACTGCTGCCAGGAGACCGACGGCGGCCAGGCTCTCGTCGTGACCTCCGTCGAGCGGGCCAGGGACCTTCCGCACCCGCCGGCGGTGGTGGTCGCCGCGGCCCAGGGCGCGGGCCGCGCCCAGGAGCAGATGACCAGCTACTACCGCGACGATCTCACCGGACTCCCCGAGATGGGCGTGGTGGCCCGGCAGCTCTGGCGGACCTCGGGGATGGGCCCCGCCGACATCGACGTCGCCATCCTCTATGACCATTTCACACCTTATGTACTGATGCAGTTGGAGGAGTTCGGCTTCTGCGGGCGGGGTGAGGCGGCGGCGTTCGTCGCGGCGGACACGCTCCCCCTGAACACCCACGGGGGGCAGTTGGGCGAGGCGTATCTGCACGGCATGAACGGCATCGCGGAGGCGGTCAGACAGCTGCGGGGCACCTCCGTGAACCAGACCGCCGGGGCGGCCCGCGCCCTGGTCACGGCCGGTACGGGCGTCCCGACGTCGGCACTGGTACTCGGGACGGACGGTTGAGCCGGTGACCCGCGGACCCTGAGCCGGAGCAGAGGCATCCTCCACCCACAGGAGGTGGGGCCCGCCTCACCGCTACAACCTGAGGCGGATCCGGGTTCGGGACCTGGGGCCGATCCGGGTGGGAGGCGCCGCTCCTAGCGTGGAGCCATGACCACGCCAGTCTGCACGACCGCTTCCAGCGCCGCCGTGCCGCCGACCTCCTGCATGTCGTTCTCGTCGTACGTACGGGCGCGGGGGCCCGTACTGCTGCGGACCGCCCGCTCCCTCACGGCCAACCCGAGCGACGCCGAGGACCTGCTGCAGACCGCGCTCGCCAAGACCTACGTCGCCTGGGAGCGCATCGAGGACCACCGCGCCCTCGACGGGTACGTCCGCCGCGCGCTGCTCAACACCCGCACGTCGCAGTGGCGCAAGCGCAAGGTGGACGAGTTCCCCTGCGACGAGCTGCCCGAGCCCTCCGGGGCCTCCCCGGTCGACCCGGCCGAGCAGCAGGTGCTGCACGACGCGATGTGGCGTGCGGTGATGCGGCTCCCGGACCGGCAGCGCGCGATGGTCGTCCTCAGGTACTACGAGGATCTCAGCGAGGCCCAGACCGCCGAGGTGCTGGGTGTCTCCGTGGGCACGGTCAAGAGCGCGGTCTCCCGTGCGCTCGGGAAGCTCCGTGAGGACCCGGAGCTGTCCCCGGTCCACTGAGCTTTCTTACCCGGGGGTAGTGACATACCGATTGGTATGTGCGCAGAATCTGCACACACCTTGGAGCTGTGCGCCCACCGGGAGGACGCCGTGCTGAGCACCATGCAGGACGTACCACTGACCGTCACCCGCATCCTGAACCACGGGATGACGATCCACGGAAGTTCACAGGTCACCACGTGGACGGGCGAGGGCGAGCCGCACCGCCGCAGTTACCGTGAGATCGGCGAGCGCTCGGCGCGGCTGGCCCACGCGCTGCGCGACGACCTCGGAGTCACCGGTGACGAACGGGTGGCGACCCTCATGTGGAACAACGCCGAGCACGTCGAGGCCTACTACGCGATCCCCTGCATGGGCGCGGTCCTCCACACGCTCAATCTGCGACTGCCCGTCGAGCAGCTGGTGTTCATCGTCAACCACGCCGCCGACCGGGTCGTGATCGTCAACGGTTCGCTGCTTCCGCTGCTCGCGCCCCTGCTGCCGCACCTGCCGACCGTCGAGCACGTCGTGGTCTCGGGCCCCGGCGACCGGTCGGTGCTGGACGGCGCCGCCGCCCGGGTCCACGAGTACGAGGAACTGCTCGCCGGGAAGCCGGCCACGTACGACTGGCCGGAGCTGGACGAACGCTCGGCGGCCGCCATGTGCTACACCTCCGGCACCACCGGCGACCCCAAGGGCGTGGTGTACTCGCACCGCTCGATCTATCTGCACTCCATGCAGGTCAACATGGCCGAGTCGATGGGTGTGACGGACGCCGACACGAGCCTGGTCGTCGTCCCCCAGTTCCATGTCAACGCCTGGGGCCTGCCCCACGCGGTGCTGATGACCGGTGTGAACATGCTGATGCCGGACCGCTTCCTGCAGCCGGGTCCGCTCGCCGAGATGATCGAGACCGAGCGCCCCACCCACGCCGCTGCCGTACCCACCATCTGGCAGGGACTGCTCGCCGAACTCACCGCCAAGCCGCGCGACGTGAGCTCCCTCACCCAGGTCACCATCGGAGGCTCGGCCTGCCCTCCGTCCTTGATGGAGGCGTTCGACGCGCTCGGCATGCGCGTCTGCCACGCCTGGGGCATGACCGAGACCTCGCCACTGGGCACTGTCGCCCGGCCGCCTGCCCATGCGGTCGGCACGGAGGCCGAGTTCGGCTACCGGCTCACCCAGGGCCGCTTCCCGGCGGGCGTCGAGGCGCGGCTGCGCGGGCCGGGCGGGGAGTTCCTGCCGTGGGACGGCGAGTCCGCGGGCGAGCTGGAGGTGCGCGGTCCCTGGATCGCGGGTGCGTACTACGGCGGAGCGGCCGGCGAGCCGCTCCGGCCGGCCGACAAGTTCAGCGAGGACGGCTGGCTGAAGACCGGTGACGTCGGGGTCATCGGCCCGGACGGCTTCCTCACGCTCACCGACCGTGCCAAGGACGTCATCAAGTCGGGCGGCGAGTGGATCTCGTCCGTGGAGCTGGAGAACGCGCTGATGGCGCACCCGGAGGTGGCCGAGGCCGCCGTCGTGGCCGTACCGGACGAAAAGTGGGGCGAGCGCCCGCTGGCGGCGGTGGTGCTGAAGGACGGCTCGACCGCCGACTACGCGTCGCTGAAGGAGTTCCTGGCCGGGCACATCGCCAAGTGGCAGTTGCCGGAACGCTGGGCGATCATCCCGTCCGTGCCGAAGACCAGTGTCGGCAAGTTCGACAAAAAGGTCATCCGCCGGCAGTACGCGGACGGCGAGCTGCAGGTCACCGAAGTGCGCTAGGCACTCACGGTGTTCGGGCGCGGCCCGGTGCGCGAGGCGTACCGAGCCGCGCCGCGTCCGCGCCGGGTGGCGTCCGCCGCACGCCGTGGCCGCTTGGTGCGCCGCCGGTCCGCGCGGTCGCGTCCGCGCGGGAACCCGGGCATCTTCGCTGTTCGGCGGTGGAAGGGCGCGCCCGGGGCTGCCCCATCCGCGCCCGGAACTCCTCACGCTCCAGGGGCCGTTCGTCGAGCGCGGGGCCAGCTGGAAGCCGTGCTCCACGCAGATGCGCTCCGGTCCGTCGGGGCGCGGCGGCGGCGAAGCGCCGGCCCCCGGGCGGCGAGACCGGCGACCGCCGGTGCCCGCGTCGAACGGTGGTCCGGCCCCCGCACCCGTGTCGGCGCCGCATCGGGCGGCCTTCGCCCCGCCGCGACGCCCGGCACGACGGCTCGCGGTGTCGCCGCATCGACCGGGCAGATCACCACCGGGTCGATCCGGTGCCTTGCGATCTCTCCGCCGGCCCGGAGGGCCGAGGGAGACCCCGTCCGCGGGACCCCGCTCCCCGACGGTCCACTCCGACCCGACGACGTCCTACTAGTTGGTCCCGATCTTCGCCAGCAGGTCCACGATCCGGCCCTGGACCTCGGCGTTCGTGGAGCGCTCGGCCAGGAAGAGGACGGTCTCGCCCGAGGAGAGCTTCGGCAGCTCCGCCTGGTCGAGCCCGGCCGAGGTGTAGACGACGAGCGGGGTGCGGTTCAACTGCCCGTTCGCGCGCAGCCAGTCGATGATCCCGGCGCGGCGGCGGCGCACCTGCATCAGGTCCATCACCACCAGGTTCGGCCGCGTCTGCTGCGCGAGCGCCACCGCGTCCGCGTCGGTCGCGGCCCGCGCGACCTGCATCCCACGGCGCTCCAGCGTGGCCGTCAGGGCGGCCGCGATGTCGGCGTGCTGTTCGATCAGCAGTACGCGTGACGGATGCTGTTCGCTGTCGCGCGGCGCCAGGGCCTTCAGCAGCACGGCGGGGTCGGCTCCGTACGCGGCCTCGCGCGTGGCCTGGCCCAGTCCGGCGGCCAGCAGCACGGGGACCTCGGCGGCCACCGCGGCCTGGCGGAGCGACTGCAGCGCGGTACGGGTGATCGGCCCGGTCAGCGGATCGACGAAGAGCGCGGCCGGGAAGGCGGCGATCTGCGCGTCGACCTCCTCGCGGGAGTACACGATCACCGGCCGGTAGCCGCGGTCGCTCAGCGCCTGCTGCGTGGCGACGTCGGGCGCCGGCCACACCAGCAGCCGGCGCGGGTTGTCCAGCGGCTCGGGGGGAAGCTCGTCGTCCTGGGGAAGCGGCGCCGGCCGGTTGGCGACCTCGACCGCGCCACCCGGGCCGTCCAGCGGCTCCGGGCCCTCCGCGCCCTCGTCCGGGGCGCCGATCGCGTACGCCCGCCCCTCGGTGGGCGCACCGAGCCGCGGCGACGGGCCCGGGGCGGTGGCGGGTCCCGGCTGCGGCTGTGGAAGGAGCCGCGCGCCCGTCTCGGAGACCTGGTGTCCGGCCTCCTGCCGGGTGGCCAGCTTGCGGCGGCGGCCCGAACCCGGCGTCGGGTTCTGGGCGGCGGCCTGCGGCAGCGCCACGGCCGGCGTGGCCTGTCGGTTCGGCTGCTGCGCGATCTGCTGGGCGAACGGCACACCCTGACCGAGCGTGCGCACGCTGAACGCCCGGCCCTGCGAGGCGTCGGGGTCGACCGGCTCGGCAGCGGGCACCGGTGCGGCGGTTCCCGGCGCGGGTGTGGCAGTCCCGGCCGCCGGAGTCGGCGCCTCGGCGGGCAGCGGCTGGGCGGCCCGACGGGCCTGGGCGGGCGGCTCGGCCGGGACCGGGGCCGCCGGGGGCAGCGGTACGGAACCGGTGTCACCGGAGGGCGCCGCGTTCGCGGCGGGACCGGGGACGGGCGGCTGGGCCGGGACCGGTCCGGGTGCGGCGGGCGGTACCGGGCCGGCGGATGTCACCGGGCCGGCGGGTGGGATCGGGGGCGGCGGGGTCGCGGGGCCTGCCTGTGCGGGGACGCCCGGCCCGGCCGTCCCGCCCTCGGCCACGGGTGCCACAGGTCCGGGTGCGGCGGGTGTCACGGGAGCGGTGGCCGGGACCGGTCCGGGTGCGGCGGGCGGTACCGGGCCGGCGGGTGGGATCGGGGGCGGCGGGGTCGCGGGGCCTGCCTGTGCGGGGACGCCCGGCCCGGCCGTCCCGCCCTCGGCAGGGCGCGCACGCCGACGTCCGGTCGGCACGGGATGCGGCTGCGGGGGCGTGTGGGCGGCTTCCGGCTCAGGACGCCCCTGGTCGTGGCGGCCCTCGTCCACGGGTGCGGCCACGGGGTTGCGGTCGGCCTCGGCGGGCGGCAGCGCGAACGGGCCGCGCGGCTCCTCGGCGGGGGCCGGCCGGTCGTTGCCGGTCGCGAGTGCCCGCCGACCCCGGCGACCGCCCTGCTGCGCTCCGGACGCGGTTCCCGTGGTGGCGGGCTCCAGTGCGGCGACGCCCTGGCCGCCGGACTGTCCGCCGTGCGGGTCCGCGGTCCGCCCGGTGGCCGCCGGACTGTCCGGGGCCGTGCCGCCCGACGGCAGCGCGGGAAGCGCCGCCTGGGCACGCCGGGCCCGCCGCCCGGTGCCCTGCGGGGACGCGGCTTCCGGGCTCACACCCTGGGGCGGCACGGTGTCGCCCAGCGCGGGACGGCCCGCACCGGCCTCCGCCGCGGTCACGACGGAGCCGCCCTGCGCGGCCGGGAGAGCGGCCGGCTCGGCCTCGGCCGGGCTCGGCCGGCCACGACGACGGCCCGTGCCGCCGCTCGCCGCCCCGGGCTCGCCACCGGTGCCACCGGCCGTGTCACCTTCCGTACGTGCCCGGCGCCGCCCGGAGGGTTCGGCGGCGGGTGCGCCGTCGGGGCCCACCGGGCTCTCCAGGAAGGCGTCCGTCGAGGCCCGGCGCGCGCGGCGTCGCCCGCCACCGGACGTGGCCTGCGCCGGGAGGGCGGCCGGCGCCTGCTCCGGGGCCGCCGCCGGTGCCACCGTTCCGGCCCCGTTGCCGAGCGGCACCTCCAGGACGTAGGCGCTGCCGTTCATACCCGGCACTTCGTGCGTCTGCAGCACGCCGCCGTGCGCGGTCACGATGCCCCGGACGATGGGCTCGTGCACCGGATCGCCGCCGGAGTAGGGACCGCGCACCTCGATCCGTACGACTTCGCCGCGCTGCGCCGCCGCCACCACGATGGTCGAGTCGACGTAACCGGCGCCCGGCACCACCCTGGCCTTGCCCGTCGAGTCGATGCCCGCGACATCGGCGACCAGATGGGCCAGTGCCGTCGCCAGCCGTGCGCCGTCCACCTCGGCCTCGATCGGCGGCGCGTGGACCGCGAACTGCGCCCGCCCCGGGCCGATCAGTTCGACCGCGCCCTCGACACCGGCCGCCACGACCGCGTCGAGCAGCACGACGGCCTTGTCCAGCTGCTCCGTGCCGGCGTCCAGCCGCTGGAAGCCGAGGACGTTGTCGACCAGGGTCGTCATCCGGGAGTAGCCCGCGGACAGGTGGTGCAGGATCTGGTTGGCCTCCGGCCACAGCTGTCCGGCCGGGTCGGCGGCCAGCTTCCCGAGCTCGCCGCGCAGTTCCTCCAGGGGACCGCGCAGTGCCTCGCCGAGGACCGCGGCCAGCTGGGCGTGCCGGGCGGCCAGGGAGGCCTCCCGCTCCTCCCGGCTCTCGATCTCCGCGGCGTACTGCTCGGTCCGGTCCGCGACCTCAGCGGTGTGCTTCTCGGTCAGCTCCGCCAGCTCGGCCGCGTGCCGCTCGTCCCGCTCGGCCATGTCGGTCGCGTACTTCTCGTCGCGCTGCGCGATGTCCGTGCTGTACTTCTCGTCCCGTTCGGCGAGCTCCGCGGCGTGGCGCTCCGCCTGCTCCTCGTAGGGCCGCCGGTCGGTGAAGGTCATGACCGCGCCGACCAACTGCTCCCCGTCGCGCACCGGCGCGGTGGTCAGGTCGACGGGCACGCGTTTGCCGTCCTTGGCCCACAGCGTCTGGCCGCGGACCCGGTGCTTGCGCCCGGACTTGAGCGTGTCGGCGAGCGGGGACTCCTCGTACGGGAACGGCTCGCCGTCCGGGCGCGAGTGCAGGATCAGCGGGTGCAGCTCCTTGCCACCGAGGTCGCTGGCGCGGAAGCCGAGGATCTGGGCGGCGGCCGGATTGACGAGGACGACGCGGCCGTCGGTGTCCGTGCCGACGACGCCCTCGGCGGCGGCACGCAGGATCATCTCGGTCTGCCGCTGGGAGCGCGCGAGTTCGGCCTCGGTGTCGACCGTGCCGGACAGGTCGCGCACGACGAGCATCAGCAGTTCGTCGCCGGTGTAGCCGCCACCTCCGACGCCGGGTGGGTCGTACGCCTCACGGCCGTCCTCGAGGCTGGCGCTGGTCACCTCCACCGGGAACTCGCTGCCGTCCGTGCGGCGCGCGACCATCCGGGTCGGCTTCGTGCGGCCGCGTTCGTCGGCGGAGTCGGGGCGGCGCATCGAGCCGGGGATGAGCTTGGAGTCGAACACCGGCAGCAGGTCGAGGAGCCCGCGACCGACGAGCGCGGTGCCGGGGGCCTCGAACATCTCGAGGGCGATGGTGTTGGCGTTGACGACCGTGCCGTTGCAGTTGACGAGGACGAGCCCGTCCGGGAGGGCGTCGAGTATGGCGGCGAGGCGAGCAGCGCCTCGGGATGGCCTGCTGCTCACGACGACGCTTCCTCCCTGACCTACAGCATCTTGCGGCGGACGGCCGGGGCGGCTTGCCCTCGCGGCCGCAGCCTGTCACTGGAGGGAGTCTAAGGGCTGGGGATGCGGCCGCGGCGGTGGATGAGGGGGAGCTCTCACCGAGGTTCTGTGTACACACAGTCGCTCCCGGCCCTCTGAGAGGCCCCCTGACCTGCGCGTGGCGGGACCGCCGGGAGCGCCGGGCGCCGTCGTGGGGCGTCAAGCGGGCGTGGGCGGGGGCGTTGGCCGAAACCCCGGGACGGGTTACGCCGGGCCTCGGGACAGGGGGCCGTCCGGGTGGGGCGGGGTGTCACACCGGGGTGGTACGGGCGTCGCCCCGGCGTGCGGTCGGCAGAACCGGTTCCAGGGTCTCCCAGCGGCGGATCTCGCAGCCGTTGGTGCGGTCGAAGGTGGCGTCGACGTCGCGGCCGCGCCAGGTCCCGGTGATCCGCGCGGTGGCGGGGCCGCCGTGCTGCATCGTGCACATGGTGTCCTCGCCGACCGGACTGAACGGGTCCTGCCGATCCGTGGCGAACTCGGCCAGCCGGTCGCAGGCGGCCTCCGCCTCGGGGTGCGAGCCGCCCGCCGGACCGCCCGCCGCGCCGCACGTCAGCTCGTACGTGCCGTCGGCCTGGGGGTTCCCCGTCTCCGAGGTGGTCACGGTGAGCCGGTCACCGGGCGCGGAGCGGTCCGACGGCTCCGGCTGACCGGGTTGGAGCAGCGGCAGCGGGATCGGCGTGTGCGGGGCGGCACCCGCGGTGGGCACGGCGGTGGTCAGCGCGGCGAGGGAGGCTGTGGCCGTCGCGGCGACGGTGAGGACGAGGCGGCGCAGCATGCGTACTCCTGGAAGCGAAGGTTTGGGGGCGGAGCCCCGCTTCGGGGGACGGCGTCCCGGCATCTCTAACGCTCCGCGCGCCGGGGCGTTGCGCAACCCCGGCTGGGCCGATCGGGGTGTGAGCGCGTCTTTGCCCAGGAGCCCACGCGCCTAGTACCGTGGGGAGCGATTGGTGACACCCCACCCGGCTGTGTCATCATCTGCACGCACCACCCGCGACCGCGCGGGTGTGCTGGAGGCGTCGCCTAGTCCGGTCTATGGCGCCGCACTGCTAATGCGGTTTGGGTCTTAAAGCCCATCGAGGGTTCAAATCCCTCCGCCTCCGCACCATTATCGAAGCCCCGGCCCGACGGCCGGGGCTTCGGTCGCTCCCGGTGCGTGTCCGGCGATTCCGGCGGCCGCCCCGGCCGTGCTCCCGGCGCGCGGCGTCCTCTGCCCCTTCGTCGGGGTCGCACCGGGCTCGCGCGATCTCCCTCTCTCGGCACCCGGGGCCCGTCTCCGATGCTCCCGGCCGGCGCACGGGTGATCCGCGCGCTTCCGCATCGCTGCGGTGGGCGGACCCCAGCGGTGGGCGTCCGTACGGCCGTCCGGGTGTTTGTGCAGGTCAGGCAGGGTGCGGCTAATGGATTTCGCCTGACGGCGCAGGTCATGTAATGTTGTTCCCGCAACGCCGACCGGGCCGAAAAGCCCGGGCAGACAAGCACTCGTAGCTTAACGGATAGAGCATCTGACTACGGATCAGAAGGTTGCAGGTTCGAATCCTGCCGAGTGCACATCGGACCAGAGGCCCTGTGGAGTGATCCACAGGGCCTCTGGCTTTCGTCTCGACGTCGGTGCGGAGGTGTCCGGCGGTCCGGCCAAGGAGGCCCTGATTCGCTGGGCCGGCCCCTCGCCAGGATCCCGGCTCATGGACATCAGGGGCGGGGAATCCTCACATCGGGGGACGGAGCGCGGTGCGACCGCCGAGTTCGTCCATCGACCGACGGTCGCTGACTTCGAGGAGGCGTTGCGTGCTCGAGCCCGTCGGACACCGGCGGGCCGGGCCCAGGCGCTCATGGCGCCGCTGCTGGCGGCAATCGCCGTGGGCGTCTTCTCGGCCCTTCACGACACCGCGCCGCCCGTGTTGATCGTCTCGCTGGTGCTTTCCGTGGCGGTCGCGTCCTGGGGCACCGTGCGAGGGCTGCGCACAATGGCCCGCAGGATGTTCAGCGTCGTGGAGCCGTACGGGCAGTTCCGCACGGTTGCCGACGAGCGCGGCGCGGTCAGCAACGGTGAGCGGATGTCCTACACCGTGGACTGGGCTGTGTTCCGGGAGTACCTGGAGACGCCCGGGCTCTCCGTGCTGCTGGGCGGCGACCGCGCGGCCGGAGTCGCGGTACTCCCCAAGCGGGGCGCCCAGAGTGCCGCGGACGTGGATCGGCTCCGGGCGATCCTGGACCGGAACCTGAAACGGCTCTAGACAGCCACCCGGCCGGGCCGTCGCCGTCCGGATCGTCGCCGTCGCCCCGGCGGAGCGTCCCCGACGAGATCGAACGCCGAGCGCTGCGAGTCGCGCCGTGCGAAGGCGCGGGTGTCCATGGCCGATCGAATCGGTCCGTGGCGGAGTACTTCCATGATCATGCGGGCGTCGGAGCCCTGCTCGGGACGGCCGCCCTCCGAGGTGATGCCGTTGGCCACGGCGCTCCCCCGGAATCCGCGGACGGCCGGCACCGCCAGTCCCTGAAGGGGCGTCATGCCCATGGCGGCTGACGACCCGTTCCGGGCTCAGTCATTGCAGCCCGGGCCACGGCTCGGGTCGACGCAGGTGTTGATTCCGGATCCGCCGTTGTTGCGGTTCGTGCCCGAGCCGCCGTCCAGGGTGTCGTCGTCGGCCTCCCCGAAGAGCTGGTCGTTGTCCGCGCCCCCGTAGAGCTCGTCGTTGTCCCGTCCGCCGCGGAGCTCGTCGTTGCCCCTTCCGCCGAACAGGGCGTCGTTGCCCAGGAAACCGGAGAGCCGGTCGTTGCCCGAGTCGCCGTGGAGCTCGTCGTTGCCCGATTCGCCGCGGAGTTCGTCGTTACCGGGCCCGCCGTGGAGTTCGTCGTTGTCCCAGCCGCCGAAGAGCTGGTCGTCGCCCTCGCCGCCGAAGAGCTGGTCGTTGTCCCGGTCACCGTTGAGAGTGTCGTTGCCCGGGCCGCCGCAGATGAGGTCGTTCCCCCCGAGTCCGTAGACCGTGTCATTGCCTCCGAGGGCGAAGATCACGTCGTTGCCGGGGGTCCCGAAGATGACGTCGTTCCTCTCGGTGCCCACTTTGGTGGGTCTGGCGTCCTCACAGGTCGAGCCGCCCGAGGATTTCGTCGCAAGGGACGTGGTCGAGGCCGTCGATTCCAGGGTGCGCCCCGGTGGCCCGGGTGCCGCCGCCGTCGTGGAGGCGGAGAAGACGAGCAGTCCCCCGATGACGAGGACGACGAGCGCGGACAGCGACCGGGTACCGGCGCGTCGGCCGGAGCGACCGGCGTGAGCCGTCTTCGACCGGGCGTCCCCGAACGGGCTGGACTCGAACATGGCTCGGCTGTCTCCTTGGCGAGGTGGGCAGCTGTCCCCCACAGCAAGTCACACCCGCGCCCGGTCCGCTCCCGCAGATCCCGCCGGCCCGTACCCCTCACGGGACCTTTCCGCAGGTCAAAGCGGTGCATCGGGTCACCGGAAGCACTCCTTCGGCCCCCACCCGCACGGGCCCCTCGGGTGGCGGAGACCCGCCCGGCGAAGCCGGCTGTGCCCGGGGCCGGCGCCTGCCCCGTCCGATAGCGTCCCCGTGGGGCCTCGAAGCGTCCGGTGCGGATGCCGACGGACGATCGGGCCGGAGCCGCGGATCAGAAGGTGGCGGGTTCGAATCCTGCCGGGTGCCGGGTGCCGGGTGCCGGGTGCCGGGTGCCGGAGCCGGGAGACCTCCGCGAAATGCGCCGAGATCCGGGGGCTCTCACGTGAGACGTGCTGGAGGAGTGCGGGGCATGGGCGACGAGCGGTGGCGGTGCCGGGGGTTGAGCTGGGGGCGGGGGACCCCCGAGCTGCGGTGGGTGCGCGGTGCGCAGACGCGGACGAGCCGGCTCGCTCCCGGCCGGGAGATCGGCTTCCGGGCCGTCGGGGTGCGGCACTGCGCCGGGGCGCGGGGCCATGTCTGCCCGCTCGGGGCCGTGGTGCCCGGCAGGAGCACCGGCGGGCAGTGCCCGGAGTGCGCGCGCCTGGACCGTGCGCACTCGGTGGCCGCCGACACCGTCGCCGACGATCCGCGGACGTTCCGGGTCTATCTGGCCTGGTTCGGGCCCGGGATGGTGAAGGTAGGGATCACCGCTGAGGAGCGAGGCGCGGCGCGCCTGCTGGAGCAGGGGGCGGTGGTGTTCTGCTGGCTGGGCCGCGGGCCCCTGATGGCGGCGCGGCGCACGGAGGAACTGCTGCGCTCGGCGCTCGGCGTACCGGACCGGGTGCCCTACACGCGCAAGCGGGCGGTGCGTCCCGTGCTTCCGGCCGCCGCGGACGATCGGGCCGCCGAGGTCGTGGCGCTGTACGAGCGGGCCGTGTCGCTTCCGGGGTGGCCCGAGGCGTTGGAGCGGGCCGGGTTCGAGGTGGTCGACCACGCCCGGGAGTTCGGGCTGGAGTGCACGGTGCCGCCCGGCGCCGCGGCCGCGGCACCCGCGGTTCTGCGAGTGGTGCGGGAGCTGGTGGACGGCGGGGTCGTGGCCGGACGGCTCGTCGCGGCCGCGGGCCCCGATCTGCACCTGGGCAGCGGAGACGGCCGGGTGACGGTCCTCGACACCCGCCTGATGTCCGGCTGGGAGCTCGTCGCGGCCGATCCCCGCTCCGTGGTGTCCGTGCCGGTGGACGAGCTGCCGACGGGTGTCCAGGACGGGCTCTTCTAGCCGCGTCCTGATCCCGGTCCCGGTGCGGCCGGCCCCGGTGCGGCCGGCCCCGGTACGGCCGACCCCGGTACGCCCGGCCCCGGTGCGGGGCCCGGTTCGGACGCTACGCGGCGTTCGCCTGCCCTGCCCTGCGTCTGCGTCCGGGGCCGGGCCTACCGGGGCCGGTCCTACCGGGGCCGGGGCCGGGGCCTGGACAGTCCCGCCGTGCGCGTCGGAGGGTGTGGGCATGAGCGATCAACCGGTGACGGCACGGAACCGCCCCACCTCCCCCTGCTGTGCGCCGGATGCGGGGGCAGCGGCCCGGGGGGCGGCGGCGGGACCCTCCGGCAGCCCGGGCCCGGACGGCACCGAGGCCCTGGCGGTACGGGCGTTCTGGCAGCGGCTGGGGCTGCCCGGACTCATCGACGTGCACACCCACTTCATGCCCGAGCGGGTCCTGGACAAGGTGTGGGCGTACTTCGACTCCGCCGGACCACTGACGGGCATGGCGTGGCCGATCACCTATCGCGCGGAGGAGGGCCGACGGATCGCGCTGCTGCGGGAGTTCGGGGTGAGGCACTTCACGTCCATGCTGTACCCCCACAAGCCTGACATGGCGGAGTGGCTGAACGGGTGGGCCGCGGACTTCGCCGCCCGGACGCCCGACTGTCTGCGGACGGCGACGCTCTACCCCGAGGCGGGCGTCGAGCGGTACGCCCGAACCGCCGTGGAGAGCGGGGCCCGGGTGTTCAAGGCGCATGTCCAGGTCGGTGCGTACGACCCCAACGACGCCCTCCTCGAACCCGTGTGGGGCCTGCTCGCCGAGGCGCGCGTTCCGGTGGTGATGCACTGCGGGTCCGGGCCGGCGCCCGGCAAGTACACCGGGCCCGAGCCGGTGGGACGCCTCCTGGCGCGCCATCCTCGACTGCGGCTGGTCGTCGCCCACATGGGGATGCCGGAGTACACGGACTTCCTGGACCTCGCCGAGCGCCACCAGGAGGTGCGCCTGGACACGACGATGGCCTTCACCGACTTCAGCGAGCGCTTCAGCCCGTTCCCGACGGCCGAGCGGGCGCGGCTCGCGGACCTGGGGGACCGCGTGCTGCTCGGGACCGACTTCCCCAACATCCCTTACCCCTACCTCCACCAGCTCCGGGCCCTGGATCGGTTGGAGCTCGGCGACGACTGGCTGCGCGCGGTCTGCCACGGGAACGCTGCCGCGCTGTTCTCCACCGGCCCGTGACGCCCGCCCGTCCCTGCCCCTCCCCCGTGCCCGCTGCCCCTCCTCGTCCCCGTCCCCGCCCCCGTCGGTCCGTGGCCGTCTTCGGCGTCGCCCACCCGTGGCGCCGTGCATCGGTGCCGATCGCCCACGTCGGACAGTGACGGTTCTCAGGGAATTCACAGGGAAGCGCAAGGCCCCTCTCACCGCGCCGCCCCAGAGTGGGCGGCATGACGACGACCACGGCCCGGGGACGGCCCGGACTGCGCAGGACCGGCGGCGGCCCCGTACGGGTCCTCGTCGTGGACGACGAGGCATCCCTCACCGAACTGCTCTCGATGGCCCTGCGCTACGAGGGCTGGGAGGTGCGCAGCGCCGGCGACGGGGCGGGTGCCGTGCGCGCGGCCCGCGCCTTCCGGCCCGACGCCGTCATCCTCGACGTGATGCTGCCCGACCTGGACGGGCTGACCGTTCTCGGCCGGATCCGGCGCGAACACCCCCACGTGCCGGTGCTGTTCCTGACGGCCAGGGACGCCGTCGAGGACCGGATCGCCGGTCTCACGGCGGGCGGTGACGACTACGTGACCAAGCCGTTCAGCCTGGAGGAGGTCGTGGCACGGCTGCGCGGGCTGATCCGGCGTGCCGCGACGGTGGCCGCCGCGAGGGACGAGCCGCTGCTCGTCGTCGGTGACCTGACGCTCGACGAGGACAGTCACGAGGTGACCCGGGGCGGCACGTCGATCCACCTCACGGCGACGGAGTTCGAGCTGCTGCGCTATCTGATGCGCAACCCCCGGCGGGTTCTCAGCAAGGCGCAGATCCTGGACCGGGTGTGGTCGTACGACTTCGGCGGTCAGGCCAATGTGGTGGAGCTCTACATCTCCTATCTGCGGCGCAAGATCGACGCGGGACGCACCCCGATGATCCACACCCGGCGCGGTGCGGGATATCTGATCAAGCCCGGTGACTAGGGCGTGAAGAACGGCGGCTCGCGCGGCGGATGGTCGCTGCGGACCCGGCTCGTGGTGTCCGCGGTGGCCCTCATCGCGGTGGTCGCGGCGGTCATAGGCACCGTGACGACGCTCGCACTGCGCACCTACCTGTACGGCCAGAAGGACGAGCAGCTCCGCGGCGTCGCGCTGCGGGCGGCCGGTCCGCCTCCGGGCGCCCCGGGCGGCGGTCCGCGGGCGCCGGAGCCCCTGCGGTTCGTCACCGGCGGCGGCGCGCCGCTCGGGACCGTCGGCGCGCAGGTCGCGGCGGACGGCGACCTCGGCGGCGGGGTCGTCTCCACCCAGCAGGACTCGGACGAGCTGGGCCCACGGGTCACCGACCGGGCCCTGACCGGGGCGGAGAAGGCCGCGCTCACCGGCGTGCCGCGGGACGGACGGCCGCACACCGTGGAACTGCCGGGCCTCGGCGACTACCGCGTCGAGTACCGTGCGGGCGGAAACGGCGCGTTCCTCGTCGGCGTTCCCCTGGCCGAGGTCCACAGCACCCTGACCACGCTCGTGGTCGTCGAGATCTGTGTGACCGCCGCCGGGCTGGTCGCCGCCGGACTGGCGGGCGGCGCCGTGGTCGGGGTCGCGCTGCGCCCGCTGCGGAGGGTCGCGGCGACCGCCACCCGGGTCTCCGAACTTCCCCTGCACAGCGGCGAGGTGGCGTTGCACGAGCGAGTGCCCGAGGCTGAGGCCGACCCCGGCACCGAGGTCGGCCGGGTCGGCGCCGCGCTCAACCGGATGCTCGACCACGTCCATTCAGCCCTGCACGCGCGGCAGGAGAGCGAGACGCGGGTGCGGCAGTTCGTGGCGGACGCCGGTCATGAGCTGCGCACCCCCCTCGCGTCCATCCGCGGCTACGCCGAGCTGACCCGGCGCGGTCGGGAGCGGCCCGGGCCCGACACCCGGCACGCGCTCACCCGGATCGAGTCGGAGGCCACCCGGATGACGGGGCTGGTGGAGGATCTTCTGCTGCTGGCCCGGCTCGACGCGGGGCGGCCCCTGGCGTACCGGAGCACCGACCTGCCGCCGCTCGTCGTCGACGCGGTGAGCGACGCCCGGGCTGCGGGACCGGAGCACGTCTGGCGCCTGGAACTCCCGGAGGCGCCCGCCGTGGTGCGGGCCGATCCGGAGCGGCTGCAGCAGGTGCTGGTCAATCTGCTGGCCAACGCCCGTACGCACACTCCGCCGGGCACCACAGTCACCGCGGCCGTGCGGTCGCTGGAGTGCCGGACGGCGGTCGTGCTGGAGGTCCGGGACGACGGTCCGGGCATTCCGCCCGCCCTGCTCCCGCACGTCTTCGAGCGCTTCGCGCGCGGCGACGCCTCCCGTTCCCGGCACGCGGGCAGCACCGGACTCGGGCTCGCGATCGTGCACGCCGTGGTCACGGCGCACGGCGGAACCGTCGGCGCGGCGAGCGCGCCGGGACGCACCGTCTTCACCGTGCGGCTGCCGCTCGTACGGGAACCCGGGGACTCACAGACGGCGCACAGCCTCGGCACACGGCGGTGACAGCGGCCCCGTCGAGAGTCGGTCCATGCGAACCGACACCCCGGCGGGCACCACCGCCACGGGCACCCTGCCGGCACGGGAACATCTGCCCGTGGGCGCGGCGGGCCCGCCCGTGCTGGACGTGGTCATCCCCGTCTTCAACGAGGAGAAGGACCTGGAGCCGTGCGTGCGCCGGCTCCACGACCATCTCGCCGCCACCTTTCCGTACGGCTTCCGGATCACCGTCGCGGACAACGCCAGCACCGACCGCACACCCCGGGTGGCGGCGGCGCTCGCGGCCTCCGTCCCCGGAGTCCGGGCCCTCCGTCTGGAGCAGAAGGGGCGCGGCCGTGCGTTGCGGGCCGTGTGGGCGGCGTCCGACGCGCCCGTGCTGGCCTACATGGACGTCGACCTGTCCACCGACCTCAACGCGCTGCTGCCCCTGGTCGCCCCGCTGATCTCCGGGCACTCGGACCTGGCCATCGGCTCGCGGCTCGCGCGTTCGTCGCGGGTGGTGCGCGGGGCGAAGCGGGAGTTCGTCTCCCGTACGTACAACCTGATCCTGCGCGGTTCGCTGGCCGCGCGGTTCTCGGACGCGCAGTGCGGGTTCAAGGCGATACGGCGCGAGGTCGCCGAGCGCCTGCTGCCGATGGTCGAGGACACCGGCTGGTTCTTCGACACGGAGCTGCTGGTGCTGGCCGAGCGGGCAGGGCTGCGTATCCACGAGGTGCCCGTGGACTGGGTCGACGACCCGGACTCCACCGTGCACATCGTGCGCACGGCCGTCGACGACCTGAAGGGCGTGCTGCGGGTCGGACGGGCGCTGGCGGTCGGGGCGCTCCCCCTGGACCGGCTCGCACGGCCGTTCGGCGACGACCCGAGGGACGGCCGGATCAGCGGAGTCCCCGGCGGGCTGGCCCGTCAACTGGTCGGCTTCTGCGCGGTCGGCGCGCTCTCGACGCTCTGCTACCTGCTGCTGTACTCGGTGTTCCGTGCCGGGGCGGGGCCGCAGCCGGCGAACGCCGCCGCGCTGCTGCTCTCGGCAGTCGCCAACACGGCGGCGAACCGGCGCCTGACCTTCGGTGTGCGCGGCCGCGAAAGGGCGGTGCGCCACCAGGCCCAGGGGCTGGTGGTCTTCGGCATCGGTCTCGCCCTCACCAGCGGTTCCCTGGCCGCGCTGGACGCCGCGGCCGGCAGTCCCTCGCACGGCACCGAGCTGGCCGTCCTGGTCGTGGCGAACCTCGCCGCCACCCTGCTGCGCTTCCTGCTCCTCCGCGCCTGGGTCTTTCCCGACCGCCGAGCGCTGCCGCGCCCGCGCCCCACGGGCGTGAGCGCTGCCGATGCCGGTACGGACGGCGCGGCTCCGGACGTCCGTACCGCCGGCACGGCACTCGACGCCGGTACGAACGGCGCGGCTTCCGACGCCCCTACCGCCGGCACGACCACGGGAGACCGACGATGACGACCGCACCGCACGACGCCTGCGCACCCACCGTGAGCGCGGACCCGGAACCGCCCCGGACGCCGCCGCGACCCGGCCGGGCCGCTCGCGTGTGGCGGGGCCGTGCGGAGGACCCGGTCTGGGCGCGGCCCGCCCTGATCGCCCTGCTGGCGCTGACCGGCGTGCTGTACCTGTACGACCTGAGCGCCTCCGGCTACGCCAACTCCTTCTACTCCGCGGCCGCCCAGGCGGGCGGCGAGAGCTGGAAGGCGTTCTTCTTCGGCTCGTCCGACGCCGCGAACTCCATCACCGTCGACAAACCGCCCGCCGCGCTCTGGCCGATGGCGCTGTCGGTACGGCTGTTCGGGCTCGGGTCGTGGCAGATCCTGGTGCCCGAGGTGCTGATGGGCGTGGCGGCGGTGGCCGTCGTCCATGCGGCCGTCCGCCGTCGCTTCAGCGCGGCGGCGGGGCTGATCGCGGGCGCGGTGCTTGCCCTGACGCCGGTCGCCGCCCTGATGTTCCGCTTCAACAATCCGGACGCGCTGCTGGCGCTGCTGACGACCGTGGCCGTGTACTGCGTGCTGCGCGCACTGGAGGCCGCCCGTACCGGATGGCTGGTGTGGGCGGGCGTGGCGGTCGGGTTCGCGTTCCTCACCAAGACCCTGCAGGCGTTCCTCGTGCTGCCGCCGCTCGCGCTCGTGTACGCGGTGTGCGCGCCCGCTCCCGTGCGGCGCAGGATCGGCCAACTCGCCCTCGCGGGGGTGGCGCTGATCGTCTCCGGAGGGTGGTGGGTGGCGATCGTCGAGCTGTGGCCGGCGGCCTCCCGCCCGTACATCGGCGGTTCCCAGAACAACAGCTTCCTCGAGCTCACCTTCGGCTACAACGGCCTCGGCCGCATCAGCGGCAACGAGGTCGGCAGCGTCGGCGGCGGTGGGGGCGGCGGCCGACAGGGCGGCTGGGGGGAGACCGGCATCGGGCGGATGTTCGGCGACGGTGTCGGAGGCCAGATCTCCTGGCTGCTGCCCGCCGCACTCGTCCTGCTCGTCGCGGGCCTCGTGGTGACCCGGCGCGGCGGCAGGACCGACACCGCGAGGGCGGCCTTCCTCGTCTGGGGCGGGGCGTTGCTGACGACGCTCCTGGTCTTCAGTTTCATGGCCGGGATCTTCCACGAGTACTACACGGTGGCACTCGCCCCGTACATCGCGGCGCTCGTCGGAATGGGCACCACCGTGCTGTGGGAGGAGCGCGGGCACCCCGCGGCCCGTGCGGCGCTGGCCGGCGCGGTGGCGGTGACGGCGGTCTGGGCCTGTGTCCTGCTCGGCCGCACCGCGGACTTCGTGCCGTGGCTGCGCGCGGCGGTGCTGGTGGGCGGGCTCGTGGCCGCGGTGGGACTGCTGTTCGCCGGGAGGCTCGGGCGAGCGCTCGCGCTGGGCGCGGCGGGCCTCGGGCTCGCGGCATCGCTGGCCGGGCCGGTGGCGTACACCCTGTACACACTGGGCAGCGGCCACCAGGGCTCGATCGTGACGGCGGGACCGGTGTCCGCGCGTGGTGGGCCTGGAGGCGGCCGTCCCGCGCTGGACGGCGGCGGGACGCCGCCGGGCGTGGGGGACGGAGGCGGCCGGGGCCCTGGGCAGGGGCTCGGCCAAGGCCAAGGCCAACAGCCGGGCCAGGACGGGACCGCGGGGCAGGGCCAGGGGCCGGGTCAGGGCGTACCCCCCGGTCCCGGCCAGAACCACGGCCAGGGCCAGGGCCGCCAGGCGCGGGGCGAAGGGCCCGCCGGTGCCGGCGGGGCGGGCGGTCTGCTCGACGGGCCGGACGTCGGTTCCGCCGTCGTCGCCAGGCTGACGGAGAACGCCTCCGCCCACACCTGGGTGGCCGCCGCGGTCGGCTCCCAGAACGCGGCCGCGTACCAACTGGCCACCGAGGAGCCGGTCATGGCGATCGGCGGCTTCAACGGCAGCGACCCGTCGCCGACGCTCGCCCAGTTCCGGCAGTACGTGGCCGCCGGCAGCATCCACTGGTTCATCGACGGCGGCGTCGGCGCCCGGGGAGGGGGCCCGGGGGGCGGCAGCAGCGCCGAGATCCAGGACTGGGTCCGGGCGAACTTCACGCAGGTCACCGTGGGGGACACCACCCTGTACGACCTCACCTCGGCGCAGTAGCGCCGAACGGCGCGAGGGCGAGCCTCGTACGGTGCACGGGAAGCCGTCCCGTGCACCGTACGCGCTCGACGACCACTACCCCGAGGCAAAGGGCGCGACCCGGTGGGTGCCTCAGCCCACCGGGATGTTCGAGGACGCGGCGAGGACGCGGCGAGGACGGGGCCGCCCGGGGTGGGAACACGGTGGGGGAAACGCCGGAACGGAATCCCGACCACGTCCTGGAGCCGGTCATCGCGGGCGTCGAGGCGACGGCGGAGCGCGCGGGACGCACCGGTGCCCCTGGCGCACCCGTAACCCTGAGCGCACCGGGAACCCCGGGAACCCCGGGAACCCCGGAACCCCGGGAACCCCGGCCCTCGTTGACCGACCTGCGTCCTGCCCGTGCGTGCGGTCCCGTCCCGTCCCGTTGCGCGGTCTCCTCGCCGGACACCCCGTTGGAGTCGCCGGGGCGGCCGGCCGTCCCCTGCCCGCCGCCCCGGCCCCGGGCGCCGCCTCCGCTGGGAGCGCCGCCCGGGGGTCCGGTCACTCGACCGCGTGGGCGAGTGCGATGTCGTGGCCGTCCACACCAACGCCGGTCACGCTGAGCGTGCCCGCCACCGGCGGGTAGCCGGTGGCGACGACCGTGTACTCGCCCGGGTCGAGGTCGGCGAAGGCGTACGCGCCGTCGTCACCGGTGGTCGCGGTCGCGATCACGTTCCCCGCCGCGTCGACGAGCGTCACCCGGGCGTCGGCCAGCGGGGTCCCGGCGTCCCCGGCCCGGACGGTGCCGCGCACCACGGCGCCCGCGTGCAGGGCCAACTCGAGCCGGGTGACGCCCTGGCCGCCGATCTCCACGGGGAGGGCCAGCGGCCGGAAGCCGGGCGCGCTCACGGCGAGGGTCACCCCTCCGGGCACCAACTCGGCGAAGGAGAAGCCCCCGCCCGGGCCGGAGGCGCCGGTCGCCAGCACCTCTCCACGCACATCGGTCACGACGACCATGGCGCCCTCGACCGCCGCGCCGCCCTCGGCCGCGACCACGGTGCCGGACAGTCCGCTCGTACCGGCGAGGAGGATGTCGCGGGCCACGGGCTCGTTCCCGACGACCACCGTGGACGCCTGCGGCTGGAAACCGTCGGCCGAGGCGATCAGGACGTACGGGCCGGTGCCCGGCGCGTCCAGGGCGTACGCACCGTCCGCCCGCGCCACCGCGCGGCCCAGCCGGCGGCCCGCTGGCGAGATGAGCGTGACGGCGGCCCGCCCGACGGGCGCGCCCTCCGAGCCGCGCACCACGCCGTGCACGACGGTCCCGCCGGCCACGGCGACGGGCCTGTCCTCGGGGGCGGTGTCACCGGTGTCCCGCGAGGTCGGGCCCGGGGCGGCGGCCGAGGCGCCCTTGAGCGCCACCTCCTTGATGAACAGGGTCACCAGGAACGCCAGCAGCGCGAACGGGGCCGAGTACAGGAACACGTCCGCCACACCGTGCCCGTACGCGCTCTCGACCACGGTGCGGACCGGGGCGGGCAGCGCGTCCAGGTCGGGGATGCCCCCGCCGCCGGTGCCGCCGTGGCCCATCGACGCGCCGCGTGGGCCGAGTTCGGCGAGACCGTCCTCGACGTAGTGGGTGACGCGGTCGGCGAGCACCGCGCCCAGTGCGGAGACACCGACCGCACCGCCCAGCGACCGGAAGAAGGTGACGACCGACGAGGCCGCGCCCAGGTCCTGCGGGGCCACCTGGTTCTGCGTGCACAGCACCAGGTTCTGCATCATCATGCCGAGGCCGAGGCCCATGACGGCCATGAAGACGGCGATGCGCCAGTACTCGGTGTCGTAGCGGATCGTGCCCAGCAGTCCGAGACCGCCGGTGACCAGGACACCGCCGCTGACCAGCCATGCCTTCCACCTGCCGGTCCTGGTGATGATCAGGCCGCTGGCCGTCGAGGAGACGAACAGACCCGCGATCATCGGGATGGTCATGACGCCGGACATCGTGGGCGACTCGCCCCTGGCCAGCTGGAAGTACTGGCTGAAGAAGACCGTGCCGGCGAACATCGCGACGCCCACGAAGAGCGACGCCAGGGAGGCCAGCGTGATGGTCCGGTTGCGGAACAGCCGCAGCGGGACGATCGGGTCGCCCACCCGGGACTCGACGACGAGGAAGAGCAGGCCCAGGGCCAGCGCGCCGCCGGTCATGGCGTACGTCTGCCAGGACAGCCACGCGTACTTGTCACCCGCGAAGGTGACCCAGATCAGCAGCAGCGAGACCGAGGCGCTGATGAGGAGGGCGCCCGCCCAGTCGACCTTGACGTCCCGCTTCACCACGGGAAGCTCGAGGGTCTTCTGCAGCACGAGCAGCGCGATGAGCGCGAACGGCACACCGACGTAGAAGCACCAGCGCCAGCCGAGCCACTCGGTGTCGGTGATGACGCCGCCCAGCAGCGGGCCGCCGACCGTTGCGACGGCGAACGTCGCGCCGAGGTAGCCGCTGTAGCGGCCGCGCTCCCGCGGGGAGATCATCGCGGCCATGATCACCTGTGCCAGTGCGGTGAGGCCGCCTACGCCGATGCCCTGCACCACGCGGCAGGCGATGAGCGTGCCGGTGTCCTGCGCGAGCCCGGCCACCACCGAGCCCACCACATAGATGATCAGGGCTGTCTGGACCAGCAGCTTCTTGCTGAAGAGGTCGGCGAGCTTGCCCCAGAGCGGGGTGGTCGCGGTCATCGCCAGCAGGGCCGCCGTGACCACCCACGTGTAGGCGGACTGGCCGCCCCCCAGGTCGTTGATGATCTCGGGCAGGGCGTTGGAGACGATGGTCGAGGACAGGATGGCGACGAACATGCCGAGCAGCAGCCCGGACAGCGCCTCCATGATCTGCCGGTGCGTCATCGGCGCGCCGCCCTCGGAGGCAGGGGTCCCCCCGTGTCTGGCGTGGCCGCCCCGCACACCGGTCGGTGTGGTCGTAGCCATGTACTTCCTTGTCTCTTGCGTGGGTGTGCGGTCTTTCACGTGGGTGTACGGGCGTTCCGGCAGTCCCCGAGGGATTCGCGGAGGCGGGCCAGCAGCGCGTTGAGCCGTCCGACGTCGTCGTCGGACCAGTCCTTGAGGTGGTGGGCGAACAGATCGGTGGTGCGCCGGCCGAGGTCCTCGAGCCGGGCCACCCCGGCGGGGGTGAGCCGCAGGATGCGCGAGCGTCCGTCGTCCGGGTCGGGTGACCGCTCTATCCAGCCGCGCCCGGCGACGTGCGCCACATGGCGGCTGGTGACGGACATGTCGACGGCGAGGAGCTCCGCGAGCCGGCTGATCCGCATCTCCCCGTACCGGTCGAGGAGGGCCAGCACGGCGGCGGAGCCGGACGGGCACTCCGCGGGCAGCAGGCGCGCGAGGCTCCTCTTCACGGCGCCCATGGCGCTGATCTGGCGGGCCAGTTCCTCGTACTGACTCCGTTCGGCCACGGACGCACCCCCATCTTGTTGCTTAGGGCAACCATAGAAGCAGTTGGTTGCTGCAGGCAAACGAAAAGGGGCCCTTCGGGGTAAAGGAACCTCAAAGTCTTTGCATGTGCGAGGTCAGAATCCGGTCGCATTGGCGGGTGACGTGCGGACGGCGTGCGCGCGACGTGCGGGTGTGTCGCGGGGCGGACGACCGGGGGTTGGGTGGGTCACCCGCGTTCGCTAGGGTCCTGACCCATGGCACACAACCCCCAAGCGCCCCAGGGTCCCGAGGGCTACGACCCCGCGGGCAGCACGCAGATGTTCCGCGCCTTCGTCGACGAGGGCGGTCCGCAGCAGGGCGGCCGCTCCGCGGCGGCGCCCGCCCCGGCCGGTCCGCGGGTCGGGCTGATCGTCGGGATCGTGGCGGCCGTCGCGGTCGTCGGCGCGGTCGTCTGGCTCGCGCTCGGCTGATTCCGCCGTGACGGGCCCCGTGCGGTCCGACCGGTCAGGACGGATGCTCCGCGCGTACGTCCCGTGTCTCCACACGCATGCCCAGCGGCACGCGCCAGGAGTCCACGCACACCCGGTACGTCGTCGTCCTGGCCGTGCCCGCGGCGATGGGCGCCGGCAGAGCCCGGACCGAATCGATCGTCGCCCAGTCGACCCCGAGCGCTCCGACGATGTGCGTGCCGAACACGACGGTGCCCGAACGCGCCTCTGAGCCACCGGTGTTGCGGAACTCCACGGTGACGTCCTCGCACCACCGCCTGTCCGTGGGCGCCCTCCGCACCTCCGCGACCACCACTACGGCAGGCCCCGGCGGCGAAGGCGGCGGTTCCGGCGCCGGGGGAGCAGGCGGGCTCGTGCCCGGGGCGGGGGGAGAGCTTCCCGGCTCCGACGGGCCCGGCCCGGAGCCCTCGCCCGATCCTCCCCCGGGAGGCCGTTCCTCCGGCGACGCGGTCGCGGCGGGGCCGTCCGAGGCGTCCGGTGCCGTCCCCGTGAGCCGCGCGGCCGCGCCCGTTTCCGTCCCACCGGCGGATCCGTCGCCGGGTCCCGGTGCCGCACCGGGAGGCCGGGCCGGAGAGCTGCCGTCGAGGGGTACGAGCACGACGTCCCCGGACGGCGGCACGGCGTCCTCCGGCCCGTTCCCGCCGGCTCCGACGGCGGCGTACCCGTCGTGCCGGCCGTCGGCCCCGGAGGCGGCGAGCACCCCGCCGAGGCAGAGCGCTACCCCCGCCAGCCCGTATCCGACCCGTCGCCGTCGCATCGGCCCAGTCTGTCTGACGGTTCGTCAAAGAGGAACCCCGTGGCGGGGAGTGGTGACCGGCCGGGCGGTGGGCCGTGGAGGCGCGCGCCCGGCCGGGGGCGTCAGTCGGCGATCAGACCTTCGCGCAGCTGCGCCAGCGTCCGTGTGAGCAGCCGGGAGACGTGCATCTGGGAGATGCCGACCTCCTCGCCGATCTGCGACTGCGTCATGTTGGCGAAGAAGCGCAGCATGATGATCTGTCGCTCGCGCGGCGGGAGTTTGGCCAGCAGCGGCTTCAGGGACTCGCGGTACTCGACGCCCTCCAGCGCGCCGTCCTCGTAGCCGAGGCGGTCCGCGAGGGACCCCTCGCCGCCGTCGTCCTCGGGCGACGGGGAGTCCAGCGAGGAGGCCGTGTAGGCGTTGCCCACGGCGAGGCCGTCGACCACGTCCTCCTCCGACACGCCCAGTGCCGCGGCGAGTTCGGGCACCGTCGGGGAGCGGTCCAGCTTCTGGGCCAGCTCGTCGCTCGCCTTCGTCAGCGCGAGGCGCAGTTCCTGGAGCCGGCGCGGAACCCGCACCGACCAACTCGTGTCCCGGAAGAAGCGCTTGATCTCGCCGACCACGGTCGGCATGGCGAACGTCGGGAACTCCACGCCCCGTTCACAGTCGAAGCGGTCGATCGCCTTGATGAGGCCGATCGTGCCGACCTGGACGATGTCCTCCATCGGCTCGTTGCGGCTGCGGAAGCGGGCCGCCGCATAGCGCACCAGCGGCAGGTTGAGCTCGATGAGGGTGTCGCGCACGTACGTGCGCTCGGGGCTGTCCTGGTCGAGCGCGGCCAGCCGCAGGAAGAGCGAGCGCGAGAGCGTACGGGTGTCGAGGGCTTCGGGGGCCTCTGACGGCAGGTCCACGGCCACGTCCACGGACATGGGTGCGGACGCCGGTTCGGGCGCCGGGAGCGCGTCGGGCGAGGGAGCGCTCTGCGTGAGCGTGAGCACCTTCGAGCTGCCCTGTTCTGCGGACATGCCACCCCCTGGAGGTCGCGGACGGTCGCGTCGGCCACGACCATCGGAGGAACGCAGCCTCCACCTGAATACCGGAGGCGGGGCCGCGGCAAACGCGGTTCCGGCAGAATGTCACATGTCGGCAACGCGCTGTAGTGACATGTCGACAACAGAGCGTCAAATCAGCGCAGGAAAAAGGGGGTATGCGGCTTTCGTGCCGCTCGAAATGGTCTGAAAGGGCTCTACCCGATTCGGTTACGCCTCGATCCTGTTTGCGGATCTCAATCGTGCGAAGCTGCGGGCGAGGAGCCTTGACACATGCATCTGAGAGACCCCCAGTTCGGCGCTGATCTGGGACTGCGTCAGATTGCTGTAGTAGCGCAGCAACAGGATCCGCTGTTCGCGCTCGGGCAGTTGTACGAGGAGATGGCGTACGAGATCGCGGTGTTCGACCCCGGCGAGCGCCGGGTCCTCGTAGCCCAGCCGGTCCAGCAGCCCGGGCAGTCCGTCGCCCTCCTGCGCGGCCTCCAGCGACGTCGCGTGGTACGACCGGCCCGCCTCGATGCAGGCGAGGACCTCGTCCTCGGAGATCTTCAACCGTTCCGCGATCTCGGCCGTCGTCGGGGACCGCCCGTGCGTCGTGGTGAGGTCCTCCGTGGCGCCGTTGACCTGCACCCAGAGCTCGTGCAGCCGGCGCGGCACGTGCACGGTCCGTACGTTGTCGCGGAAGTATCGTTTGATCTCGCCGACCACGGTGGGCATCGCGAACGTCGGGAACTGCACGCCCCGCTCGGGGTCGAACCTGTCGATCGCGTTGATGAGGCCGATCGTGCCGACCTGGACCACGTCCTCCATCGGCTCGTTGCGGCTGCGGAAACGTGCCGCCGCGTAACGGACCAGGGGCAGGTTCGCCTCGATGAGCGCGGCCCGGACGCGGGTGTGCTCGGGCGTGCCGGGCTCCAGGTCCTTCAGCTGGGCGAAGAGCACCTGGGTCAGCGCCCTGGTGTCCGCGCCCCGGCTCTGCTTGGTCCGGCCCTCGCTCTCGTTCTGGGGCGGCACTTGAGGCGCAGTACTGGCCGGCACGGTCACGCCACCCCTTCACGGGTCGAACGGCGTCAACCCCAGGCGTCAACCCCAGGGGTCAACGCCGGGTCAACTCATCCATCAAAAGCGGTCATAGCATCACAACACAGATCCACCGCGTTCAAGCACCCCATAACGCCGTGTTGAGGGCAAGTTGGTGCATAAGTGAAGAAAGCCCCGCACCTCTACGGTGGGGGCTGAAGGGTCCGGGAGGGCGGGCGGCTCGGTGGTCGCCTTCGGCGATCACCCGCGTGGTGACACCTCGCACCGCCGACCGGCTGCGTCCGGGCGGGGCACCACGTCCGGGGCGACCTAGTTGTTGACGAGCGCCGACATGAACTCGCCGACGCCCTGCGCGGCACTGGATATGCCCTCGAAGCCCACCTGGACGAGGTCGGCCGCGCGGTCCGGGGAATTGATGATCGTGTACAGCACGAAGACGACGACCACATAGAGAGCGATCTTCTTCGTTTGCACCACTGGTCCCTGCCTCCCCTGCGGCCCCTGCGCGGACGGGTGAGTCTAACCGAGCGTTCAGGAGCGTAGGACCCTGCGGCCCGGGCCCTTTCCTCCGGCGTGGAGGGCTCCCCCACCAGCGGTGCCGGGATGAACCCGGAGGACCGGCAGGAATCCGATGGGTGGGTGAACCGTGCCCCCGCTGCGGGCCCGCGAGCCACATGCTCCTCCCGGCCGGCGGTGCCTGGCCGGCGGGCGCGTTCCCCCCGGGGAAACGGTGAGTACCGGCCCCGCCTCCTCCGGCCGGACGGAAGCCCCGGCCCGATCCCCCGAACGGCCGGGGCCTCCCCGGGCGCGCGCCGTGCCCGCGCCGTGAGGCCGCCCGCGTCCGGGCGCCCGTGCGCGGGGCGCACGCGTACATGATGAAGGGCCCCGGGCTGGAACAAGCAGCGGGGCCCTTCACGGGAGCGGTAGCGGAGGGATTTGAACCCTCGGTGACTTGCGCCACACTCGCTTTCGAGGCGAGCTCCTTCGGCCGCTCGGACACGCTACCGGGAGAGAGCTTAGCCCAAGGTGGGCCGTGCTCTGAAATCGATATCGATCAGCGGCCGGGAAGGCCGTCCCGCAGCCCTTCCCCGGCATCCCCGCGAGGGCCCCGGAAGAACGCGGTGAGCTGCTGCGCGCACTCGGCCTCCAGCACTCCCTGGATCACCTCCGGGCGGTGGTTGAGCCGCCGGTCCCGTACGACGTCCCAGAGCGAGCCGGCCGCGCCCGCCTTCTCGTCGCGGGCGCCGTAGACCACCCGGTCCACCCTGGACAGCACCAGGGCGCCCGCGCACATCGTGCACGGCTCCAGCGTGACGACGAGCGTGCAGCCGGTCAGCCGCCAGCTCCCGCGCACCGCGGCCGCCCGCCGCAGCGCGAGGACCTCGGCGTGCCCGGTGGGGTCGCCGGTCAGCTCGCGTTCGTTGTGGCCGGCCGCCAGGACGGTGCCGTCCTCGGCCAGCACGACGGCGCCGACCGGGACGTCCCCGGCCAGCGGCGCACGTGCGGCCTCGTCCAGCGCGAGCCGCATGGACGCCTCCCACGGCGCCCTGACGGGGTCCGTCACTAGCGGACGGCCTCCAGCATCTCGGAAGCGCCGAGCGTGTCGGCGATCTCGGTCAGCGCGTCCGAGCTGAGCGCACAGATCTCCTTGGCGGACATCCCGAGGTCGGCGAGCAGATCGAAGTCGCCGAGCGGCCCGACCGGGACAGCGTCGGAGTCGTCCGCCGTGTCCTCCTCGGCCTCCGGTTCGCCGTCCTCCGTGCCGTCGAGGTCGAGCGAGTCCAGCTCGTCATCCTCCTCGTCCTTGCCGAGCAGCTCGTCCGTGAGCATCGCCCCGTAGGAGGAGCGTGCTGCCGAGGCGGCGTCCGAGACGAAGACACGAGGATCGTCCTCGCCGTCCACCCGGACGATGCCGAACCATGTGTCTTCCTGCTCGATGAAGGCGAGCACCGTGTCCTCGTTCACCGAGGCATCGCGGGCCAGGTCGGCCAGATCCGACAGGGTCTCCACATCGTCGAGCTCTGTGTCGCTCGCTACCCACCCGTCTTCGGTGCGCGCGAGCAGTGCGGCGAAGTACACCGTGACTCTCCCACTGATCAGAGTTGTGACGACCGGCGGAGCGCTGCTCGTGCCCCGCCCACTCGGAATCGTGGCAGAAACAGCGGCTTCGCGAGAGGTCTTCCGGCGTTGCGTCGTGCACGCGTTCAGCGAGAGGGCCCGCCGAACGGCGGCGCAGGGGTCCGTCCAGGGGACACCGAGGCTCACCAGCGGAAGGAGCGCATGCGCATCGCATGACGCATCCGCGCCGTACGGGCACGCCGGGGCTGGACGCGGTCACGCAAGGCCTTCGCCTCGTGCAGTTCGCGGAGGAACTGGGCGCGCCGGCGCCTGCGCTCGGCGTCGGTCTCCTCCTGTTCCTGCCGCGGTTCCTGCCGCGGTTCCCGCCGCTGCTCCCGGTCCTGCTGGTCCCGGTCGTGCTGGTCCCGCTCCGGCATCGGCCACACCCCCTCGGCGCTGGAAGGCCATTTCCCACCTTCCCGCCGGAGGCCGCGTCCACGCCAGCCCCGGCTACTGTTGGGTCCATGCGGATCCACGTCGTCGACCACCCCCTGGTGGCGCACAAACTCACCACCCTGCGCGACCGGCGCACCGACTCCCCCACCTTCCGGCGCCTCGCCGACGAGCTGGTGACCCTGCTCGCGTACGAGGCCACGCGTGATGTGCGCACCGAGCAGATCGACATCGAGACGCCGGTGTCGGCGACCACGGGAGTGAAGCTCTCCCGTCCGCGGCCCCTGGTGGTGCCGATCCTGCGGGCCGGCCTCGGCATGCTCGACGGCATGGTGCGGCTGCTGCCGACCGCCGAGGTGGGGTTCCTCGGCATGATCCGCAACGAGGAGACCCTGGAGGCGTCGACGTATGCGACGCGCATGCCGGAGGACCTCTCCGGCCGCCAGGTGTACGTCCTCGACCCCATGCTGGCCACGGGCGGCACGCTGGTCGCCGCGATCCAGGAGCTGATCAAGCGCGGTGCCGACGATGTCACGGCGGTCGTGCTGCTGGCGGCACCGGAGGGTGTCGAGGTGATGGAGCGCGAGCTCGCGGGCACGCCGGTGACGGTCGTGACGGCCTCCGTCGACGAGCGGCTCAACGAGCACGGCTACATCGTCCCGGGCCTCGGCGACGCGGGCGACCGGATGTACGGCGCGGCCGAGTAGGACCCGTCGCGGTGGTCGCCGGGGCCCCCGGTCCGCCGGCCCACGGCCCTCGCGCCCCCCGGAGCGGGCGCGCGAGGCGTGCGGCCGGCCGTGCGGCCGTGGGGAGCGAGGCGTTCAGCCGCACTCGCCCGGGGCGGGCTCGGGCTCGGCCAGTGCGGCCAGTGCCCTGTCCGCGACGGGTTTGGTGTTCAGCGTCTTGAAGGCCGTGCCGATGATCAGGTCGACGTCCGCGGAGGTGCGGGCGTCGGCCTTCACCTGGGCGCCGGCGAGCTGGGTGCCCAGCACGCCGAACGACCCCTCGTAGGCGCCCGGCGCGCCCAGCAGCAGTGCGGCGCCGGGCACCTTCTTGTCGTACTCCGCCGGGGCGTTGCCCACCTTGCCGATGTTGAAGCCGCGCTTCTGCAGCTCGTCGGCGGTGGCCTTGGCCAGTCCGCTGCGCGGGGTGGCGTTGTAGACGTTGACGGTGATCTGGGCAGGCCTCGGCGGTGGGGGCACGGCCGAGGGTGTGGACCGCGGCTTGCACGCCGCGGCCCGGCTCTTGGCGCCGGCCTTCTTGGCGTCGTCCGAGAAGGCGTCGATGAGCTGCAGCGTTCCCCACCCGCCGAGACCGATGACGGCCACGGCTGCGACGACTGCGAGCACGACCTTGCGGCGGCGACGGGGGCGGCGCATACGTGGATAGGCGTTGCCCGTAATGCGGTACTTTCCGCCCATGCCTGGGGGAGTGAGCATGCTCATGGGCGCAGCGTAATGCGGTCCGGGGGCTATGCCTACTTAACGATCATCTGCTTGCCTCCGTATGGACGCGAAGCTGCGCCTTACGGGTCGCGAGGCTGCGCCCGACGGGGGAGCGTGGAGGGCCGAACGGGTCGCCCGCGGCGGGCGGCCCGGGTCAGTCCAGTTCGAGCACCCGGGCGTGCAGGACCTGGCGCTGCTGGAGTGCCGCGCGCACGGCGCGGTGCAGCCCGTCCTCGAGGTAGAGGTCGCCCTGCCACTTCACGACGTGGGCGAACAGGTCGCCGTAGAAGGTCGAGTCCTCGGCGAGGAGGGTCTCGAGGTCCAGCTGGCCCTTGGTGGTCACGAGCTGATCGAGGCGGACCGGGCGCGGCGCGACATCCGCCCACTGCCGGGTGCTTTCCCGGCCGTGGTCGGGGTACGGCCGCCCGTTTCCGATGCGCTTGAAGATCACACGGAAAGCCTACCGGGCAAGCGGCGGTCGGCGCAGCCAGGCAGCGCCGGTGGGATGCTGGGCAAAACCCCGCAAAAGCCTCGCAAACCCGGAAGTAGGGGCCGTGTCATGACTGAGCCAGAGCAACCGACCTCGTCCGCGGGCCAGTCCGGAGCGGCCGATCTCTCCGCCGAGGCACGGAGGATCGCCTCCGGCTACGCCTTCCCGGGACCGGCCCTCGAACTGGGTGCCCTGCTCCACGACGGCCGGTGCCTGCCCGGAGCACCCGTCCGGATCCCCCTCGGCATGCTCAACCGCCACGGTCTGGTCGCCGGGGCGACCGGCACCGGCAAGACCAAAACGCTCCAGCTCGTCGCGGAACAGCTGTCGGCGAACGGCGTCCCCGTCTTCCTGGCCGACATGAAGGGGGACCTCTCCGGCATCTCCGCGCCCGGCCGGGGCGGGGAGAAGCTCGCGGAGCGAGCCGCGCAGGTGGGCCAGGAGTGGCAGGCCGAGGGATTCCCCACCGAGTTCTACGCGCTGGGCGGCATCGGCCACGGCATCCCGGTCCGTGCGACCGTCACGGACTTCGGTCCGGTGCTGCTGTCCAAGGTGCTCAGGCTCAACCGGACGCAGGAGCAGTCCCTCGGCCTGGTCTTCCACTACGCCGACGCCAAGGGCCTGGAGCTGGTGGACCTGAAGGACCTGCGGGCCGTGGTCGCCTTCCTGGTGTCCGACACGGGGAAGCCCGAGCTGAAGGGCATCGGCGGGCTGTCCACGGCCACGGCCGGAGTGATCCTGCGGGCCATCACGGCCTTCGAGCAGCAGGGCGGGAGCGACTTCTTCGGCGAGCCGGAGTTCGACACCGGCGAGCTCCTGCGGACGGCGTCCGGCGGACGCGGCGTCGTGTCCGTGCTGGAACTCCCCGGAGTGCAGGACAGGCCGCAGCTCTTCTCGACCTTCCTGATGTGGCTGCTCGCGGATCTGTACGCGGATCTGCCGGAGGTCGGCGACCTCGACAAGCCGAAGCTGGTGTTCTTCCTCGACGAGGCGCATCTGCTGTTCGACGGGGCCTCCGAGGCGTTCCTGGACGCGGTCACCCGGACGGTGCGGCTGATCCGTTCGAAGGGCGTCGGGGTCTTCTTCGTGACGCAGACGCCCAAGGACGTGCCCGGCGACGTGCTGGGGCAGCTCGGCAACCGGGTGCAGCACGCCCTGCGGGCCTTCACCCCGGACGACGCCAAGGCGCTGAAGGCGACGGTGCGGACGTTCCCGGACTCCGCGTACGACCTGGAGGAGGTCCTCACCTCACTGGGTACGGGGGAGGCGGTCGTCACCGTGCTGAGCGAGTCGGGGGCTCCGACCCCCGTCGCGGCGACCCGGTTGCGGGCGCCGCGGTCTCTGATGGGCCCGGTCGGCGACACGGAGCTGGAGGCCGCGGTGCGGTCCTCGGTGCTGTACCCGCGCTACGCACTGGCCGTGGACCGGGAGTCGGCGTACGAGAGGCTGACGGCGGAGCAGCAGGCCGCCGAGGAGTCGGCGTTGCGGGCGTCACGCGAAGCCGAGGCCGCGCGGGAGGCGGCGGAGGCAGCCCGGCGGGAGGACGGGGCGGCGCGTCCGGAGGAGCGGGGCGACTCGCTGGTCGGCCAGGTGATGGGCAGTGGCCTGTTCACGTCCCTGGCCCGTTCGGTCGGCACCCAACTGGGCCGGGAGATCTCCCGGTCCCTCTTCGGCACGGCCCGCAGACGTCGCCGGTAGGGCGGCGCCGCTGGACGGCCGACCCGACGGGCGGACGCCGGCGGGGCCTCGGGGAAGCCCGGCCGGCGTGGGGAGCGAGGGACCCGTCCCGCGGTCGGTGCGGGACGGGTCCGGGGAGCGCGGTTCCCGCCGCTACTCGGTGACCTCGTGGTCGTGGCCGTCGTGCAGACCGCCGCCGCTGCCCGTGTCGCCGTCCGTCGGGACGGTGGCGACCGGCTTGCGCAGCGAGCTCAGGTCGTGCGCGTACGTGCCGGCGGCGTTGGCGATGACGTCGATGTTGACGTCGAACGCCTTCATGTTGACGTTCTTGATGTCGTCGCACTTGGCGTGGTAGCAGGCGTCGTACGCGACCCCCGCCGTGCCGCCGAACTTCTCCGCCTGCGCGGCCGACTTGATGCCCTCGGCGCCGGTGAAGGTGCCGCCGGACGGGATGCCGGCCTCGACGAACGGGCCGTAGTCGGAGCGGCCCGTGAAGTCCGTGCCCTCGTGGGGCGCGCCGACGCGGTCCATGAACTCGTTGATGTCGCGTTCCAGCTGGGCCGAGCCCGCCGGACCGGCCGGTGCGCCGACGCCGTCGGAGTTGTCGCCGTCGTACACGAACAGGCCGTAGTTCGGGGACGCGATCATGTCGAAGTTCAGGTAGAGCTTGATCTCCTTCTTGCCCAGGTCGCTGAGGTTCGCGACGTAGTGCTCGGAGCCCAGCAGACCGTTCTCCTCGGCGCCCCACCAGGCGAACCGCATCTTGTTGGCGGGCCGCTTCTCCGCCTTGGCGAGCTCCAGCGCGACCTCGAGCAGTCCGGCCGAGCCGGAGCCGTTGTCGTTGATTCCGGGGCCGGCGGTCACGGAGTCGAGGTGGGCGCCCAGCATCACGGTGTTGGCGGCGTTCCCGTGCCGCGTCTCCGCGATGACGTTGCGGGTGGTCCGCTTCTCCTGGAGCTGGCGGATCTCGAAGTCGATGCTCACGGGGCCCTTGGCCAGGTCCTCGGCGAGCTTGGCGCCCTCGGCCTGGGTGATGCCGCCGGTCGGGATCTTCCCCGCCTCGGGGCCGCCGAGGGTGCCGGCGAGGGCTCCCTCGGTGTTGTTGTAGATGATCGCGCCGATCGCGCCGGCGGCGGCCGCGTTCTGCTGCTTGGCGGCGAAGGTGCAGCCGCCGCGCTTGATCAGCGCCACCTTGCCGGTGAAGGTCCCGGAGGCGAAGTCCGCGGGCTCGCAGCCCGTGGTGCCGTCGGCGTCGACGGGGACGGCGGCCAGATCGGCCTTCACACCGCCCACGGGGGTCGACTTGGTGTACGTCATCGCCGATATCGCGATGTCGCGCGGCGCGGGGGAGACCACCGACAGCTTTTGGGCCTGGGTCTCGGTGTAGATGAAGTCGAAGTTCTGGTACGAGACGTCGTACCCGGCCTTCTTCAGTTGCTGGTAGACGTACGCTGCGGAGGCGTCGTAACCCAGCGAACCGGCGGCGCGGTGACCGCCGGTGCTGTCGGCTATCTGCTGGAACTTCTGCAGGTGCTCGAAGGCGTCCTTGGCGGACGACTTGCGGACCAGTTTCTTGGAGAGCTTGGCCGCTTCCTTCGCCGCTCTCTCGGCGGGGTCGTGCCGGTGAGCGGTTGCGGGCGAGGCGGATGCCAGCAGGAGCGGGGTCGCAAGTGCGGCTGCGGCCACGGTGGCCACTGCTCTGCGATGGGTTGCGTTCACAGAGGTCCTTCCCGGTGCGAACGAGGTTGAGGGGAAGCTAGCGATCTCTGGGTGTTCTGTGAACACATGTGCCGCAACTCACGCGTTATTTAGCGACATTGACATCAACTAGTACGTCTTCGGGCGTACTTATGAGTCATTTGGCCGCCTTCGCCGCGCGCTTCAGCTCCTGCTTGTGCGCACGTACCTTGGCCAGCGATTCCGGGCCGGTGATGTCCGCGGCCGAGCGGTAGGCGCGCTCCTCGCCGTACGGCCCCGCAGCCTCCCGCCAGCCCTCCGGCGCCACCCCGTACTGCTTGCCCAGCAGGGCGAGGAAGATCTGGGCCTTCTGCTTGCCGAAGCCGGGCAGGGCGAGCAGCCGGCGGAGTACCTCCTTGCCCGGGGGAGCGTCCTTCCACAATGCCGTCGGGTCGCCGTCGTACTCGTCCACCAGGTACTGGCACAGCTGGTGGATCCGCTTCGCCATCGACCCCGGGTAGCGGTGCACAGCGGGCTTCCGCGACAGCAGCTCGGCGAACGCCTCGGGGTCCTGGGCGGCGATCTCATGGGCGTCGAGATCGTCCTTTCCGAGGCGCTCGGCGATCGTGAAGGGGCCCGTGAAGGCCCATTCCATCGGGACCTGCTGGTCCAGCAGCATGCCGATCATGAGGGCGAGCGGGCTGCGCCCGAGGAGCTCGTCGGCCTCGGGCTGCTGGGCGAGATGGATCTCGGGACTCATTCCCCGATGATCCCTCCCGTGCGGGCGTGCCGCACCTTCGCCGCGGCCCTTCGGGGGCTCCGCGGGGGCCTGGCGGGGGTGCCCGGCGGGCGGGTCAGCCGGGCTTGCGGGCCTCGATCAGGAAGCGCGTCGTCCGGGCGACGAAGGGGCCCTCCGTCTCGGTCCTTTCGTGCAGCTCGCGGAGTCGGTCGCGGTGGTGGGCCACGGTGAAGCCCGGCACCGTCCACACGACCTTCCGCAGCCGCTGGTAGCCCCAGGACGGACGCTGCTCGGTCGCCCGCCCGTCGAGCCAGGAGAAGTCCCAGCCCGCCACGGACACGGATTCGGCCTCGGCCTCGGCCTCGGCCACCAGATGGTCGAACGTGCGGGTCATGAACCGATGGTGCCGCTCTCCCGGAGACCCCGCCACCCCTCGCCGGGTCGCGGTCCGGCCCTGGTCCTGGGCCCGCCGTTCCCGCGGCCGGGGCGGGACTACCCGCGCGCTGCAGAGGGGCCCGTCCAGTCCGCCGCCACCCTGCCCAGCCGTACGCGCTGGGGATGGTCCCCGACCGGCACGCTGGCCACCTTCCGGCCGGTGGCGAAGTCGATCGCGGTGACCGAGTCCGATCCGCTCTCGGAGACCACACAGGACTTCCCGTCCCCGCTCACCGTGGCCCAGTACGGCTTCGAGGCCGTGACCAGCGGACCCTCCTCGAGGGTGGCCCGGTCGACGACCGTGGCGTAGTCGTCCATCGTCCCGGCGACGCAGATCTTGTCGCCCGCGGGACTCATCGAGATCCCGTGGTGGCGGGAGTCGTTGACCCAGGTCGTGCGGTCCTCGCTGGTCGCCGGATTCTTCGGGAGGGTCTTCTCGCGGGTGATGCGGTCGGCGGCGACGTCGTACTCCAGGAAGCCGTTGAAGAACGACACCTGGAAGTAGAGCTTCGACTCGTCGGGGGTGAAGGCCACGGGCCGGACCGCGTCCGAGAGGTCCTTGCGGCCGAAGTCGTCCAGCCGTTGCCGCATGTCGACGACCTTCACCGTGCGGTACGTCTGCGCGTCGACGACGGTGATCTTGCGGTCGCCCTTGGTGAAGTCCCAGAAGGGGTCGTCCAACGCGGTGTTGACCTCGCCGATCGCGCTGTTCCAGATCCGCTTGCCGCCGTCGGTGAAGACGTTCTCGTGCGGCTTGTCCCCGGTGGTGAACGAGCCCGTCTCCCGGCCGGTCCGGATGTCGAGGACGTGCACGGTGTTGGACGTCGACGCGGAGACCGCGACCCGGGTCCCGTCCGGGGAGACGGCCATGTGGTCGGAGCGGTAACCCGACACGGGGAAGCGCCAGTTGAGCTTGCCGGTGGCCACGTCGACGGAGACGACGTCGGCGAAGCTCGGGCGGGACACCACGACGGCCGACCCGTCCGGCGTCGAGTACATGTCGTCGACGAACTGGTCGTGCCCCTCGCCCACGGACATCCGGATGCCGAGGAAGTACGCGAGCTTCACCGGGTTGAGGTAGATCTCCAGCATCCGCCGGTCCTTGTCCGGAATCACGTTGATCCGGCCGATCCTGGCGAGGGACCCGGAGGGTTCGAGGACATCGGCGGTGCCGTCCCAGTTGTTGCCGACGAACAGCACCTCGCGCAGGGTGCCGGGGCCGGAGGCGGCGGTCGGCACCGGGGCCGCGGACGCCGGGGCGGAGGCGGCGGTGACCGCGAGGGCGACGGCGACACCGGTCAGGGTCGGAAGAAGTGCTGTCTTCACGGCGCGCTCCTGGGGTGTGGGACAGGAGGGAGACAGGTAATTACCGGCGGTAAGGTACTGGCGGGTCACATGAAAGACCAGAGGTCCGGCAGGACTTCCCGCGGCGCCCGACCTCCGCCGCCCGGTGGCCGGGCACGGCGAAGGCCCCGACCGTGCACGGACGCAGCGTCCGAGCACGGTCGGGGCCCTTTCGCGGGCCGCGGTGGGGGGTCCGTTCGCGGGGGCGGCGAACGGCCGCGGTCATGGTCAGCGGGCGGTGCCGAAGTCCTGGGTCCAGTAGTTCCCGGGCTGCGCGAGGCCGACGCCGATCTCCTTGAACTCGCAGTTCAGGATGTTCTTCTTGTGGCCCGGGCTGGACATCCAGCCCGCCATGACCTTCTCGGGGGTCTCGTAGCCGTAGGCGACGTTCTCGCCGTACGTGCTCCAGTTGTACCCGGCGCGGGTGATCCGGGCGCCCGGGTCGGAGCCGTCGGAGCCCGTGTGGGACATGTTGCGGTGGGCGGCCATGTCCTTGCTGTGGTCCTGGGCGGCCTTGGTCAGCTTGGCGTTGACCTTCACCGGGGAGCATCCGGCCTTGCTGCGCTCGCTGTTGACCAGCTCCACGACGCGCGCCACGTCGCCGGAGGCGGGAGCGGAGGACGCGGGCGTGCTCGGGGAAGCGGCGGGCTTCGGCGCGGCCGGCTTGGGAGCGGCGGGCTTCGGCGCCGCGGGCTTGGGAGCGGCGGGCTTGGCGGGTGCGGGGGCCTGCGGAGCCGGCTCGGCCGGGGCGGAACCGCCGGGCTCGGCCGCACCGGGCTCCGAACCGGGCTGCTCGGCGCCGCCGGGCTCACCGCCGTGCTTCTTCTTCCAGTCCCAGCCGCCCTGCTGCCAGGGATTCCCGGACGAGGCGTTCTTCCAGTCCCCCCAGGAGCGGCTGTCGCGGCTCTCCTGGCGGTTCTGACCGTCAGGCTGGTCCATACAGGCCATGGCGACGGAAGGCACGGCCACGGCGCCCAGGGCGACGGCGGCGATCGTTATCTTCCGGTGGTGCGTCTTCCTGCGGTGCTTCCTCATGCATGACCTCACTCGGTTTTCGCGGAGCGCCCCCGGGGAACGGTCGACCCGGCACTGGTCCTGTGCTGAGCTGCGGAGACGCCTTTGCGGGCCGCCATTCTTAGAAGCGCCGCGCGGCGGGAGCAATGAGCGTCGTTACTACCTCGGCTCGTAGGTCGGGGCGCCTCTTGAAATGGGCCCTCAGGCGTGCTGGCCCCGGTTCCGGACCTGACCCGCACTCCTGTTGACCCGTCAGGAACCCCCGGCTTCCCGGTAAACGGGCGGAACCGGCGAGCCGGTCGAATGCCCCCACGGCGACCACGGGACATGTCTCTCCCAAAGTGGACAAGTCTCATTTGTCCATTGCCGGGCTCTCTACTATTCGGCCGCCCTAGTGCCCGGTTCGGCGTGACGGATGTCACGGAATGACCGGAGAGTTCTTGGAACCGCGACGACCTGAGCGAGGTCGAGGCGGCCGGTGGGCGGTGTCGGCGGCGGTGGGCGGTGCCGGTGGCCGTGGGCGGTGGGCGGTGTCGGCGACGGTGGGCGGTGCCGGTGAGTGGGGTGGCGGCTGGTCGCGGCGATCGCTCCGAAAGCCTGTGTAAAGAATGCTTGACTTGATGTATGGGTAGCTTTACCTTCGCTGTGTCAAGTTTCCTTTACAGGGGGAGAGGTCATGGCGTTCGAGGAGAAACGTGCCTGGATCATGGGGGTGGTCGCGATCGCCGCATACGCGGCCTACCTCGCCGTGGTTCTCGGACGGGCCGACGGAGTCGCACTCGCCGAGGCGCCCTACGCGTCCGCGCTGCTCTGGAGCGTGGGCGCGGCCATCGCGGCGACCGTCGCGCTCCACATCGCGGTCGCGCTGGCCTCGCCCGGGGAGGCCGGCCCGAAGGACGAGCGCGACCGGGAGATCGCCCGGTTCGGCGAACTCACCGGCCAGTCCCTCGTCGTCCTGGGCGGGGTCGCCGCCCTCGTCCTGGCCATGGCCGAGGCGGACCACTTCTGGATCGCCAACACCGTCTACCTGGCCTTCGTCCTGTCCGCGGTCCTCGGCTCCGTGGCGAGGATCTGCGCCTACCGGTGGGGCTTCCAGCCGTGGTGAAACCGACCCGCGTCACGAACTCGATCCGCTCCCTCCGCTTCGCTCACGGAGAGATGACCCAGGCGGAACTGGCCGACCGGATCGGGGTGACCCGCCAGACCGTCATCGCCATCGAGAAGGGCCGCTACTCGCCCTCGCTCGAAATGGCGTTCCGGATCTCCCACGTCTTCGGAGTTCCGCTCGAGCAGGTCTTCCAGTACACGGCCGGAGAACCGGGCAGCGGCAGTGGAGGGGGTACCGCATGAAGGCCGTCGCACAGGACACATACGGCTCCGCCGAGGTGCTGGAGCTGAGGGACGTCCCCGAGCCCGTCGCGGGGGACGGCGAGGTGCTCGTACGAGTACGCGCGGCCGGCGTGGACGCGGGCGTCTGGCACTTGATGACTGGGCTGCCGTACCTCCTGCGCCTCATGGGCTACGGGCTGCGCGCTCCCAAGGTTCCCGTCCGCGGCCGGGAGGTGGCGGGCCGGGTGGAGGCGGTCGGTGCCGGCGTGACCCGCTTCCGGCCCGGAGACGAGGTGTTCGGCTTCTGCGAGGGGGCCTTCGCCGAGTACGCGACCGCCCGTGAGGACCGGTTCGTGACGCGGCCCGCGAACCTCTCGGCCGAGCAGGCGGCGGCCGTGCCCCTCTCCGCGGTCACCGCACTCCAGGCGCTGCGCGACACGGGCCGGGTGCGGGCCGGGCAGCGCGTGCTGGTCATCGGGGCGGCGGGTGGGGTCGGGACGTTCGCCGTACAGCTCGGCAAGGCCTTCGGTGCGCGAGTCACGGGCGTCTGCAGCACGACGAAGACGGACCTGGTCCGCGCCCTCGGCGCCGACGAGGTCCTCGACTACACCCGTGAGGACTACGCGGACGGCTCCCGTGCCTTCGACCTCGTCGTCGACACCGCGGGCAACGCTCCGCTGGCACGGCTCAGGCGGGCGCTGAACCCGCGGGGGACGCTGGTCCTCGTCGGCGGCGAGGGAGGGGGACGCTGGCTCGGCGGCACCGACCGGGTCCTGCGGGCGATGCTGCTGTCCCCGTTCGTACGGCAGCGGCTGTGCGGGCTGTTCTCGGCGGAGCGGGTCGAGGACCTGGAATCGCTGAGGGAGCTGATCGAGGCCGGCAGCGTCACCCCGGTCGTCGACAGGACGTATCGGCTGGGTGAGCTGCCCGAGGCCATCCGGTACCTCAGGGAGAGCGGGGCGTGCGGCAAGGTCGTGATCACGATGTGACGCGACGTACCGCCGTTTCCCTCTCCCGTCCTTCCCCCGTCCGTCGCCTTCCCGGCCCCCGTCCTCGGCCTCCGCCCCGTTCAGGGCGGAGGCCGAAGACATGTGCGCACGCATTGCTCGGGCGCCCTGGCCTGTCAAGTCCCGAAATGCAGCGGCATGACGCGCCTGCGGCGACCGGGTTTTCCTGGGATCGGGGTCGGCTGAGAACGCCGCCCCTCCGCATCGAACGCGCCGCTCGCGCTGTCGCACGGCGGTACGCGGCGGAAATCTGCAAGATCCACAATTCCCGGACCAGAAGCCCATAATGACGATAGGGAGGGCAAATGAGGACCACCGTCATTTCCCCGACGTCCCCGATTCTGGGGAGAATGCCGTGACGTCAGAGCTTCCTCCGTCCGAGCGCCCCACACGCCCCACGGGCCCCCCGTCCGGTCCGCTGACCGGCCGGTCGTCCGACGGGTGGGAACAGCCCCCGCCCCCGCCCGGACTCCCGCCCCCGCCTGATCCTCCGCATGAGCCGCCCGCGGCGGGCGGACCCGGCGAGCCGGACCCGGGCCGCGGAAAACCGCCGTTCTGGCGGCGGAGCCGGCTCACACTGGTGAGTGCCGGCACGGCAGTCATGGTGGCGTTGGCGGTGATCCTCGCGTTCTCCTTCATGGGAGGGGGATCCCAGGCGGGCGGAGAGATCTTCCTGCAGACCGCCTCGGCGGCCGGCCGTGACCCGTTCACCCCGTCCGTCGCCACGGACACCCGGAACGCCGCGGGTCCGACCGGGCCGAACACGTCGAGGATCGGCTCACGCACCGTCGCCGTAAGCGGCGCGCACCCCGGTCTGTACGGAGGTACGCAGAACGTCGCGAGCTGCGACGTGGAGAAGCAGATCGCGTATCTCGTGGAGAACGACAACAAAGGCAGCGCCTTCGCGGGCGCCCTGCGTATCCCGAAGGCCGAAGTGCCCGCCTACCTGCGGTCGCTGACGCCGGTTCGGCTGACCTGGGACACCCGGGTCACCAACCACGGATACCGGGACGGCAAGGCCACCGAGTACCAGGCGGTCCTTCAGGCCGGCACGGCGGTGCTCGTCGACGACCGGGGTGTCCCGCGCGTGCGCTGCGCGTGCGGCAACCCGCTGGCCCCTGCCGTCGCGGTCCAGGGTGAGCAGAAGTACTCGGGCGAGAAGTGGACGTCCTTCCGCTCGTCCACCATCGTCGCGGTCGTCCCGGCGCCCAAGCCGATGAAGGCCGTCGCGATGTTCGACCCGGATGCCAAGGCATGGTTCGAGCGCCCGAAGGGGGACGCCGAGGGTCGCAGCGACCACCGGATTCCCGCCCCGAAGGGTCAGCCGCAGGACGCGGCGTACCCGGTCCTGCCCGAGCCTGCCAAGGACTCCTCGGACGTGTTCCCGGAGGGCGAGGACCAGGGTACGCAGGACGGCGGGACGGACGAGGACGAGGAGAAGGGCAAGGACGAGGAGAAGGAAAAGGAAGACGAGCAGCAGAAGGAGGATGAGCCGTCGCGGAAGGACGAGAAGACGGACAAGCCCTCGGAGGAGGAGCAGAAGAAGGACGAGAAGACGGACGAGCCGTCGCAGGAGGAGCAGAAGAAGGACGAGAAGACGGACAAGCCCTCGGAGGAGGAGCAGAAGAAGGACGAGAAGACGGACAAGCCGTCGCAGGAGGAGCAGAAGAAGGACGAGAAGACGGACAAGCCGTCGCAGGAGGAACAGAAGGAGAAGCCCGTGGCGCCGGACTCGGAAGAGCCGCCATCGCCGGATCAGCCGGAGAAGCCCGTGGCGCCCGAGACGGAGCGGGAACAGCCTCCGCAGGAACAGGACCAGCCGGTCCCGCCCGAGCAGCCACAGCCTCCCGCACCCGAGGAGCCGGCCGAGCCGCAGCAGCCGGAACAGTCGGAGCAGCAGCTCCCCGAGTCACCCCCGGCGGAGCAGCCGCAGCAGCCCGACCAGCAGAAGCAGCCGCAGCAGCCGGCCGAGGAACAGCCTCAGCAGGAGCCGCGGTAACTCGTAGCGCCGTGCTTCCCGGCCCGCGGCCCAGGGGCTTGGGAGGGTTCCCGCCGCAATCCGCGTCGCCCGTCGGTGCGCGGATTGCGGCCACCTCCATGTCGTTCACATGTTCGTGTCATGTGCATCGGCGTGCGCCCTCGGCGCCGGCGACCGACCCTGGAGGAGGGCGCGGCGGCAGGTCGCGGCATCCGCCCGCACCCCGGTGCCCACCCCCGCGCGAGCTCTGACACAACTGGAAGGTGGACGTCGCCATGGAGAAGCCCCCGGTCGTCTCCCCGGAGGAGTGGGAGTCCGCGCGGCAGGAGTTGCTCGTCGAGGAGAAGCGGCTGACCCGCGCTCGTGACGAACTGGCCGCCAAGCGGCGCCGGATGCCGTGGCTGGCGGTGGAGAAGGACTACGCATTCGAGGGTCCCGAGGGCAAGGTGGGTCTGCCGGACCTGTTCGAGGGCCGCCGGCAGCTGGTCGTGTACCGGGCCTTCTTCGAGCCCGGTGTCTTCGGCTGGCCCTCCCACGCCTGCCGCGGCTGCTCCATGGTGGCCGACCACGTCGGGAACCTCGCTCATCTGAACGCTCGCGATACGACGCTGACCTTCGTGTCGCGTGCGCCGCAGCCGGACATCGAGCGAGTGAAGGACCGGATGGGCTGGGCGATGCCCTGGTACACCATCGCCGGCGACTTCGACGCCGACTTCGGGGTGGACGAGTGGCACGGCACCAACGCCTTCATCCGCGACGGCGACAGTGTGTTCCGCACCTACTTCATCAACAACCGCGGCGACGAGGCGCTGGGGAGCACCTGGAGCTACCTCGACATGACCGCTCTCGGGCGGCAGGAGACGTGGGAGGACTCGCCCGAGGGCTATCCCCGGACCCCGCCGTACGAGTGGTGGAACTGGCACGACGAGTACGGCGACGACGCCGCACCGGATCCGGAGCTGCCGGCCAGGACCCGCGACGCCGGCTGAGTCCCTCCTCGCCCGGGAGAAGGCGTCTCACCGGCTCAGGCCACGGGCCATGGCGGCACAGCCGTGCGCGGCCGCCGGGCGCGCCGCCCGGTGACGTACCCCGCGATCCCCAGGCCGATCCCTACCAGGGTCAGCACGATCCCGAGGGCCCCGAGCGCCAGCAACACCGCCGGCTCGGTGAAACCCGAACACCGACTTCCACGTCTGGAAGCGACTGCTCCGGGAAGCGGGCGTTCGAGACGGCCGCCTCCATGACGCTCGCCACACCGCCGCGACCGTCCTTCTGATCCTCGGCGTCCCGGACGTCGTGGTCGACGCGATCATGGGCTGGGAACCCGGGGGAGCGGCACGTACGCGCGCTCGGTACATGCACGTCACCGGAACGATGCTGCGGAAGGTCGCCCAGCAAGTCGGCGATGCGCTCTGGGAGCTGCCGAAGACCAACTGAGACGGAAACTGAGACGGACAACGTCGAAGGGCCCCACCGCGAACGGTGGGGCCCTTCGACATCGTGCCCGGTGAGGCACTGGCGGAGGATACGAGATTCGAACTCGTGAGGGGTTGCCCCCAACACGCTTTCCAAGCGTGCGCCCTAGGCCTCTAGGCGAATCCTCCGCCGGAAACATTACATGACGCGGAGGAGTGCTCGCGAACTCGTTCCCCGCCCCCACCATCGGGTAGTCTGTGCGCAGCCCCTCACGTGGCGCTATCTGACTGAACTCCCCCAGGGCCGGAAGGCAGCAAGGGTAGGTCGGCTCTGGCGGGTGCGTGGGGGGCCCTTGCGTTCCGCGGCGGTCGCGGTCGGGCTCGACACCCGTTCCCGGCTCGACAACCCGTTCCCGGCTCGGCGGCCCGTTCCCGGCAGCCGGACCCTGGCTCGACGTCCGAATACGGGTCCGGGGGTGCGGTCTGGGATCGTCCGGGCCCGCTGGCCCGGAGGCCCGGCCCACGGCGGCCGCCGTGATTGTCGGTGCGCCCCGATAACCTCGTATGCGTGTCGTCCCTTGCGCTGTACCGCCGCTACCGACCCGAGTCCTTCGCCGAGGTCATCGGGCAGGAGCATGTCACCGACCCGCTGCAGCAGGCGCTGCGGAACAACCGGGTCAATCACGCGTACCTGTTCAGCGGGCCGCGCGGATGCGGAAAGACGACCAGTGCCCGCATCCTCGCGCGGTGTCTGAACTGTGAGCAGGGCCCCACTCCCACCCCCTGCGGTGAGTGCCTGTCCTGCCGGGACCTCGCGCGCAACGGGCCCGGATCGATCGACGTCATCGAGATCGACGCCGCGTCGCACGGTGGTGTGGACGACGCCCGCGAGTTGCGGGAGAAGGCGTTCTTCGGGCCCGCGTCCAGCCGGTACAAGATCTACATCATCGACGAGGCCCACATGGTCACCTCGGCGGGCTTCAACGCCCTGCTGAAGGTGGTCGAGGAACCGCCGGAGCACCTCAAGTTCATCTTCGCGACGACCGAGCCCGAGAAGGTCATCGGGACGATCCGGTCGCGCACCCACCACTATCCGTTCCGCCTCGTTCCGCCCGGGACCCTCAGGGAGTACCTGGGCGAGGTGTGCGGCAGGGAGCGGATCCCCGTCGAGGACGGGGTCCTCCCCCTGGTCGTACGGGCCGGGGCGGGTTCGGTGCGCGACTCGATGTCGGTCATGGACCAGCTGCTGGCCGGCGCCACGGACGACGGTGTGACGTACGCCATGGCGACGGCCCTCCTGGGGTACACCGACGGATCGCTGCTGGACTCGGTCGTGGACGCCTTCGCGTCGGGCGACGGCGCCGCGGCGTTCGAGATCGTGGACCGGGTGATCGAGGGCGGCAACGACCCGCGCCGTTTCGTCGCGGATCTGCTGGAGCGGCTGCGGGACCTGGTGATCCTCGCCGCTGTGCCGGACGCGGCCGAGAAGGGGCTCATCGACGGGCCGGCGGACGTGGTCGAGCGGATGCAGGCGCAGGCCCGGGTGTTCGGGTCCGCCGAGCTCAGCCGGGCCGCCGACCTGGTCAACACCGGGCTGACGGAGATGCGGGGCGCCACCTCGCCCCGGCTGCAGCTGGAACTGATCTGCGCCCGGGTGCTGCTGCCCGCGGCCTTCGACGACGAGCGGTCCCTGCAGGCCAGGCTCGACCGGCTGGAGCGCGGTGCCATCGCGTACACGGCGCAGGGATCCGGGCCGGCGATGGGCTACGTACCGGGCCCGGAGGCGCACGCGCCGATGGTTCCGGGTGGTGGTCCCGCCGCCGCGCGTGCGGCGGCACGGGGCGGGGGAGCGGCATCCGACCAGGCCCAGTCGCAAGCGGCCCCGCCGCAGCCCGAGCCGGCCCGGCAGCCCGTCCGGCCCGAAGCCCCGCAGCCCGGGCCCGACCAGGCCCCCCGGCAGCCCGTCGAGGCGGAGCCCGCCGGGGCCGCGGTTCCGCAATCCCGGACGGACCCGGCGCCGGCACCCGCCGAGGAGTCCACCGCACCGCGCCCCGGCGCGTGGCCGGGTGCCGCTGCACCCGGCGGTGGTGGGGCCGCCACACGTCCGGGCGCCTGGCCCTCGGCCGCCGCGCCAGGCCACGGCGCCCGCCCTCCGGCACCCCCCGCGACCCCCACCCCGGCGCCTGCCGCCCCCGCCCCGCCGCAACCGGTCGCGCCCGCCGCGGCCCAGGGGGCCGCCCAGGTGCGCAACATGTGGCCGGACATCCTGGAGGTGGTGAAGAACCGCCGCCGCTTCACCTGGATCCTTCTCAGCCAGAACGCCCAGGTGGCCGGCTTCGACGGCACCACGCTCCAGCTCGGTTTCATCAACGCAGGAGCGCGCGACAACTTCGCGAGCAGCGGCAGTGAGGACGTGCTGCGGCAGGCGCTCGCCGAGCAGTTCAACGTCCAGTGGAAGATCGAGGCCATCATCGACCCGTCGGGCGGGGCGGGGCAGCCCCCGCCCGGTCCGGGTGGATCGTCCGGCGGCTACGGGGGACACGGCGGCCGGCCCGTCCAGTCCCCGCCCGCCTCCGCGGCGCCCGCACCTCGGCCTTCGCAGGCACCGCGGCCGTCCCAGCAGCCGGCGGCGCCTTCCTCACGGCCACCGGGCGGGGGAGGCGGTCCTGCCCCGCAGCAGGGCCCGTCCGCTGCGGAGTCGGCAGGGGCCGCGGCTCCGCAGGCAACGCCGCCGCAGCAGCCCGTCGCGCTCGAGGACGACATCCCGGAAGAGGACGATCCGGATCTCGTGGACTCAGCCCTGTCAGGTCACGACCTGATCGTGCGGGAGCTCGGAGCCACCGTTGTGGAGGAATACACGAACGAGTAGGCGAGGCCGTTTCGGTGGCCCGCACAAGGTCGCCGGTGGCGAGCGGGCTACCCTGGCTGCCGTGAAGGTCCTCGTCATCGGCGGCGGCGCCCGCGAACACGCCCTGTGCCGCGCTCTCTCCCTCGACCCCGACGTCTCCGCTCTGCACTGCGCGCCCGGCAACGCCGGAATCGCGGACGTCGCCGAGCTGCACACGGTGGACGCCCTCGACGGCGACGCCGTCGCCGCACTCGCCGGCAGGCTCGAGGCCGATCTGGTCGTCGTCGGGCCCGAGGCGCCGCTCGTCGCCGGTGTCGCCGACGCCGTTCGGGCCGCGGGCATCCCCTGCTTCGGCCCCTCCCGCGAGGCGGCCCGGCTCGAGGGTTCCAAGGCCTTCGCCAAGGAAGTGATGGCCGCCGCGAACGTCCCCACGGCGCGCAGCTACGTCTGCACCACCCCGGAGGAGGTCGACGAGGCCCTCGACGCCTTCGGCGCGCCGTACGTCGTCAAGGACGACGGGCTCGCCGCGGGCAAGGGCGTGGTCGTGACCGCCGATCTGGAGCAGGCCCGGGAGCACGCGCTGGCCTGCGGCCGCGTGGTCATCGAGGAGTACCTGGACGGACCCGAGGTGTCGCTCTTCGCCATCACCGACGGCGAGACGGTGCTCCCGCTCCAGCCGGCGCAGGACTTCAAGCGCGCGCTGGACGGTGACGAGGGGCCGAACACCGGCGGCATGGGCGCGTACTCGCCCCTTCCGTGGGCCGATCCGAAGCTGGTAGACGAGGTCCTGGAGACCGTGCTCCAGCCCACCGTGGACGAGCTCCGACGCCGTGGCACACCGTTCGCCGGCCTGCTGTACGCGGGGCTCGCGATCACCAGCCGCGGAGTGCGCGTGATCGAGTTCAACGCCCGCTTCGGCGACCCCGAGACCCAGGTGGTGCTCGCCAGGCTCAAGACCCCGCTCGCGGGCGTCCTCCTGCACGCGGCCCGCGGCACCCTCGCCGACGAGGCGCCGCTGACCTGGCGCGGCGACGCCGCCGTGACCGTCGTCATCGCCTCGCACAACTACCCGGCCACGCCCCGCACCGGCGACCCGATCGGCGGGCTCGACGAGGTCGCGGTGCACGACGCTCCGCAGGCGTACGTCCTGCACGCCGGGACCAGGCGGGAGGGCGACGCGATCGTCAGCGCGGGCGGCCGGGTGCTGTCGGTGACCGCGACCGGCGGGGACCTGGCCGAGGCCCGTGAGCGCGCGTACGCCGCGGTGGAACGCATCCACCTGGACGGTTCGCACCACCGAAGGGACATCGCCGAGAAGGCGGCGTCCCGCCCCTGAGGCGCGTCGGGTTGCATCCGGCCGTGCGCCGGCCCGGCCCTCCGCGGGCCTGCCGCGTCCATCCCGCGGCGCGCGGCCCCGCCCACCGGGCTCCACCGCACGGACGGGCGGGGTGGAATCGGTTTCTGCCGCGGCAACCCCTTCGGCGAGCGGCTCCCCCGCTCCTCCGCAGAGGCCCGGGAGCTGGTCACGCCGGCCCGCTCGTGGCGGGTTCGGACCCGTCCGGCCCACCGCCCCTTCCCGTCTGCTCGTCCGACCGCCGCGCGGCCGTCCCCCAGGGGGCGGTGCCCGGGCCCGGGCACCGCCGAGGCCGGCCCGTTCGACGAGGTCCGGGGGCCTGCAAGGCTCCGGTCACGATGTCAGCAGCTTTGCCCAAAGGCATTCCATCGAGTGACCGCTGCCCCATCCGGATGACGGCCGGGAAAGGCCCAACTAGGGTGCGGCGCAAGCGTTCCGGCACTTGGCCCACCGACATTGCGATGTCCGTGACGGGTGCCACAGTGGGGGAGTGAGCAACACCGCCGCAGGGCAGAGGGGGTGAGTCCGGCCGTGTCCGGAACCGTCGTCGGTGAGGAGGCGGGCGCGTTGACCGCGCGTTCCCGTGCCCTCGCCGTGCTGCGGGTGCGCAGCAGGGCGCTGGCCCTGGTGCTGCTGCCCGCCGCCGTCGCCGTCGTGCTGCTCGTCGGCGGGGTCACCGGCCGGATCGGCGGTGGTCACTGGGACCTCGCGCGCTGGGTGGTCGGCTCCGTCGCCGTCCTCGTGCTGCTGGCCGCCGCCGTGGTCGCCGCCGTCATAGCCCGGGCCAGGCCCGCCGTCAGCCCGACGGTGCCGCTGGCCCCGACCGCCGCCCCCGATCTGTACCGGCTGGTGGAGGAGCTGGCCGAACGGATGGACGTGCCCGCGCCGTCGGCCATAGCCCTCACACCGGACTGCGACAGCTGGCTGGAGGACCGTACGCACCGGGCGCACGGCCCGCGCCGCCCGTCCCGGGTCACGCCCCGGGACGACGCACCCGTCCTGGTCATCGGCTCCCCGTTCCTGTGGTGGATGCGGGTCGCCGAGCTGCGCGCCGTGCTCGCGCCGGTCGTCGCCGGCACGGGCCCCTCGGCGCACCCCGACATAGCCGCTGCCCGCCGCTTCCTGCGCGGCCTGGACGCCGCGGCCGGGCTCGCGGCCCGTCCCGGGCTCGGGCCGGTGCGAAGGCTCGGCTGCGGGGCCGTGGGCCGGGTCGCCCGGGTCCTGCTGCGCGGCTGCCGCGGCCATGCCGCGGAGATGGAGCGCGGAGTCGCCGCGGCCGCCTCCGAGCGTGCACAGGCCGTGGACTACGGGCTGAGGATCGTGGCGCAGGAGCAGGTCGGCCTCGCGTACGCGGGTTGGGACCGGCTGCTGACCCGGGTGGCGCTGCCCGCGTGGCGGATGGGCCGGTGGCCGAGCCGCCTCGACGCGGGAGTCGTCTCGGCGCTCACCGAGCTGTCCCGCCGCGACCGACTGGCGGAGGGCTTCGCCTCGCGGCTCGGGGAGCGCCCAGCCTGCGATCTGCTGGAGGAGCCGGGGGCGGTGGACGAGGCCGCGTCGTTGCTGGCCGCCCGGCTGTTCCACGGCGGGCCCGCCGAGATCGGACCGGACTGGTCGCCGGTGGACTGGCAGCAGTATCCGGAGGAGGTCGTCGACCGGAAGTGGCGCACGGAGGCCGCCCGGCTGCATCGGGTCCTCGACGCGATGGGCGTGCGGCCGTCCGCCGGTGTTCCCGCGGGCCCCACGCTGGCCCGCGTCATGGAGCACCTCGCCGACTGCTCCGGGGCGGCGTCCGAGCCGCCGGCCGACGATCCGGCCCAGGTCCCGCCCGTGCCAGGGGCACCGGGCACCGACGGGCCCGGCGCCGTGCTCGCCGCCGGGATCAGCGCCGACGTGGCCCGTGAGGAGGCCGCGCGCGAGCGTTCGGCCGCACCGCCGAGGGCCGCGGACCGCACGGGCGACGCCCCGGACCCCTGGGGCAACGACCCGCTGCCCCTCGTGCCCCTCCAGCCGCCGCGCACCGCACGGGAACTGCTCGCCGACCATGTGACGGCCATGGTGTGCTGCGCGGCCGTGGACACCGCCGGCGCCGCCCCGGGCATGGACTGGCTGGACGGACCGGCCCTGCTCATCAACGGTGAGCGCCGGCCGGACCTGGGTACCCGGGTGCTCAGTCTGGTCGAGGACGGGGACCCGGAGCCGCTGCGTTCCTGGCTGGCTAAGGCGGGCGTCCGGGCCGAGAAGCCGGTCCGTCTGGTGTGAGGGGCCCGGTCGGTTTCCGCCACCCCAGGCCGGAATGTTGCGTTCCGTTCACGTCAATTCACGACGAACGGTGACGGAGTGCGTGCGTTATGTGATGTGCTGGGACCGGCGCTGACGGTCAGCGCGCCAGGACCGGTCTCAGGGGACGAGGGAGGGGCGCACGATGGGGGCGGAGGACATCCGTGGGGCGGAGCCGATCCGGCGCTGGGAGTCGGGTGCCCTCGCCCACGCCGTCACGGATCCGTTCGGCCAGGGCCCGCTGCCCTGGCTGCGCGGCAGCGAGTACTACCTCGACGACACCGGCCAGGTCGTGCCCTGGTACGCGGACCCGGACGCGGCGGCGGGCCGTGGCGGGCGCTCACGCGGCCTGCGCACCGCCGACGACGTGCACCGCCAGATCAAGGGCTTCGCGTCCAACGGCGCGGTCGCCCCCGGCGAGGCGATCGACTTCCACATCACGGTCGACCCGCCCCAGCGGTTCTCGGTCGACGTGTACCGCATCGGCCACTACGGCGGTGACGGCGCCTCCAAGATCATCACCAGCCCCCGCCTCGCCGGGATCGTCCAGCCGCCTCCGCTCGCCGCCGACCGCACGGTCTCCTGCCACCACTGGTGGCTCTCCTGGCGGCTGCAGGTGCCGTCGTTCTGGTCCGTAGGCGCCCATGTCGCCGTCCTCACCACCGAGGACGGCTACCGCTCGCACATCCCCTTCACGGTCCGCGACAGCCGCCCCGCCGATCTGCTGCTGCTCATGCCCGACATCACGTGGCAGGCGTACAACCTCTACCCGGAGGACGGGCGGACCGGCGCCAGCCTCTACCACGCCTGGGACGAGCGGGGCCGACTGCTGGGGGAGAACGACGCCGCGGTCACGGTCTCCTTCGACCGCCCCTACGCGGGGGCGGGCCTCCCGCTGCACGTCGGGCATGCGTACGACTTCATCCGGTGGGCCGAGCGGTACGGCTACGACCTCGCGTACGCCGACACCCGTGATCTGCACGCGGGCCGCGTCGACCCGACCCGCTACCGCGGCCTGGTCTTCCCCGGCCACGACGAGTACTGGTCGGCGCCCATGCGCCGGACCGCCGAGCTGGCCCGCGAGCAAGGCACGTCCCTCGTGTTCCTGTCGGCCAACACCTTGTACTGGCAGGTGGAGCTCGGCCCTTCCCCCTCCGGCGTCGCCGACCGGCTGCTGACCTGCCGCAAGCGACGAGGCCCCGGCCGCTCCGCCCTCTGGCGCGAGATCGACCGCGCCGAGCAGCAGCTGCTCGGCATCCAGTACGCGGGTCGGGTGCCCGAACCCCATCCGATGGTGGTGCGCAACGCCGACCACTGGCTGTGGGAGGCGACCGGCGCCGGCGACGGCGACGAGATCCCCGGACTGGTCGCGGGGGAGGCCGACCGCTACTTCCCCCGGACCCCGCTCCCCGAGCACGAGGGCCGGATCCTGCTGGCCCACTCCCCGTACACCGACGGCGACGGCGCCCTCCGCCACCAGGAGACCTCGCTCTACAGGGCCCCGTCCGGCGCGATCGTCTTCGCCTCCGGCACCTTCGCCTGGTCGCCGGCGCTGGACCGGCCGGGCCACGTCGACGAGCGGATCCAGCGCGCGACCGCCAATCTGCTCGACCGGATCTGCAAACGCGACTGAGCCCCCGGCCGGGCCCCGGGCCGAGTCCCCCGGAGCCGCCGGCGAGGGGAGAGCCCCCACGGAGTGGACGGGCGGACCCTCCGACCCCCGCGGTCCCCGGGTGCGAGAGAATCGGAAGCGCTCCTGGATCAACCTACGCGGAGGAACCGTGTCCGGATTCGTAGAAAAGCCCGAGCCGATTCAGGTCCCGGGCCTCACCCACCTGCACACGGGCAAGGTGCGCGATCTCTACGAGAACGAGGCCGGGGACCTCGTGATGGTGGCGAGCGACCGCATCTCCGCGTACGACTGGGTGCTGCCCACCGAGATCCCGGACAAGGGGCGGGTGCTCACCCGGCTCTCCCTCTGGTGGTTCGACCGTCTGGCCGACCTCGTCCCCAACCACGTGATCTCCACCGACCTCCCGGCCGGTGCCCCGGCCGACTGGGCCGGCCGCACCCTCGTCTGCAAGTCCCTCGACATGGTCCCGGTCGAGTGCGTCGCCCGCGGCTACCTCACCGGTTCCGGCCTCACCGAGTACGACGAGAGTCGAACGGTCTGCGGGCTGGCCCTGCCCGAGGGGCTGGTCGACGGTTCCGAGCTGCCCGCCCCGATCTTCACCCCCGCCACGAAGGCCGCCGTCGGCGACCACGACGAGAACGTGTCGTTCGAGGAGGTCGCCCGTCAGGTCGGCGCGGAGACGGCCGCGCTGCTGCGCCGGACCACGCTCGATGTCTACGCCCGCGCCCGGGACATCGCCCGTGAGCGCGGCATCATCCTCGCCGACACCAAGTTCGAGTTCGGCTTCGACGGCGAGCGGCTGATCATCGCGGACGAGGTGCTGACCCCGGACTCCTCGCGCTTCTGGCCCGCCGACCTGTGGCGGCCGGGCCACGCCCAGCCGTCGTACGACAAGCAGTACGTGCGCGACTGGCTGACCTCGCCGGCCTCCGGCTGGGACCGCAGGAGCGAGCAGCCCCCGCCGGCCCTTCCACAGGACGTCGTGGAGGCGACCCGCGCCCGGTACCTGGAGGCGTACGAGTTGCTGACCGGCACGGTCTGGGCATGACGCGAAGAAGCCCCCGGCCTCGGGCCGGGGGCTTCTCGACTGGAGCGGACGACGAGGCTCGAACTCGCGACCTCAACCTTGGCAAGGTTGCGCTCTACCAACTGAGCTACGTCCGCATGCGCCGTGGCGCGGAGCCCACTATACCCAACCTCGCTCGCGTGCGACGCACCGCGGTGTGCCGGTTCTCCGCGCCCGGCTTCGCCGCCGCCGCCGACAGGTAGTTGCGGACCGTGCCCGGTGAGAGCGAGGCCCGCTCGGCGATCTCCGCGACCGGTGCCCCTTCCCCGGCGAGTTCCAGCACCTCCGCCTTGGGCGCGGTGAGCGGGGAGTCCCCGGCGGAGATGGCGTCGGCGGCCAACTCGGGGTCGACGTAACGGTTTCCCTCGTGCACCGTACGGATGATCTCGGCGAGCCGCCGGGCGCTGACCGTCTTGGGAACGAAACCGCGCACCCCGGCGGCCGGCGCTCGCTTGAGATGGCCGGGGCGGCCGTGACTGGTCACGATCACCGTCCGGCAGCCGGGCAGCTCGGCCATCAGCGATGTGGCGACCTTCACACCGTCGCCGCCGGGCATCTGGAGATCCAGGACGGCCACGTCGGCCGGTGCGAGCGGGCCATCGCCGGCACCTCCGTTCCGGATGCGGCCTCCGCGACGACGAGCTGATCGTCCTCGAGCGCGAGCAGCGCGGCGAGCGCGCCGCGGATCAGATGCTCGTCGTCGGCCGGCAGCACCCGCACGCGATCCTGCGTCACGCCCGGCCCCATTTTCTTCTCCATGCCGGCCGTCGCGGCCAGCCACAGTGCCGTGCCGGTCGCCAGGGCGGCCACGAACGCGGACCCGCCCACCAGCCTCCGGGGGACCGGGCCCTGCCCCAGATAGGCGTCCATCGCGTGCCGGGCCAGCAGAGTGGAGAACACGCCGTTCGCCACCGCGAGCAGCGGGACGCCGACGGCCACGGCGGGGTGTGCGCCGAGGCGCACAGGCCGGGTCAGCATGAGCAGTGTCAGCGCGAGCAGCGCCACCCAGACGAGGAGGTACACGGTGCCGCGCGTGCAGAGGTCCACCTTGGCGAGCCCGCTGCGCCCGCTCCAGCCGCGTACCCGCATGCGGGACACCCCCGATCCTCCCGGTCCTCAGCGCCTCGGCTCCCAGCGGAACCACCGTCGCACAGCAATCACCGAGATCACGGTCCAGGCCAGCACGTTGAGCGCCGCACCGGTGAGTCGAGCGGCGTCCGCGCCGCCGCCCACGCCGGCCTCCACGAGGCGCATCACGCCGGTCATCGGCAGCAGTTCGCACACCGGGGCGAACCGATCCGGCAGCACGTCGAGCGGGATGAGACGCCCGGAGCCGCCCGCCGAGACCATGAACAGCGGAAGCGTGGTGATCTGCGCGCTCTCCGCGGTCCGGGTGACCGTGGAGGTCGCGGCGGCGAGGGCCGCCATCACGACGGTGCCCAGCAGGGCTCAGGCCACGAGGAGTTCGGGCCGCCGAGGGCCGTCCGCGCCGAGGAGCACGACCCCGGCGACGACCACCAGGACGCTCTGCGCAAGCGCGAGCGCGGCCGCGGGCAGTGCCGTCCCGGCCAGGATCTCCGTGTCTGAAGCCTCGTCCGTCCGCAGCCGTTCGAGCACCAGTTCCTCGCGCCGGGCGACGAAGGCCGAGGTGAGGCTGAGGTGCACGACCAGGATCAGCACCATGCCGACTCCCCCGGTCATAACCGCGGCGCAGTCCCGCTGCCTCGATCACGTGCCCATCGCTGTTCATGGATCCAGCGTTCCGCCGGATGCCGGCGATCGGCAGTGCGCGCTGTCATCGGCACACATGACAAATGTCAGAACCGGCTGGGCGGGAGCAGGGGGAACGACGAAGGCCCCGGTCGAGATGACCGGGGCCTTCGCTCCCGAGCGGACGACGAGATTCGAACTCGCGACCCTCACCTTGGCAAGGTGATGCTCTACCAACTGAGCCACGTCCGCATTGCTACCGCTCAGCTCTCACTGGCGGTGCGTCCACCACTGTACCCGATCCACCGGGGTGGTCGGTACGTGGTGCGGAGCGGGTGACAGGAATTGCACACTGCGCCTTCCCTCTGGAAGAGGGCTGTTCTACTACTGAACTACACCCGCACGCTCCGTGAGGTCCGGCCTTCCGGCCTCGCCCCTCGGCGTGATCCAGACTTTAGCCCACCTGCGGGGGTGCAGTGCAACTCGGGTTCTCGCCGGAGCCGGGCCCGCGGGTCTTCTTCCGCCGTGCGGGCGGGTGTTCAGCTCGCCTCCCGGAAGGCCTCGTAGACGCGCTTGGGGATCCGGCCGCGCGCCGGTACGTCCATCTTGTTGGACTGCGCCCAGGCGCGGACGGCGGCCGGGTCGGGGGCGAGGTCGGTCCGCCGGTACTCCTTGCGCGGCCGGCCGGAGTGGCGGGCCGCCTTGCGCCCCGCCGCCATGTAGGGAGCGAGGGCGGTGCGCAGTTTCTTTGCATTGGCGGGATTGAGGTCGATCTCGTACGACTTCCCGTCCAGCCCGAACGAAACCGTTTCCGTCGCTGCTCCGCCGTCGATGTCGTCGAAGAGCGTCACCACTACGCGCTGCGCCACGGATATCGGTCCTTTCCTGTGGTCCGCCGTGCGGGTCAGTACAGGTCAGTGCTGACTCGGGGCGAATCCGGTATTCCGGCTGCTGCGGGGCAATGCTGCTTTCCGCTGTATTCCTTTGTACAGCGGCCGGTGTCGCATTGGGAAGCCCAGTCAATTGCGTCCGCGTGTCCTCCGCAATGGGCCGGATCGGTTTTTCCCTGGATTTCCCCTTCGCGTTCTCCGTATATCTATGCGCGTAGATTTTTCGGGCGGGTACGCTGAGGGAACCGCCTTCAGCACCACACCACCGGGAGTGCCAGTGGCACGCGTCGTAGTCGACGTCATGCTCAAGCCGGAGATCCTCGACCCGCAGGGCCAGGCGGTGCAGCGCGCACTGCCCCGCCTGGGCTTCGAGGGGATCGCGGACGTACGTCAGGGAAAGCGCTTCGAACTCGAGGTCGACGGGCCGGTCGACGAGGCCGCCCTCGCCCGTATCCATGAGATGGCGGAAACGTTCCTCGCGAACACCGTCATCGAGGACTTCGTCGTCAAGGTGGAGTCGTGACGGCTCGTATCGGTGTCGTCACATTTCCTGGAACACTCGACGACCAGGACGCACTGCGCGCCGTCCGCCTCGCGGGCGCCGAGCCCGTTTCGCTGTGGCACCGCGACAAGGACCTCAAGCAGGTCGACGCGGTCGTCCTCGCGGGAGGCTTCTCCTACGGCGACTATCTCCGGGCCGGCGCCATCTCCCGCTTCTCGCCGGTGATGGAAACGATCATCGCCCAGGCGAAGTCCGGGATGCCGGTCCTCGGTATCTGCAACGGCTTCCAGATCCTCACCGAGGCCCATCTGCTGCCGGGTGCGATGCTCCGCAACAACCACCTGCACTTCATCTGCCGCGACCAGAAGCTGCGGGTGGAGAACGCGGAGACGGCCTGGACCGCCGACTACGAGCAGGGCCAGGAGATCTCCGTTCCGCTGAAGAACATGGACGGCCGCTACGTCGCCGACGAGCGCGTCCTCGACGAACTCGAGGCCGAGGGCCGGGTCGCCTTCCGCTACCTCGACCTGAACCCGAACGGGTCGCTGCGCGACATCGCCGGCATCACCAATGCCGAGGGCAACGTCGTCGGGCTGATGCCCCACCCCGAGCACGCGGTGGAGCCCCTCGTCGGTACCGGTGGCACGGACGGCCTCGGGTTCTTCACCTCGATCATCAAGAGGCTGGTCGCCGCATGACCGTCGACGCCGGAGCAGCCGAGGGAGCGACCGAGCGCTCTGTCGGCGTCCGCAGCACCATCCGCACGCGAAGGAGCGACCGAGCGTGACCCTCGACACCGTCAAGCACGCCACCGAGACCCCCGAGACCGAGCAGCCCTGGAGGGACCTCGGCCTCAAGGAGGACGAGTACGCGCGCATTCGCGAGATCCTCGGCCGCCGACCGACCGGCGCCGAGCTCGCCATGTACTCCGTCATGTGGTCCGAGCACTGCTCGTACAAGAGCAGCAAGGTCCATCTGAAGCAGTTCGGCGAGAAGGCCCCCGAGAACGACGCGCTGCTCGTCGGCATCGGCGAGAACGCGGGCGTCGTCGACGTCGGCCAGGGCTACGCGGTCACCTTCAAGGTCGAGTCGCACAACCACCCCAGCTACATCGAGCCCTACCAGGGTGCGGCCACCGGCGTCGGCGGCATCGTCCGGGACATCCTCGCGATGGGCGCGCGGCCCGTCGCGGTCATGGACCCGCTGCGCTTCGGTGCCGCGGACCACCCCGACACCAAGCGCGTGCTGCCCGGTGTCGTGGCGGGCGTCGGCGGCTACGGCAACTGCCTGGGCCTGCCCAACATCGGCGGCGAGGTCGTCTTCGACTCCTGCTACCAGGGCAACCCGCTGGTCAACGCGCTGTGCGTGGGCGTCATGAAGCACGAGGACATCCACCTGGCCAAGGCGTCCGGCGCGGGCAACAAGGTCATTCTTTACGGCGCCCGTACCGGCGGGGACGGCATCGGCGGCGTCTCCGTGCTCGCCTCCGAGACCTTCGACGACACGAAGCCCGCCAAGCGGCCCGCGGTCCAGGTCGGCGACCCGTTCCAGGAGAAGCTCCTCATCGAGTGCACCCTGGAGGTCTTCCGGGAGAAGCTGGTCGCCGGCATCCAGGACCTCGGTGGCGCCGGTCTCTCCTGTGCCACCTCCGAGCTGGCCTCGGCGGGCTCCGGCGGTATGCGCGTCGAGCTCGACACCGTGCCGCTGCGCGACGCGACCCTCTCGCCGGAGGAGATCCTCATGAGCGAGTCGCAGGAGCGCATGTGCGCGATCGTCGAGCCACGGCACGTCGACCGCTTCATGGAGATCTGCGAGAAGTGGGACGTCATCGCCACCGTCATCGGTGAGGTGACGGAGGGCGAGCGGCTGGAGATCTTCTGGCACGGCGAGCAGATCGTCGACGTGCCGCCCGGCACCGTGGCGCACGAGGGCCCGACCTACCACCGCCCGTACGCCCGTCCCGAGTGGCAGGACGCGCTCCAGGCGGACGACGCGGGCAAGCTGCCCCGTCCGGCCTCGTCCGAGGAGCTGCGCGAGCAGGTCCTGAAGCTGGTCGCTTCGCCGAACCAGGCCGCCAAGTCCTGGATCACGGACCAGTACGACCGCTTCGTCCAGGGCAACACCGTGCTCGCCCAGCCCGAGGACGCCGGCATGGTCCGTATCGACCCGGACACCAACCTCGGTGTGGCGGTGGCCACGGACGGCAACGGCCGTTACGCGAAGCTCGACCCGTACACGGGCGCGCAGCTCGCGCTGGCCGAGGCGTACCGCAACGTCGCCGCGTCGGGTGCCAGGCCGCTCGCCGTCTCCGACTGCCTGAACTTCGGTTCGCCCGAGGACCCGGCCGTCATGTGGCAGTTCGCCGAGGCCACCCGTGGTCTGGCGGACGGCTGCCAGCGGCTCGGCACCCCGGTGACCGGCGGCAACGTCTCGCTCTACAACCAGACGGGCGAGACGGCGATCCACCCGACACCGGTCGTGGCCGTGCTCGGCGTGATCGACGACGTGACGCGCCGTACACCGATCGCGTTCGCCGAGGAGGGCCAGCTGCTCTACCTGCTGGGCGACACGCGCCAGGAGTTCGGCGGGTCGGCCTGGTCCCAGGTGGTCCACGACCACCTCGGCGGTCTGCCGCCCAGGGTCGACCTGGACCGGGAGCGGCTGCTCGCGGAGATCCTGATCTCGGGCTCCCGCGACGGGATGATCGACGCGGCGCACGACCTGAGCGACGGCGGTCTGATCCAGGCGGTCACCGAGTCCTGCCTGCGCGGCGGGCGGGGCGCCCGGCTGGTCGTGCCGGACGGTCTCGACGCCTTCACGTTCCTCTTCTCCGAGTCCGCGGGCCGGGCCGTCGTCGCGGTGCCGCGCAGCGAGGAGCTCCGCTTCACCGACATGTGCGGTGCGCGGGGGCTCCCGGCCGACCGCATCGGCGTGGTCGACGGGGACGCGCTGGAGGTGCAGGGCGAGTTCACCGTCCCGCTGAGCGAGCTGCGCACCGCGCACGAGGAGACCGTGCCGGCGCTGTTCGCCTGAGCCACCGACACGACGGAGTCCCCACCCGGGCATGGTCCGGGCGGGGGCTCCGTCGTGTGCGGGCACGAATCGCGTCGCGGTGGGTCGAGGCGCTCACCGAGGAGCCGCTGGACGACCACCGGTCGGACCTCGCCGACACCTTCGCGGCCCGGGGCGTCCGGTGCGGCTGCGCCCGCGTGCGTGAGCGTCGCCGTGAGCTGTCTGCTGTCCGGCGTTCGCCGTCCGCTGCCAGGCGCCCGCCGCCCGAACTCGCCGGGCCGCGTCCCGTGCACCTGGGGACAGGGCCCGCGTGCGCGCGAGCCGTGGACGTCGGCCTCTCAGTCGGCGCCCCAGAACGCGTCCGCCTCGTCGATGTCCTGAACGCACTCGTCGATGTCGGAGATCTTGCCGCCGACGATCGTGAACCAGAGCCCGCCGGGCATCTCGATCCCGCGGTCGCCACGGTCGGCGTAGTACGTGTGGACGGCCATCACATGCCCGCGGCCGTCGGGGTAGGCGCCCCTGAGCTCGACCCGCAGGGTGCCGCCGGTGAGCTCACCGAGTTCCTGGTACAGATCCAGGATGTTGTCCTGGCCCTTGTAGTGCCCCGAGATCCGGCTGCCGCCGGGGACGTGGTGCACGCAGTCCGCCGTCAGCAGGGAACGAAGGGTCTCCATGTCACCCCTGCCGAACGCCTCGTAGCCCCGGCGGACCAGGGCGGTGTGCGGGTGTTCGGACATGTCCGCCACACTCCTTCCTCGCCGTTACGGCCCCCCTTCATCGTCCGCCGGGCACGGGCCGGTCGCCAGGCAGCGGCCTCGGCACGGTCGGTGTCCGAGGGGCCGGTTAGTCTCGGCCCCATGCCACCGGCCAGGAAGCGCGCCCGCAGCTACGACCCCGCCAGGATCCGCACCGCCGTCCTCGCGCAGTTCGGTCATGTCCGCGAGGCCGTGGGGGGTCTGACGGCCGGGCAGCTGGCGCTGCCGACCCGGCTCGGGGACTGGACCGTCCGCGAACTGGCGGCGCACATCGCGCTGACGTTCGGCGCCGTCGCCAGGGCTCTCGACCACCCGGAGCCGGCGAAGGCCGATGTGACGCTCCTGGACCGGCCCTTCTCGACCGCCGAGTGTGCCGGCGCCGTCGACGGGGGCACAGGCGCGGCGGTGGCGGCCTCCGAGGATCTCCCGGCCCTCTACGGGTGGACGGCGGGGGAGGTCGAATCCGCGCTGCTGGGCGTCTCCGGCGAGCGGCTCGTCCGGACCGGGGCCGGTGCCATGCGCCTGTCCGACCACCTCGTCACCCGCGCCGTGGAACTCGTCGTCCACACCGACGACCTGGCCGATGCCACCGGCCTCGACCTCCCGTACGAACGCCAGGCGCTCGCCGCCTGTGTGCGGGTGCTCGCCGACGCGCTCGCCGTGAAGGCCCCCGGCGGCTCGGTGGAGCTGAGGATCCCGCCGTACGCCGTGGTGCAGTGCGTCGAGGGGCCCCGGCACACCCGCGGCACGCCCCCGAACGTCGTCGAGACCGATCCGCTGACCTGGGTCCGGCTCGCCACGGGACGCGAGGACTGGGCGGCGGCGCGGGAGGCGGCGAGGGTGAGCGCGAGCGGCGAGCGTTCCGACCTGTCGGCGCTGCTTCCCGTGACGGCCTGACCGCTCCCGGGGAACCTCAGCCCCGCCCGTCCCGTCTGAACGACATGCGTACTCAACTGATCGTTCCCGCGGTGGCCGCGCTGACGGCCGCGATCACGCTGACGGCCTGCGGTTCCGAGAAGGGCTCGGGCCAGGGTGCGGGGGACGACGCGGGCGGCGCCGTGCGGCCCGTGGCCCCCGTCACCGGCGTGCACTGGACCGTCCAGCACGTGACCGTCGACGGCAAGAGGATCGCGGCCCCGACCGGAGCCCATGTCGAGTTCACGACCGGGGAAGCGGGCAAGGACGGGGCGAAGGGCCGTGCCGAGGGCAACTACGGCTGCAACAGCTTCGGCGCCGATGTGACGATCAAGGGTGACACCATTACCGTCGGGCGCGGGCAGATGACGGAGATGGGCTGCCCGCAGGGCGTCGCGGGCTTCGAGGAGGCCCTGCGCACGGCCTTCTCCGGTGAGCTGAAGGCGAAGGTGGCGGGGAAGAACCTGACCCTGGCCACCGCCGAGGGCGACTCCATCACGATGAGCGCGCAGCCCGCCGCCCCGCTCGCGGGCACCAAGTGGACCGTCACCTCCCTGCTCGAGGGGGAGACGGCCGCCTCGCTGCCGCCGGGCACCGAGGGCAGGGCTCACTTCGTCATCGCCGAGGACGGCTCGCTGAGCGGCAACCTCGGCTGCAACGACTTCCGCGCCGAGGCGAGGGCGTCCGGGTCGACGCTCACCGTCGGCCCGCTGTCCAGCACCCGCAAGTTTTGCGCGGGCACCGCCGGGATGCTCGAGAAGGCGGTGGCCGAGGCCCTCACGGGCAAGGTGTCGTACGAGCTGGACCACCGCAGCCTGACCCTCACCTCCGCGGACAGCGGCAAGGGAGTGGCGGCGACGGCCGGGTGACGCGGACGGGAAGACCGGGCCGGGGGGCCGACCCCGCACGGTGGCGGCCCCCGGTCCGGTCCTGCCGGGGCGGTGCGGAGAGTGATGTGCGGCACGCTCTCCCACCGCCCCTACCGGCCCGTAGGACCCCCCAAAGGCTTCATTACGCGGCTTTTGTGTGAACCTCCGAGCCCGAGAAGGCGGTTCTGGGCCGCATCCCCAATTCGGACCAGTGGTCGATCTCGCCTACACTCGGTGCCGTGCCACGTGGTGACGGACGACTCAACCACGACCTGCTCCCCGGCGAGAAGGGCCCCCAGGACGCTTGCGGCGTCTTCGGTGTCTGGGCTCCGGGTGAAGAGGTCGCCAAGCTCACGTACTTCGGGCTCTACGCCCTCCAACACCGGGGCCAGGAATCCGCGGGCATCGCGGTCAGCAACGGCTCCCAGATCCTCGTCTTCAAGGACATGGGCCTCGTGTCCCAGGTCTTCGACGAGACCTCACTCGGTTCCCTCCAGGGTCATATCGCGGTCGGTCACGCCCGCTACTCGACCACGGGTGCCTCCGTGTGGGAGAACGCGCAGCCGACCTTCCGGGCGACCGCCCACGGCTCCATCGCGCTCGGCCACAACGGCAACCTGGTGAACACGGCCCGGCTCGCCGAGATGGTCGCCGACCTGCCCCGCCAGGACGGCCGAGCCACCCAGGTCGCCGCCACCAACGACACCGACCTCGTGACCGCGCTGCTCGCGGGGCAGACCGACGACGACGGCAAGCCCCTCACCGTGGAGCAGGCGGCCGCCAAGGTCCTCCCCGACGTCCGCGGCGCCTTCTCCCTGGTCTTCATGGACGAGGACACGCTGTACGCCGCGCGCGACCCGCAGGGCATCCGCCCGCTGGTCCTCGGTCGGCTCGAGCGCGGCTGGGTGGTGGCCTCCGAGTCCGCGGCCCTGGACATCTGCGGTGCGAGCTTCGTCCGCGAGATCGAGCCGGGCGAACTCATCGCCATCGACGAGAACGGCATCCGCACATCCCGCTTCGCAGAAGCGAAGCCCAAGGGCTGTGTCTTCGAGTACGTCTACCTCGCCCGCCCCGACACCGACATCGCGGGCCGCAACGTCTACCTCTCCCGGGTGGAGATGGGCCGCCGCCTGGCGAAGGAGGCGCCCGTCGAGGCCGATCTCGTCATAGCGACGCCGGAGTCCGGCACCCCCGCGGCCATCGGCTACGCGGAGGCTTCGGGCATCCCCTACGGCTCGGGCCTGGTCAAGAACGCCTATGTGGGCCGGACCTTCATCCAGCCCTCCCAGACGATCCGCCAGCTGGGCATCCGCCTCAAGCTGAACCCGCTCAAGGAAGTCATCAAGGGCAAGCGGCTCGTGGTGGTCGACGACTCGATCGTCCGCGGCAACACCCAGCGCGCGCTGGTGAGGATGCTCCGCGAGGCCGGCGCCGCCGAGGTGCACGTCCGGATCTCGTCCCCGCCCGTGAAGTGGCCGTGCTTCTTCGGCATCGACTTCGCGACCCGTGCCGAGCTGATCGCCAACGGCATGACGATCGACGAGATCGGCACCTCGCTGGGCGCCGACTCACTCGCCTACATCTCCATCGACGGCATGATCGAGGCCACGACCATCGACAAGCCGAACCTGTGCCGCGCCTGCTTCGACGGCGAGTACCCGATGGAACTGCCCGACCCCGAGCTGCTCGGCAAGCAGCTGCTGGAGACCGAGCTTGCGGGCGGCGCGGACGCCGCCGACGCGCTCCGTCGTCCGTGACCAGGTTCCGTCATTCCAACCGAAAGATCCCAGGCAATGTCTGAGACAGGTGCTTCCTACGCTGCCGCGGGCGTCGACATCGAGGCGGGCGACCGCGCCGTCGAGCTGATGAAGGAGTGGGTGAAGAAGACCCGCCGCCCCGAGGTCCTCGGCGGCATCGGCGGCTTCGCCGGCCTCTTCGACGCCTCCGCCCTCAAGCGCTACGAGCGCCCGCTGCTCGCGTCCGCGACCGACGGCGTCGGCACCAAGGTCGACCTCGCTCGCCAGATGGGCGTGTACGACTCGATCGGCCACGACCTCGTCGCGATGGTCATGGACGACATCGTCGTGTGCGGCGCCGAGCCGCTCTTCATGACCGACTACATCTGCGTCGGCAAGGTCCACCCGGAGCGCGTGGCCGCCATCGTCAAGGGCATCGCCGAGGGCTGCGTCCTCGCGGGCTGCGCCCTGGTGGGCGGCGAGACCGCCGAGCACCCGGGTCTGCTGGGCCCGGACGACTTCGACGTCGCCGGCGCCGGTACGGGCGTCGTGGAGGCCGACCGGCTGCTGGGCGCCGATCGCATCCGTACGGGCGACGCCGTGATCGCGATGGCGTCCTCGGGCCTTCACTCGAACGGGTACTCGCTCGTGCGGCACGTGGTCTTCGACCGGGCGGGCTGGACGCTCGACCGGGAGATCCCCGAGTTCGGCCGCACCCTCGGCGAGGAGCTGCTCGAGCCCACCAGGATCTACTCGCTGGACTGCCTGGCCCTGACCCGGACCACCGAGGTGCACGCCTTCAGCCACATCACCGGCGGCGGGCTCGCCGCCAACCTGGCGCGCGTGGTGCCGGACGGGCTGCACGCGGTCGTCGACCGGTCGACGTGGACGCCGGGCGCGGTCTTCGACCTCGTCGGCGGCGCCGGCCAGGTGGAGCGCGCGGAGCTGGAGAAGACCCTCAACATGGGCGTGGGGATGATGGCGGTCGTTCCGCAGGAGTCGGTCGACGTCGCCCTGACGACCCTCGCCGACCGCGGTGTTGACGCATGGGTCGCCGGAGGGATCACCGAGCGCGGGGAGCACACCACCGGCGCCGGGATGGTCGGAGACTACGCGAGCTGAACAGCACAGAACCCGGTCCGGGGCTGGGCCTCGGACCGGGTCTGAAGAATGCAGGTGCAGGCGTCAAGCACCGCGACGCTGTGACGACGGACCGGACTCCTCGTCGTCGTCCTCGTCGTCGTTGTACATATCCGCGTAGCGGGCGTACGGGTCGTCGTCCTCGTCGTCCTCGAACGGCTCCGCGTTCGGCGGTTGACTCGAAGTCGATGCGCCCAGCTCGCTGGCCAGACGTGAAAGATCCGTCCCACCGCTGTTGTACTTCAGCTGGCGGGCGACCTTCGTCTGCTTGGCCTTGGCCCGGCCGCGCCCCATGGCTCGACCCCCTCGGTGACGGGGCTCGACGGCCCCAGAGTCTTGACACGCGTTCATGGTTCGGAGCGGGCTCTCCGTGGAGAGACCGGTCCGTAGGGCTTCAACGGTACCTGCTTCCGCGGCCATACGGTACGCCGCCCGCATCACGTGCCACCTCGCAGGACCCGCGAGGCGCCCCGTCCTCGCTGGTCAACCGCGATTTTAACCTCTTCTCGGCGGGCGGCTCGCCGACCGGCGTGAGTCTTGTCTCCCCCGGTCGGCGAGGAACACCCGCGGGGTGTTATCGGCGACGCGCCTCCGCCATCCGCTGCTCCGCGATGCGGTCCGCGGCCGCGGCCGGCGGAATGCCGTCCTCATTCGCACGTGCGAATATTGCCAGCGTGGTGTCGAAGATCCTCGACGCCTTTGCCTTGCACCGGTCGAAGTCGAAGCCGTGCAGCTCGTCGGCGACCTGGATGACCCCGCCCGCGTTCACGACGTAGTCGGGTGCGTAGAGGATGCGGCGGTCGGCGAGGTCCTTCTCGACGCCCGGGTGCGCGAGCTGGTTGTTGGCGGCGCCGCACACGATCCGGGCGGTCAGCGCGGGAACCGTCTCGTCGTTCAGCGCGCCACCGAGGGCGCAGGGAGCGTAGATGTCCAGACCCCCCATGGACTCCGCGCGGATCAGCTCGTCCGTGTCCCGGGCCACCCGCACCTGCGGGAACTTGTCCGTGATCCGGCGCACCGACTCCTCGCGCACATCGGTGACGACGACCTCGGCCCCGTCCTCGAGCAGGTGCTCGACCAGGTAGTGGCCGACCTTGCCGACGCCGGCGACGCCCACCTTGCGGCCGCGCAGCGTGGGGTCGCCCCACTCGTGCTGGGCGGAGGCGCGCATGCCCTGGAAGACGCCGTAGGCGGTGAGCACGGACGAGTCGCCGGCGCCGCCGTTCTCGGGGGAGCGGCCGGTGGTCCAGCGGCACTCGCGGGCCACGACGTCCATGTCGGCCACGTACGTGCCGACGTCGCAGGCCGTGACGTAACGGCCGCCGAGGGACGCGACGAACCGGCCGTACGCCAGCAGCAGCTCCTCGGACTTGATCCGCTCCGGGTCTCCGATGATCACGGCCTTGCCGCCGCCGTGGTCGAGGCCGGCCATGGCGTTCTTGTACGACATTCCCCGGGAGAGGTTCAGCGCGTCGGCGACGGCGGCTTCCTCGGAGGCGTACGGGTAGAAGCGGGTGCCGCCGAGGGCAGGGCCCAGGGCGGTGGAGTGGATGGCGATGACGGCCTTCAAACCACTGGCGCGGTCCTGGCAGAGCACGACTTGCTCATGTCCGCCCTGGTCCGAGTGGAACAGGGTGTGCAGGACGCCGTCGGTCACATCGGTCACGGTGGTGACTCCCAAGTACGAAGCGGCGATTGAGGACCCTCCTGCGGGTGGGGAGGGACCCGATGGGCAAGAGAGTAAGTCCTACGGCTGGGTAGATCGGTCCCAGTGCTGAGGATCACCCTCTCCCGGAGTAGGTGCGTGGAAGGATCTGTGACATGACGGCCGCCACTTCCGTGCTCGTCCCGTACGCGTCCTACCTGCGGGTGTACGAGCCCCTGGCGGCGTTCCCGGAGCCCGAGCGGAGCCACTGGTCCCGTTATGCCCGCTCCGGGCGGACCCCCACCGCCCAGGACGAGCTCCGGCGGTCGCTGGCGGACCTGCTGCCCACCCCTCCGGTGCCGGTGCCGGTGCACGAGAGCCCCGACGCCTTCGTCACCGAGGACGACGGCGTCGTCCGTGTCTGCCCCTGGCGGACCAGGCTGCGCGGCTGGCTGGCCCTGGAGGAGCTGACCGGGCTCTTCCCTCCCCCGGTGCTCGACGCGGTGCTGCCGCCGGTGGTGCGCGGTCAGGCCGCCGCCGACTACGAGGCGTGGCGGATGCGCAACCCGGACGCCCGCCCCTGGATCAGGAGCGCCGTCTGGCAGGTGCCGGTGCGCTGGTTCGTCCTGTTCGCGGACGACGAGCGCGAGTACGAGCCGGGCGAGGTCCCCGGAGTGCCGCCGGTGATGCGGTACCGCACGCCGATGGTCCAGGCCCGGCGCAGGCTGGCGCGGGGCCTGAAGACCCTGCGGGACACGATCGAGGAGGGGCCGCTCACGGAGGGGCTGGTGGACGTGGGGCGGTGGCTGGAGGAGTTCCACCCGCGCTCCCTGGTGGAGCTCGACTACGGCGGGCTCGTCCACGCCCTGCCGCCGGACCGGCTGGCCGAGGACCGGTCCGCCGCCGATGTGGCCGCCGGCATCGCGGCGCTGCGGGACGGCGACGGCGAGGGCGCGGGTGCGGCCTACGGCCGGCTCACGGACCGCTGGCGGGCGGTCCGGGACCGTCAGTTCGCGAACTGACGCTCGGGACATGTCGTACCCTTCCCGGAACCGAACCGGGCATGTAGGGGACGTAGGCCCCGATCCGGGCCTTTGGTTCAAGCGTGATGGACAGCACTAAGTCGTCCCTTGCAACCCTCGCCCACCCTCATGCCAAAATAGGACAAGGAGTCCGGGGAGGGTTCCTTCCGCCTACCTAAGGGCGGAAATCTCAGCATTGCACTCTATGGGGGGTCTGATGACTCCTGATCGCTCTGTGACTGATCGTCACTGTGACGTGACTGTCCGTTATGGCATGAACCATCGGCTTCCGCCGCTGATGAACACCTGAGAGGGCAATTCCATCGGTTTGGCCGACGTGGCTGGACAGATGGTGTAGTTGTAGTGCCGAGGACAAGCCGTTCGTCCTATAACCGACTCGGCCCGCGTCCGCCATTTCGGGCAACGCGGGTCAAGGTGCAGAATTTAGAGGAAAGAACCGAGAAGGTTCGGTTCTCCCGAGGAGGCCGCTCATGACCGCTCGCACCCCTGATGCCGAGCCGCTGCTGACCCCGGCTGAGGTTGCCACGATGTTCCGCGTGGACCCGAAGACGGTCACGCGCTGGGCCAAGGCAGGCAAGCTCACGTCCATCCGTACTCTCGGTGGACATCGCCGGTACCGCGAGGCAGAGGTCCGCGCACTGCTGGCGGGTATTCCGCAGCAGCGCAGCGAGGCCTGACACCCCGATCAAGGGCATCTCCGGACCCCCAATCCGGTAGCCCTGCACAGAGCTCGACACGGCGGGCGCCTGCCCCAACAGGTTTCGTCGTCGATCGCGCTGGACTCCGCCGGGTCCAGCGCGATCTTTTTTGTGTGCCGGGGCGTTCGGGCCGCGTACGGGCGGTTCGGTGGGGGCAGGGATGGATGCACGTGCGGCGCGTGTCCCGTAGGGGGCCCAGGGGGCCCCTGGGGAGACGTGCGGGGCTGCTCAGACAGGGGTGCAATTGCACGTATTTGATTTTTCGCCTGTAGGGAGGGTGTAAAGTCGCCCGCTCCACAAACTCGTTCGGTGACTCCCGTCACATGCCGCAGGTCTTGCCGCGGGTGGCCTGTCCTCCCCCGTGAGCCTGCCGCCCGTCCACGGCGGGGGAAGGTGCCATCGGTCATGCACGGGTGGGACCTTCGTCCCCGGAGCCGGAGCCGGAGCCGGAGCCGGAGCCCAAGCCGGGGTCGGAGCCGGGTGCGGCTTCGGCTCCGGGGCGGAGCCCGGCGCCCGCCGTGCCGGCTGTTTCCGCCTGGGCCGTCGGGTCCGCCGCGCGCGCGGTGTTCCGCGGGGTTTCCGGGCGCTCCACGGCCGGGGCGGGTACGGCCGGCTGACGGCCCCCCAGAAGCGCGGAGGGCGGCGGAACGGGCTCCTCCGGCACGGCCTCCGACGGGTCCATGGCGAGGCGCAGCAGCCGATGACAGACCGGACACCGCCGAGTGAGGTGCCGATAGCCGGAGGCGGCCGCCAGATGGGCGCGCAGCAGCGCCCTGGTCTCGTGTCTCGCTGTGGATGCCGCCATCGCGCCACCTCCGCGGATCGGGGGCCCCGCAACCCCTGTCCTGACTGGGTACCGGCGGCGCAAGTCCCCGTCAATACGCCGGAAGGCCCGCACCACTTGGTGCGGGCCTTCCGTTCACTGCGGTCCTGACGGGATTTGAACCCGCGGCCTCCACCTTGACAGGGTGGCGAGCACTCCAAACTGCTCCACAGGACCAGGTTTCGCAGCCGATCGCTCGTTGGCTGCGAGAGAGACTGTACAGCAGGTCAGAGGGTCCGGTCGAACTCACTCAAGGCAACGGCCGCGTCACGGTGCCGCCGCGTCGATCGCCTTGACGATGCGCTTGTCGGAGACGGGGTAGGCGGTGCCCAGCGCGTGAGCGAAGTAGCTCACCCGCAGCTCCTCGATCATCCAGCGGATGTCCCGCACCTCCGGCGGCACCGGCCGGCCCTTGGGCAGCTGCTCCAGGAGCCAGGCGTACTCGTCCTGCATCTCGTGGACCTTTTCCATGCGCGTCGTGTCGCGCTGGACGGAGGTCGGCATCTGCTGCAGCCGGCGGTCCACCGCGATCAGATAGCGCATCAGGTCGGGCAGCCGGCGCAGGCCCGTCCGCGTCACGAAGCCCGCCGGGACGAGCCACGCCAGCTGCTCGCGCACGTCCTTGACGTTGCCGGCGAGCGCCGGGCTGGTGGTGCCCTTGAGACGGCGCTCACAGGCCTGCCAGGCGGCCAGGATCTGCCCCACCCGGTCGACGGTCCGCACGGTCGCGTCCACGAGGTCGGCGCGGACCTTGTCATAGAGCTTCCGGAACGATTCCTCGTCCCAGGCCGGACCGCCGTGGTCCGCGATCAGCTTGTCCGCGGCGGCCGTCGCGCAGTCGTCGAAGAGCGCCTGGACCGAGCCGTGCGGGTTGGCGGACAGGGCCAGCTTCTGCTGGTTGGACATCCGGTCGGAGGCGAACTTCGCGGGGTTCACCGGGATGTTCAGCATGATCAGCCGACGGGTGCCCCGCCACATCGCCTCCGCCTGCTCGGCCTCGGTGTCGAAGAGGCGTACCGAGACCGAATCGCCGTCGTCGACCAGCGCCGGGTAGGCCTTGACGGGCTGGCCCGCACGGCGGGTCTCGAAGACGCGCGTCAGGGTGCCGATCGTCCAGGACTTCAGCCCCGTGCGCTCGACGGCGTCGCCGCCGGACCGCCCCGCCGTGGCCGCGGCGGCCTCCGACAGCGCCTTGCGCGCCTTCGGCCTCAGCCGCAGGCGCAGCGCCTCCAGGTCCTTGTCCTCGGCCAGTTTGCGGCGCCGCTCGTCGACGATCCGGAAGGTGACCTTCAGATGGTCCGGGACCCTGGCCAGGTCGAAGTCGTCCGCCGAGACCGGCACCCCGACCATGCTCTGGAGCTCCCGCGCCAGCGTGACCGGCAGCGGCTCCTGCAGCGGGACCGCCCTCTCCAGGAATGCCTTCGCGAAGTCCGGCGCCGGCACGTAGTTCCGGCGGATCGGCTTCGGCAGGGAGCGGATCAGTTCCGTCACGACCTCGTGGCGCAGACCCGGGATCTGCCAGTCGAAGCCCTCGTCCGTGACCTGGTTGAGCACCTGGAGCGGGATGTGCACGGTCACGCCGTCGGCGTCCGCCCCCGGCTCGAACTGGTAGGTGACGCGGAACTTCAGCCGCCCCTGCCGCCACGAGTCCGGATAGTCGTCCTTGGTGACCGCCCCGGCCTTCTCGTTGATGAGCATCTCGCGCTCGAAGTCGAGCAGCTCGGGCTGCTCACGGCGCTTGTGCTTCCACCACGAGTCGAAGTGGGCCCCGGACACCACGTGCTCCGGCACCCGCTGGTCGTAGAAGTCGAACAGGGTCTCGTCGTCGACGAGGATGTCGCGGCGACGGGCCCGGTGCTCCAGCTCCTCCACCTCGGTGAGCAGCCTGCGGTTGTCCGCGAAGAACTTGTGGTGGGTCCGCCAGTCGCCCTCGACCAGGGCGTTCCGGATGAAGAGGTCACGGCTGACCCCGGGGTCGATGCGCCCGTAGTTCACCTTGCGCTGGGCGACGATCGGCACGCCGTACAGCGTGACCTTCTCGTACGCCATCACCGCCGCCTGGTCCTTCTCCCAGTGCGGCTCGCTGTAGGTGCGCTTCACCAGGTGCTCGGCGAGCGGCTCGATCCACTCGGGCTCGATCTTCGCGTTGACCCGCGCCCACAGCCGGGACGTCTCGACCAGCTCGGCTGACATCACGAAGCGCGGCGGTTTTTTGAACAGCGCCGAGCCGGGGAAGACGGCGAACTTGGCGTTCCGGGCGCCCAGGTACTCGTTCTTCGCGCCGTCCTTCACGTCCTTCATCCCGACGTGGGACAGGAGGCCGGCGAGGAGCGAGACGTGCACGGACTGGTCAGGCGCGCCGGCCTCGGCCGCGGGCTCCTCGAAGCTGAGCCCCATCTGCTTGGCCACCGTGCGCAGCTGTGCGTAGATGTCCTGCCACTCGCGGATGCGCAGGTAGTTCAGGTACTCCTGCTTGCACATCCGGCGGAAGCTGGACGAGCCGCGTTCCTTCTGCTGCTCGCGGACATAGCGCCAGAGGTTGAGGAAGGCGAGGAAGTCGCTCGTCTCGTCCTTGAAGCGGGCGTGCTGCTGGTCGGCCTGGGCCTGCTTGTCGGCGGGGCGCTCCCGCGGGTCCTGGATGGAGAGCGCGGCCGCGATGACCATGACCTCGCGCACGCAGCCGTTCTTCTCGGCCTCGATCACCATCCGGGCGAGGCGCGGGTCGACGGGCAGCTGGGCGAGCTTGCGGCCCATCGGAGTGAGCCGCTGCGCCTTCCTCCCCTCCTGGGGGGACTTCTGCGCCGGTTCGAGCGCACCCAGCTCCTGGAGGAGCTGCACGCCGTCGCGGATGTTGCGGTGGTCCGGCGGGTCGATGAAGGGGAAGCGCTCGATGTCGCCGAGGCCGGCCGCGGTCATCTGGAGAATGACGGACGCCAGGTTCGTACGGAGGATCTCGGCGTCGGTGAACTCCGGCCGGGACAGGAAGTCGTCCTCGCTGTAGAGCCGGATGCAGATGCCGTCCGAGGTACGGCCGCAGCGGCCCTTGCGCTGGTTGGCGCTTGCCTGGCTGATCGCCTCGATGGGCAGGCGCTGGACCTTGGTGCGGTGGCTGTAGCGCGAGATGCGGGCGGTGCCCGGGTCGATGACGTACTTGATGCCCGGCACCGTCAGGGACGTCTCCGCCACGTTCGTCGCGAGGACGATGCGGCGGCCCGAATGCGGCTGGAAGACGCGGTGCTGCTCGGCGTGCGACAGCCGGGCGTAGAGGGGGAGGACCTCGGTGTTGCGGAGGTTCTTCCTGTTCAGCGCGTCCGCGGTGTCGCGGATCTCCCGCTCGCCGGACAGGAAGACCAGGACGTCGCCCGGCCCTTCCCTCTGGAGTTCGTCGACCGCGTCGCAGATCGCGGTGATCTGGTCGCGGTCGGACTCGTCGCTCTCCTCCTCGAGGAGGGGGCGGTAGCGGACCTCGACGGGGTAGGTCCGGCCGGAGACCTCGACGATCGGCGCGTCCCCGAAGTGCCTGGAGAACCGCTCGGGATCGATGGTCGCGGAGGTGATCACGACCTTGAGGTCGGGACGTTTCGGTAGCAGCTGGGCCAGATAGCCGAGCAGGAAGTCGATGTTGAGCGACCGCTCGTGGGCCTCGTCGATGATGATCGTGTCGTAGGCGCGCAGCTCGCGGTCCGTCTGGATCTCCGCGAGCAGGATGCCGTCCGTCATGAGCTTGACGAAGGTCGCGTCCTGGTTCACCTGGTCGGTGAACCGGACCTTCCAGCCCACCGCCTCGCCGAGCGGGGTGCGCAACTCCTCGGCGACACGCTCGGCGACCGTCCGCGCGGCGATCCGGCGCGGCTGGGTGTGCCCGATCATGCCGCGTACGCCGCGGCCGAGCTCGAGACAGATCTTGGGGATCTGTGTCGTCTTGCCGGATCCGGTCTCCCCCGCGACGATCACGACCTGGTGGTCCCGTATCGCCTCGAGGATCTCGTCCTTCTTCTGGCTGACCGGGAGCTGTTCGGGATACGTCACCCCCGGCACCCGTGCGGCGCGCGCGGCTGTCCGCGCGCCGGCCCTGCCGGCCTCGGCCGCGATCTCGTCGAGCACGGCCTGCCGGGCCTCGGGTTTGCGGATGCGGCGGGTGCCCTCGAGGCGCCGCCCGAGCCGGTGCGCGTCGCGCAGCGAGATCTCGGCCAGCTGCTTCTGGAGATCGGCGAAGGAAGTAGACATACGGGATCCAGGATCGCACCCGTGCGAGCGGACTGGCGAACCCATTTCCGGTGTTCCGGGCGCCGGATCACCGGCCGGCTGCGGTGACCGGTTCCGCTGGGGAGCGGGGGCGGGCGGCGTCTGCCGTCGGTGACCGGGGAGCGGCAGGTGCCGTGTTCCGCGGCGGCGTCCGGGAACGCGGCGCTGGTAGCTGGGCGCGGTTGACGGGCCCGGGGAGCGGCCGGTGCCGGCGGCGGGTCCGGCCGGGCGAGGCGGTGCCCTCGGGCGGGTGCCTGCCGGCGGTGATGCGTGGGGTGGGCGGGGGCCGGGTCGCTGAGGTCCGGCGTTCCCCGCCGCCCTGCCCGACTCGACCGCACGTACGAGGTCGCGCGGGGTCGGGCGAGGGTCCCGGACGGCCGGTGCGGGGCAGGGCGTACCGGCCCGGGGAGCGGCCGGCCCGTACGATTGCGGGCACGTCGACTCCAGGAGCCCTCGTCCATGCCCAGCCCCAGCAGCCGTTGGCACCGCGCCCTCGCGGTCGTGGCGGCCCTCACGGCGGTGCTGGCGGGGGCACTTCTCTGCGTGGGGTCGAGTGCGGCAGCGGACATCGGCGACGCGACCGGGGCCGGCCCGCCCCGGGTCGCTGTGGTTGCGTCCGGTGCGGTGGCTCCGCCCGCCGCGGTGGCACGGCCCGGTGCGGTGGCGACGCGGTTCGCCGTGCCTCCGCCCGCCGCCACGGCAGGCGGCGAGCACCGGGCCCCCGGCTGCGGCGAAGGCTCCGGTGACGGCGGGCTGAACCCCGCCACGCCGCCGCGCGGGTCCGCCGCGCACGAACTCCTGCCGGCCCTGCCGACCACCGCCCATGGCGGGTCCGGCTGCCCGGCGGCCGCCGGTGCCGTACCGGATCTCGCGCCTGAGCGCGCCCCGCCCGCGCTCGCGACACCCGGCCCGATAGACCTCTCCGTCCTGCGCGTATAGGCCGCGGTACCGCCCCGCCCTGCCCGTAACCCTGCGCCACCCGGAGAGTGAACACCGCCATGCCCCCTTCCCGCACCCCTGCCCACAACGGCACCCGCCCAGCCCGCTCGTTCAAGCCGTACGCGTACGGCGCCGCCGTCGCCGCCGCCGCGGTGCTGCTGGGCTTCGTCTCGTACACGGCCACCAAGCCCGACGACTCCCCGACCGGTGGGCGTTCCGTCGCGGACGTCTCCGCCGAGCCCGACGCCGGCGTGTACCCGGAACTGGAGAAGCTCGCCCGGCGCGACGCCGCCGACCCGCTGGCGCTGGGTCGCGCCGACGCGCCCGTGGTGATGGTCGAGTACGCCGACTTCAAGTGCGGTTACTGCGGCAAGTTCGCCCGCGACACCGAGCCGGAACTGGTCCGGAAATACGTGGAGAAGGGCGTCCTGCGCATCGAATGGCGCAACTTCCCGATCTTCGGCGAGGAGTCGGAGGCCGCGGCCCGGGCCGCCTGGGCCGCGGGGCGGCAGGGCCGGTTCTGGCAGTTCCACAAGGCCGCGTACGCCGACGGCGCCAAGGAGAGGGGCTTCGGCGAGCAGCAGCTCAGGGAACTCGCCGCCGAGGCCGAGGTGAAGGACCTTGCGCGTTTCACCCGCGATGCGGACAGCGAGGAGGCACGTCAGGCCGTGGCGAGGGACCAGGAGGAGGGGTACGGGCTGGGCGCCACGTCCACACCGTCGTTCGTGGTCAACGGCCGTCCGATCGCGGGCGCCCAGCCGGCGGGGACCTTCGTCGACGCGATCGAGGCGGCGCGGAAGGCCGTGACCACGGAGCCGGCGGGACCGAGGTCGGCGCCGACGACCCCGGCTCCCGGCGCGACGGCTCCGGGCACCACCGCTCCGGGCACCCGGGCTCCGGGTGCGACCGCTCCCGGAACCCCGATGCCGGGGACGGCGGGCGGCGAGTGAGCGACATCGGATACCTGGCCGCCTTCCTGGGCGGCCTGCTCGCCCTGCTCAGCCCCTGCAGCGCCCTGCTGCTGCCGGCCTTCTTCGCGTACTCGATCGACACCACGTCCCGGCTCATCGCGCGTACCTGCGTCTTCTACGCGGGCCTGGCGACGACCCTGGTCCCGCTGGGTGCCGCGGGTTCGTTCGCCGGACGCCTCTTCTACGGCCACCGTGACCTGCTGGTCGCGGTGGGCGGCTGGCTGATCATCGTGCTCGGGGTGGCCCAGCTGGCGGGCCTCGGTTTCACCTCGCGGCGCCTCGCCGAGGCAGGCGGGAGGATCCGCCCCACGACCGCGCTCTCGGTCTACGCCCTCGGTGCGGTCTACGGGCTCGCGGGCTTCTGCGCGGGCCCGATCCTCGGCAGCGTCCTCACCGTGGCGGCCCTGAGCGGGAGCCCCGCGTACGGGGGGCTCCTCCTCGCCGTCTACGCCCTGGGCATGGCGGTGCCGCTGTTCGTCCTGGCCCTGCTCTGGGAGCGCTACGACCTGTCCCGACGACGATGGCTGCGCGGCCGCCCCCTGCGCATCGCCGGCCGTTTCGAGCTGCACTCCACCTCGGCCCTGTCCGGGCTGTTCTTCATCGTCCTCGGCACCGTCTTCCTCGTCTTCGACGGAACGACGGCCCTGCCGGGGCTGCTGTCGGTCGACGACTCCTTCGCCGTGGAACAGTGGGCCTCCTCCGCGGGGCGCGCGGTCCCCGACTGGGTACTGCTCGCCCTGGTCGTGGCGGCCGCGGCGATCGTCCTCGCGGTACGGGGGCTGCGGGGGCGGGACCGGGTCTGACGGTGTCCCGCCCGGGCGACACGGCGCTCCCGTCACCGCCCATGCCCCTCCCCCGCCCTGCCCCCGTTCCCGTGCTGTTCCGGGCACGGGGCGGGGGCTGCGCGGCTGCCGAGGGGTGCCGCGGGACGGCGTCGGTCGGTCCCACGAGAGGCGTGAGGCAGGAGGGACCGATCCGACCCGTCGGCGTACCGGTCGGCGGGGCCGACATGAGGAAAGCCCCCGCCGATCGTCTCGGCGGGGGCTTCTGCCCTGCTAGGGCTGCGGTGGCTGGGGCCGGGGTCGAACCGGCGACCTTCCGCTTTTCAGGCGAGTTGATCGTGCGGAGTGGATCGGTCTTCGCCCCGACAACGGCCAACGTCGACAGCCCGTGACATACCGCTGCGTACCGTGGCGTCCGTTGCCGTTGCCGTCAGACTGCCGTCAGCGAGCTTGGTGGATCCGGTTCTGTTCGGCGGCCTGGTCGCGAGCGTCGAAGTGCCGCACCTGGTGCCACCAGCGGCCGTGGTCGTAACCGTCGCAGTGGTTGAACTCGTGGGCCGTACTGCGTAGCCGCTGCCACTCGCGCACGATCGCTGCCCGCTGCCACGTGTTGGGCCGCTCCGCCGCGATCAGTGTGCGCAGGAACCCGGCTGAGTCACTGATCAGGCGAAGCAGGGACCGCATCGCGAACGAAGTCTCGCCAGTCTCGCCAACCCCGTCGCATACCCGCTCCAGCTGTACGTAGAGGAAAGCCTCCAGGGCGCGGACGTCCTCGGGCGTGAGGTCTTCGGCGTAGGTGAGGGTGCGCTCGGGCGGGTTCTGACCAGTGTTGGCATCCACGGAGGCACGGTATCGCGAGGTCGGTGGAGCGGCTTTGGGCTGGAGCTGCCATGGGGCGAGAGATCGGGGCCCGTACGCTGGTCGCGAATCGGGCAGTCTGTGGACCTGCCCGCAATAGCCCGATGTGGGCCCCGATCTTCGAGGCTCGCCCCATGGTGGCTGCGTAAAGCCGTGGAGCCGACCGTCCCAGCCACGGATTTGTTCTCACCTGTGGTGTCGCACTCCCCCTGCCCCGGCCTGGTCTTTCGCCCCCTTTGTGGGCGCGGGCGGGCGATGGCGCGCGGTCCCGGTGGCGGAGACATGGAGGGAGCCGGGCGGCGGCGTCCGGCCGGCGCCGCCGCGCTGTGCGCGGCACCTCTGATCTCTGCATCAGACTGCTTGCAGTTCCAGGAGGCCGGGATCATCGGCGAGCGAAGCGAGCACTTGATCGAGGTAGAGAAACCTGTAACAGATCCGGATCGGCTATCCGATGGCCATGCGTTCGGCGAGCTCCGTCAAGGGCTGAGGGACTCGGCGCCCTGAGAGCTGCACGAGATCGCGGACGACTTCACGGGAGAAGTGGTGCGAGTGGATCTGTTCGGGTGCCAGCTTCTCGGCCTCGAGCAATGCGGCTACGGCCTCGCCGACGTGTCGCCGCTGCGCGTGTGCCCGCGCCACATCAAGCAGGAAACGGGCCTGACGCTCCGAGGAGAGTCCGCGGGGGTCGACGTTCTCGGCGACATCGAGCGCGTGTCCTGCGTCCCCGAGATCCACGGCGGTGGCAACGGCGTGCAGCTCGACGTTGGTCGGTCCGAACTCGGTGTCGAAGTCGTTGCGGTCCTCGCCGAGTCGGGACGCGATCGTGCGGGCTTGCTCGATGTGGTGATGCGTCGCTGCGCGGTGCCCCTCCCTTGCGTTGATGACCGCAAGGACCAGGTTCATCGCGCCGAGGAGCGACAACTCTTCAGGGGGGCAGTCGGGTGCCTCGGCGCGAGGGCCCAGCACCTTCACGGCTGAGGTGGCGGCGTGCTCGGCTTGCTCGGTGCGCTGCTGCCTGATGAACGCGTGCGCCATGCGAAAGAGGCTCGCGACGACCTCCAGCGGCTGCCCCGCGAGTTCGGCCGCTTGAAGGGCCCGATCGGCCGCGACCCATGCCGCATCCGCCTCGTCCTGGCGAACGAAGGCGGCCGCTGCGACCTGGTAAGCACGCGCCCTCAGCGTGTGGAGCTCCTGGCGGTCGCCCGCCGGCGCGTGACGTACGGCTGCCTCGATGCTCGGCAGTAGTTCGGAGAGCCGGTTGCTGAGAGCCGCGTACTTCGACGCGTGGGCCAGATCCCATACTGCGTCGACCTGGGGTCGCAGCTCGTCCGGCGTCGCGGTCGTGCCTTCCTGCGGCCCGTCGAAGAGGCTGCCGAGAGCAGGGTGACCGGTCAGCGCAACTCGCAGAGCGTCAAGGTCATTGCTGACGGGCTGCTGTGCCTGTTCGGGCTCCTGCTCTGGGGTCCCCGCGTCTGGCCGAACGTCGCGCACGGACACGCCCAGCGCGTCGGCCAGGGCCTGAAGAACGGACAGTCGCTCGACGGGCTGTACGCCGCGCTCGACCTGGGAAACCCAGCTCTCTGAACGATCCATCGCCGTGGCGAGATCGCTCTGCGACATGCCCGCACTGCGGCGTAGTTCCTTGATCCGTTGCCCGGTCGCTCGGGGATCTGTGTCAGCCACCGTTGGCCTCGGTGGGGTACTTGCCCGCGAACGGCGTCATGCGATCGACCTCGGTCTTCGTCACGTACTTGTTCCGCTCGGCCAGGAAGTGACGGGTGTGCTCCTGGCGCTCGTGCTCCTCGAACGCCGCGTGGTCCCGGTAGAGCTCGAAGAAGATCCGCTCGTTGGGGGCTCCCTCGACGGTGTGGCAGGCGTAGACGAGCGTGCCGGGCTCCTTCGCCTCGATCGCTGCGGTGGTCTTGCGCACCAGGGTGTCGAAGTCGGCTGCCGCGCCGTCCCTGAGCGTAAAGCGAACAAGAAGCCCGAAGTTGCTCATCTTTCCTCCTCTGACGTTGCCTATCAGCATCGCAGAATCAGAGATTCACTGCTACTCGCAGTTCTTCTGTTGACTCGCAGATTTCCTGCGAGTAGCTTCGGGTTATCGCTCCACTACACAAGATCGCCCCGGGCGGTGTGCTCTCTGCCAAGATCACGACACCGTCCGGGGCTTCCCACTAGGGGAGGTCCCATCATGCCCGTGACGCTCTACGTCTCGCAGCCGGCACCGCTATCCGCGCCGTTGTCCCGGACGGATGAGGGTGTGGTCTACCAGCCCGTGCTCTGTCAGGCGTGCGGTTCCGCCCCCAGCTGGGGCTGGATGAAGGTGGACGGCCTCGGCGTCCTGGTCCACGACACCGAGGACCGCGAACGCTGCCCGGTGGCCGTGCCGTTCGTCTGGGAGACCGGCAAGCCCGTGTCCGCCTCGGTTGAGGCGGTGGCCGCGTGAGCGCATCCATCGTTCCGCTCACGGATACGCCTGTCGCCCCTGTGCAGCCTGCTCGGGTGCCGCTGCGGGCTCCGGACACTCCCCTGGGCCGTGCACGGCTGGCGCGGGGCTGGTCTCAGCACAAGGTCGTCCGGGCCCTGGTACTCCTGGCCGGGCACTGGGGCTGGGAGATCGCTGCGGAGTCCTCACTGAAGGTGCAGATGTCGCGCTGGGAGAACGGCGCGGTGCATCCGGGCCCCTCGTGTCAGGTGCTGCTCTGTGCAGTCCTGCGAGCCACCCCGGATGACCTGGGCTTCACCCGTGCTACCGGCACGGCCGCGCTCGCCGATCGGGTCGCCTCGCTGGAAACGCTGGTGGACAGGCTCGCCGCCCAACTCAAGGGGGTGGCCGCGTGAACGCCGCCGACACCGTAGTGACGGTCCTGGTCCCGGCCACCGACGTCCCGGCCTCCTCTGCGGCCGTGTGTGGTGGGTGCTTCGGCTGGGGTTTCGTCTGGGTCGAGGTCGCTGCGGGTGAGCTGATGCCGGGCGCGGACTGCGTGGCCTGTCGGGGGACGGGGGTGTCCTGGTGACGATGCTTCCCGTCGCCCCGGCGGCTGTGGCCGGCACCGCGGCCGCTGTGGGGGTGGACCCGCTGACCCTGGTCGATCTGCTCCGCGTCGCCAACCAACCGGGTTTCGAGCGGTGGCGTGAGCAGGTCCGGCGTACCGGTGGCTGCTCGGACCCGATCCACTTGCAGGGCTGGACGATCACCAAGGACCGCACGACGGCCGAGACCCTGTACGCCTATTCGACGCAGGCGGAGCCGGGCGGCCGGTTACGGGTGGCCTGCGGCAACCGCCGCGCATCCCGCTGCCCTTCCTGCGCGTGGACGTATGCGGGGGACACCTACCACCTGATCCGGGCCGGGATCACCGGCGACGAACGCAAGGACGTCCCCACCACCGTCCGCGACCACCCGCGGGTGTTCGCCACCCTCACCGCCCCCTCCTTCGGCCCGGTCCACAACCGGCCCACCGCCGGGCGCTGCCGCTGCGGCACCCTCCACCAGGACGACGACCCAGTCTTGGGCACGGCGCTGGACCCGGCCCGGTACGACTACGCGGGGGCGGTGCTGTGGAACAACCACGCCGGGCAGTTGTGGCAGCGGTTCACGATCTACCTGCGCCGGGAGATCGCCGCCCGCGCCGGATTCTCCCAACGCGCCCTGGCGGACGCCTGCCGGGTCTCCTTCGGCAAGGTCGCCGAATTCCAAAAGCGCGGGGCCGTGCACTTCCACGCTGTCGTGCGGCTCGACGGTCCGGACGGCCCCGACACCGAACCCCCGACCTGGGCCACCGTCCCCCTGTTGGACGACGCGATCCGCGCTGCTGCCGCCCGCGTCCGGGTCCTGGTCCCGCCCGCCGGCACCCACCCGGAACGCGAACTGCGCTGGGGCACCCAGGTCGACGTCCAGCCCATCGGCGCCCTCGGGCACGAGGAACTGACCGAACAGGCCGTGGCCGCCTATGTCGCCAAGTACGCCACCAAGGCCGCCGAAACGACCGGCACCGTGGATCGGCGGATCGGGGAGCTGCGCGAGCTGGACCGCCTCGAGCTGCCCGACCACACCCGCCGCCTCATCCAAGCCTGCTGGGACCTCAACCCCGACTATCCCGACCGGCTGCTGGCGCGCTGGTCTCACATGCTCGGCTTCCGCGGCCACTTCTCCTCCAAGTCCCGCCGCTACTCCACCACCCTCGGCGCGCTCCGCCAGGTCCGCGCCGACTACCGCGCCCGCCAGGAACGCCAGGCTCGCGGGCTGCCCGACATCGACCCCGATACCGAGGAGGGCTCCACCCTGACACTCGCCCACTGGACCTACGCCGGACACGGCCACAGCCCCGGCGAATCCTGGCTCGCCCAGACCATCGCCAACGAGATCCAGCAGAACCGCGAACTGGGCCGGGAACTCCGCGCCGAGCTTGATGACCTTGGAAGGGAGGAAGCATGGGCCGCCGTACCCGCCTGAACGGTGAGGGCACTGTCACCCTGCGCAAAGACGGCCGGTGGGAGGCTGCGGCCTACGTGCCTACCTCGGCTGGGACGCTCAAGCGCAAGCGCCAGTACGGCCGCACTCGCGCTGAGGCGTACGCCAAGCTGGTCAGGATGCTGGAGCAGGCCAACCGAGGCATTCCGGTGGCCGACAAGTCGTGGACGGTCGGGGAGTACCTGAGGTACTGGATCGAGCACGTTGTGACCCCGCGCAGACGGCCCAAGACCGTGCTTGCCTATGAGTCGGCTGTCCGGCTGTACCTGATACCGCTGATCGGGAACAAGCGGCTGGAACGGCTTGCCCCCAAGGACGTGCTTGCCCTGCTTGGTCGCCTGCGTCAGGTTTGTCTCTGCTGCGCACGGAAGCTCGACGCCCGGCGCGCCGAAGAGGTCCAGTGCTGTTCCCGCGGCAAGTGCTGCGATCGTCGTCTCTCCGTCCGCATGGTGCAGCTCGTGCACGCCGTGCTTCGCAACGCCCTTCAGAACGCCGTGCGCGAAGAGCTGGTCTCGCGCAACGTCGCCAAGCTCGTCCAGGTGGAGGGACCGAACTACGCCCGCGGCAAGGGGCTCGACCCCGTGCAGGCCCGTGAGCTCCTGGTGATTCTGCGGAACGAGCGGCTCTACGCGCTGTACCTGTTGGCCCTCACCCTCGGACTCCGCAAGGGGGAGCTCCTCGGTCTTCAGTGGGATGCGGTGGATCTCGACAAAGGAGAGCTCACGGTCCGGCGCTCACTCCAGCGGATCAACGGGGAACTGGTCTCCGCCGCACCCAAGACGCGGTACTCGCTCCGCACGATCCCCCTGCCGGCCTTCGCAGTGGACGCGCTGTGCCTCCGGCGACAACAGCAGGAGGAGGAGCGCGGCGCCTGCGGTGACGAGTGGCTTGACTCGGGGCACGTCTTCACGACCGTCGTCGGCTCGCCGGTGGATCCGAGGAATCTCAACCGGCACTGGTACGCCACCCGGAGGCGGGCAGGGCTCGACGGCTACCGCTTCCATGATCTACGTCACTCGTTCGTCTCGCTGCTGCTCGACCTCGGAGTCGCCCCGCACATCGTGCGCGAGATCGCCGGGCACAGCGATCTTCAGGTCACCCTGGGCGTCTACGCCCACGCCTCCACGGACGAGAAGAGGAAGGCATTGACCCAGCTCAGCAAGCTGTTCCAGTGAGCGGCACTGCCGTCGTACTGCCGTCAGGACGCCAATACAAAACCCCCGCCGATGATCTCGGCGGGGGTTTCTGCCCTGGTAGGGCTGCGGTGGCTGGGGCCGGGGTCGAACCGGCGACCTTCCGCTTTTCAGGCGGACGCTCGTACCAACTGAGCTACCCAGCCATGCGACTCGATGAGTCGCAGCGGTCCTGACGGGATTTGAACCCGCGGCCTCCACCTTGACAGGGTGGCGAGCACTCCAAACTGCTCCACAGGACCAGAGGTGATGCATTGTGCGAGAGCAAGTCTCGCACACGGTGATGCGTGCCCCCAACGGGATTCGAACCCGTGCTACCGCCTTGAAAGGGCGGCGTCCTGGGCCACTAGACGATGAGGGCTAAGGGCCCACCTGGGCGCTTAGCAGCGCGTCGGGGACGTGAGAAGCATATGGGATGCGGGGACCTATCGCCAAAACGGTTTACGAGGCAGGGGAGGGCAGACCCGTCGGGGGCGGTGTCCGGGGTGCGTCCGGGCCCTGCGGCGGAGGCGCCTTGGCCAGGTGGCGGCTGACCTCGGCCGTCGTGAGGCCCAGTCCGCCGAGGGTGATCTCGTCCCAGGCCTGGAGGGTCCGTGTGTCGCGGTCGAGGTAGAGCACGGAGGTGCGGACCTTCTCCGGCTCCTCGCGCTCGACCGCCCGGAGGCCGCCGCCGCCCGTGGAGCCCTCGATCTTGAGACGGGTGCCGAGCGGGAGGATCTCGGTGTCCCGCCGGTGGACGTGGCCCGCCAGGACCAGCGGCACCTCGCCGTCGGTCTCGCGTGCGGCGACGGGGTTGTGGGCGACCGCGATGTCGACCGGGGTGCCGGCCGCGCTCTGGTCGCGCAGGGCCGAGGCGAGCCGGATGCCGGCCATGCGCTCGGCGGGATCGCCCGCGGGGACCGTCGAGCGGTCAGGGGTGAACTGGGGATCGCCGGTGCCCGCCACCCGCAGACCGCCCACCGTCACCGCGCGGCCCTCGTCGAGGACGTGGACGTTCTTCAGGCGCTGGAGATAGCGCTGGGTCACGGGCGAGTCGTGGTTGCCGCGCACCCAGACGTAGGGCGCGCCCAGGTCCGGGATCGGGTCGAGGAAGGTGTTCTCCGCCGCCGTGCCGTGGTCCATGGTGTCGCCGGAGTCGATGATCACATCGATGTCGTACTGCTCCACGAGCGAGCCGATGATGTGCCACGAGGCCGGGTTGAGGTGGATGTCGGAGACGTGCAGCACGCGCATGGTGCCCGGGTCCGGCTGGTAGACCGGCAGCGTGGAGGTGGCTTCGTACAGCTTGGTGACGTTGGTGACCAGGCGGGCCAACTCCTTCTGGTAGACGTCGAATTCGGTGACGATCGAACGCGCGTTGCCGACGACCGAGGGAGCACTGCTCAGCAGGCCGGAGAACCTGGGCTCAAGGACCGACTTGGGGTTCCAGGTGGCCCATGCGCTCACTCCGGAGGCGGCCAGCAGCGCGAGGGCCAGGCCGCCTGCGGCGAGGGCCCGGCGCGGGCGGCGGTAGACGACGAGGCCGAGGGCCGTGGCGCCGGAGACCACGGCGACGCAGGAGCGCAGGGCGAGCTCGCGTGTGCCGTCCGTGACGTCCTGGCCGATCTCCTCCTGGAGTCCGGCGAGACGCTCGGGGTGCTCCACGAGTGCCTGGGAGCGGATGGGGTCGAGTCGGTCGATGTCGACGTCGAGCCGGATCGGCGCGGTGTGCGAGTCGAGGTCGAGGGCGCCGAGCGGCGAGACGTTGATCTTCGTGCCGCCGGAGAGGGACGGGCGGAGCGCCATGCTCGTGTCCACGGGTCCCACCGGGGTGCGGACGGCTCCCACCACCAGCAGACCCAGCCATGCCCCCAGCAGGACGACGGCGACGAGCCCGAAGGCGCGGCCGTACGGATGAGGCCTGTGGACCAGGGCGCTGACGGGGGTCGTGTGGTGGGACCGGTAGTGGCGCTCGAGGCGGACGAGGCCGGCATGGAGGAGTTCGTGAGCGCGGGCCATTGGTCGCGTATGCCCGCGTCCGCGCGGGGCTATGCCGACCGGCGGGGGCGCGTGTGCGTGACAATGGCCGGGTGCTGGAGATGACGCGCGAGGAGTTCGAGGAACTGGTCGCCGAGGCGCTGGACAGGATCCCGCCCGAGCTGACACGTCTGATGGACAACGTCGCCGTGTTCGTCGAGGACGAACCCGACCCGTCCGACCCCGAGCTGCTCGGGCTCTACGAGGGAACTCCGCTCACGGACCGCGGGGAGTGGTACGCGGGCGTGCTGCCGGACCGGATCACGATCTACCGCGGGCCGACGCTGCGGATGTGCGAGTCGCGCGAGGACGTGGTCGAGGAGACCGAGATCACGGTCGTCCACGAGATCGCGCACCACTTCGGGATCGACGACGAGCGGCTGCACGCACTGGGTTACGGGTGAGGCCGGGAGCCGTGCCGCTGAGGGGGCCGGGGCGGCGGACCGCGCCGCTGTCGGGCCCTGGAGCGGGTCAGGGCCCCCCAGCCGTGCCGTCGACGCGGCCGGGGCGGGCGGTCGTGCCGTCGACGGGGCCGGGGCGCCGATGAGTGGGCACTCGCACCCCCCTTCGCACGGCCGCCGTTCGGAGGCGATCGACCCGGACGTCGACCTCCATGTGCCGGCTCAGCGCATCGAGACCGAGGGGCCCCGGAAGTGGAAGGTCCTCTCGGTGGTCGCGGCCGGCGGGGCGATCGGGGCGTCGGCGCGGTACGGGGTGTCGCAGCTGTGGCCCTCGGTCTGGGGGACGTTCGCCGTCAACGCGTTCGGCTGCCTGCTCATCGGGGTGCTGATGGTGCTGGTGAGCGAGCGCGATGTCGTCGCACGTCCGCTCGTGCGGCCGTTCGTCGGCGTCGGGTTGCTGGGCGGTTTCACCACCTTCTCGGCGTACGCCCTCGACTTCGCCCGGCTGTTGGAACTCCACCGGGCGGGCACCGCGCTGCTGTACGCCGCCGTGACGCTCGCCGGGGCCCTGGGAGCGGTGTGGCTGGGGGCGTCGGCGGCGCGCCGGCTGGTGGACCGGCGGAGGGCGGCTCGGTGAACTGGGTGCTGGTCGTGGTGGGTGCGATGGTGGGCGCCCCGCTGCGCTATCTGATGGACCGTGCGATCCAGCTGCGCCACGACTCGGTCTTCCCGTGGGGCACGTTCGTGGTCAACGCCTCGGGCAGCTTCCTCCTCGGCCTGCTGGCCGGCGCCTCGGTCGCGTCGGGCGGTTACGCGCTGCTCGGCACGGGGCTGTGCGGCGCCCTGACGACGTACTCCACCTTCTCGTACGAGACGCTGCGGCTGGCCGAGCGGGGCCGGCTGTTCCTGGCGCTGGCGAATGTGGCCGGGTCGGTGCTGGTGGGGCTGGGGGCGGTGGTCCTCGGGGCCGATCTGGCGGGGGGCTTGGCGCGTTGAGGGCCGTCAGGCGGTCCCCGTGCGCCCACCGGGGATCGCCTGACGGCCCTCATGCCCGGTTCGGCGGCGACGCCGTGCGGAAGCGCGGGGCGTGTCCCTTGCGGGGCTCGGGGAGTTGGGCAGGGAAACCGCGTCCTGTGCCCCGGAGGTGCCACCGTGCGCCAGCTGTCCGCCCCCGGCCGTTGTGCCGTCTGGTTCGCCACCGCACTGGCCGTCGCGGCCTCCGCCGGCTGTGTGAGCGTGAGCGACGACGCCGACGGTCCGGTGCCGGCGAAGTCGCCGCAGCGGCCCGGTGCCGCCGCCGAACCGGACGGCGGCGGGGGAGCGCCTGGCGGTTCCGGCGGTCGGGGCCGGACGGGCATGGGCGGTACGGAGCCCTCCGGCGGCGGGTCCAGGAGTGCGGGTGCGGACGTGTCGGCGAGCCCGGGCGTCTCCGCGGCGCCGCCGGCCTCGCCCCCCAAAGGTGCGGGTGGCGCCAAGCCGCCGTCCCCCCAGCGGCCGACGCCGCCCCCGGGCGGGCCGACGCCGCCCGCCGAGCCGACGCCCCCGGCCGAGACGACGCCGCCCGCCGAGCCGACGCCGTCGGGCCCCGATCCCGGACCCACCGGAGAGCCGACCGATCCGCCGACGGAGTCACCGGCCGCGGAGACCCAGATGGGCGCGATGCGGGAGGCCGTCGACACGCACGGGAAGGGGTTCGGCGCGGAGCCGGAGGCGTCACCCCAGATGGCACCCGTGTGACGGTGGCCGAGGCGGGGCGGGGACGCGAGCGGGGTTCCCGGGAGCACCGGAGCAAGCCGATGCGGACGCCCCACCCGGCACGGCACGTGCACCCGGCGCACGTGCCCGGACGGGGAGCACGGAACGCGGGACACCAGTCGGACCTCCAGATCGTTCGGGATGTCCGCAGTGGTCATGTGTGGGCCAAAGGCCCACATCTGCTCATCTGGATGGAGCGGTGTGACGAGCGACGCACCCGAGCGGTTTGCCTTGAGCCGGGGAGGGTGCGTATGGTGGTAGATCGTTTGATCCCATTTGCCCGGCGCCACCACCGAAGCGCGCCGCGTGTGGCGCGTACTCTCCCTTGCCGTGGCTGACCGCATCGAGGCGGTCGAATTGCGAAACACGGAGTTTGGGCGCGTGCCGAGACTCCGGAAGGTTTCGCATTTCGCATGTCCATTTCCAGTTCTGACCGTGCCGTCCTGCCCGAGAACGACGAGATCGTCGAGGCCGGGAACACCGGGAGCACCGACGGCGCGCACGTCACCGACGAGGCCGCCGACGCCGCCGGGACGTCCGAGGCGCCCGAGGTGACCTTCGGCGACCTGGGCCTCCCCGAGGGCGTCGTCCGCAAGCTCGCCCAGAACGGTGTCACCGTCCCGTTCCCGATCCAGGCCGCGACCATCCCGGACGCCCTGGCCGGCAAGGACATCCTCGGCCGTGGCCGCACCGGCTCCGGGAAGACCCTCTCCTTCGGGCTGCCGCTGCTCGCCACCCTGGCCGGCGGCCACACCGAGAAGAAGAAGCCCCGCGGCGTCATCCTCACCCCGACCCGTGAGCTGGCCATGCAGGTCGCCGACGCGCTCCAGCCGTACGGCGACGTCCTCGGCCTGAAGATGAAGGTCGTCTGCGGCGGTACGTCCATGGGCAACCAGATCTACGCCCTGGAGCGCGGTGTCGACATCCTCGTCGCGACCCCGGGCCGGCTGCGGGACGTCATCAACCGCGGCGCCTGCTCCCTGGAGTCCGTCCGGATCGCCGTCCTCGACGAGGCCGACCAGATGGCCGACCTGGGCTTCCTGCCCGAGGTCACCGAGCTGCTCGACCAGATCCCCGAGGGCGGCCAGCGCCTGCTGTTCTCCGCGACGCTGGAGAACGAGATCGACAGCCTGGTCAAGCGCTACCTGGTCGACCCGGTGACGCACGAGGTCGACCCGTCCGCGGGTGCCGTCACGACCATGACCCACCACGTCCTGGTCGTGAAGCCCAAGGACAAGGCGCCGGTCACGGCCGCCATCGCCGCCCGCAAGGGCCGCACCATCATCTTCGTCCGCACCCAGCTGGGCGCGGACCGCGTCGCCGAGCAGCTGCGGGACGCCGGAGTGCGCGCGGACGCGCTGCACGGCGGTATGACGCAGGGCGCCCGCACACGCACGCTCGCCGACTTCAAGGACGGCTACGTGAACGTGCTGGTCGCGACCGACGTCGCCGCCCGCGGTATCCACGTCGACGGCATCGACCTGGTCCTGAACGTGGACCCCGCCGGTGACCACAAGGACTACCTGCACCGCTCGGGCCGCACCGCGCGCGCCGGCCAGTCCGGCACCGTCGTCTCGCTGGCGCTCCCGCACCAGCGCCGCCAGATCTTCCGGCTGATGGAGGACGCGGGCGTCGACGCCTCGCGCCACATCGTCGGCGGTGCCGGCGTGTTCGACCCGGAGGTCGCCGAGATCACCGGCGCCCGTTCGCTGACCGAGGTCCAGGCGGACTCCGCGAGCAACGCCGCGAAGCAGGCCGAGCGCGAGGTCGACCAGCTCACCAAGCAGCTGGAGCGCCTGCAGCGCCGTGCCGTCGAGCTGCGCGAGGAGGCCGACCGCCTCGTCGCCCGTGCGGCGCGTGAGCGGGGCGAGGACCCGGAGGCCGCGGTCGCCGAGGCCGCGCAGGCGGCGGAGGCCGAGGTCCAGGCGGTCGCCGAGGCGTCCGTACCGGAGCAGCCGGTGCGTGAGGCCCGTGAGGAGCGTCCGGTCCGCGAGTTCCGTGAGCGCCGCGACGAGCGGGGCAACTTCGACCGCCGGGAGCGCCGGGACAACGACCGCGGGGACCGCGGTTTCGAGCGCCGTGACGACCGCGGTGGCTTCCGTCGTGACGACCGTCGGGACAACGACCGCGGTGGCCGTTCCTTCGAGCGGCGTGACAACGACCGTCCGTTCAACCGCGACCGCCGGGAGAACGACCGCGGTGGCTTCCGTCGGGAGAACGACCGCGGTGGCTTCCGTCGGGACAACGACCGCGGTGGCCGTTCCTTCGAGCGGCGTGACAACGACCGCCCGTTCAACCGCGACCGCCGGGACAATGACCGCGGTTTCGAGCGCCGTGACGACCGCGGTGGCTTCCGTCGTGACGACCGTCGGGACAACGACCGCGGTGGCCGTTCCTTCGAGCGCCGCGACCACCGCGCCGGCAGCGACCGTCCGTTCAACCGCGACCGCCGCGACGACCGCCCCTCGGGCGGCGGCTTCCGCTCCGGCGGACACGACCGCCCGTACGGCCGCCGTGACGACCACCGCGGCGGTTCGAACTCCGGCTCCTTCGGGGGCGGTCGCCGTGACGACAAGCCGCGCTGGAAGCGCAACGGCTGACGCCGGCGCCAAGCCCTGACGAACGGGCCCGTACGCACCTCGGTGCTGTACGGGCCCGTTCGCTTTGAACGGGTTCGCTTTGAACGGTTTCGATTCCCCTTTCACCGCTGGTGAGGCCGGTGTTCAGGTCGGCGCACTCGCACGGAGGGTGGCTGGGGGTCCCTCTCGCCAGCGTCGCCGCGCAGGCCGGCGCCCGTTCGTGCTGCGGCCGGCGGACGAGCAGGGCCGTCGCCCCTGACGGCTCCGTCCTGATCGCCGGGGCGACCACCGCCCCCGCGCAGGGCGACGTCGACTGGGCCGTGCACCGCATCCTGCCCAAGGCGGACGGGAGCCTGGAGACGCGCCGACTCGCGACGGTCGAGCCGATGCCCGCGCACATCTACGGACTCTCCCTCGGCAGCGGCATCCTCACCACTGCCGACGACAGCACGCTGTTCCAGCCGTTCACCAACTTCGGTGCGTACCGCGGCACCTGGCTGAACGCCACGGGCGAGCCGCGGGCCGTCCGTACCACGGTGGACGGCCTGGTGAGCGGAAGGGACACCGACTGCTCCAGCGGGAGCACGGCCGAGCGCTGCGTCACGATGTGGGCGAGCGGCGACGGCTTCCACGGCCGGGGGAACGGCACGGAGTCCGGCCTCACCATGCTGTTCGAGAACGGCCGGGCGAACTGGGGCCCGCGCGTCACCCGAACGGGTCCGAAAGGGCTTCCGCGATCAGCGCGGCCGCCGTGACGCTTCCCGGTTTCTCTTGGGGGCGGCACGGCCAGGGGGATCAGGGCTCGTGTTCCCGCGCGGCGCGCCCGTGCCCAACGGGCCAACTCGGTTCATCCCGTTCGGCCGCAGCGACGGCGGCCGGCCGGGGAACCGGTGTCCCGACCGGCGCCCACCGGCGTGCGCCGCACCGCACGCCCTCCGGCGCACACCCGCTCGCCGTATCCCGCCGACCAGCGCGCACATGCTCGGCAGGACGTGCTTTCCACTCGTGACGACAGCCGGCGAGGGATACCCGATCGGATACCGGGCGCCGTACGGCTATGCTCGGGGATGACTCGCCGAGGGCCGTTAGCTCAATTGGCAGAGCAGCGGACTTTTAATCCGTTGGTTGTGGGTTCGAGTCCCACACGGCCTACTCGCTCAGCACCTGGTCGGGGATCATCCGGCCGGGTGCTGATCTCGTCGGAGTCGGGCATATCGGGCACGCGCTGCCCCCTGCTGGCCCGAAGTGCCAACGATCATGGTTGCCCGGGCAGGTCCCAACCGTCCATGCCTCCGCCGCGCCACTCGATGAACACCGAGTCCGCCAGATCGAACTGGCCGGGATCAGCGCCCGCTTGCGCATGAACTCGACGACGTCTCGTGGGATATGCGCGCGGCCGGCGGTCAGCCCGTCGATGCGTACCCGTCGGTGCCCGTCGTCGTCCGGTAGGTAAACGACCACGAGTGGAGGGATGGGCATGGCTTCAGCGTGCGCTCCCGCCCGAGGCCGGGCACCTGGGTAGGGCCGTCCGGGCATGAGAAGCCCCGGCCCGCCGACGGGGGAGAGCGGGCCGGGGCGCTGCGCTACGCCTGGGCGCGGACGAGGAGTGTGCCGATGTGCCCGGCCTCCGGCGCATCGAGGATCTGGGCGTCGACGTCGCGGAAGCCGGCTCGCTGCAGCATGGTCGTCCACCTGTGGGGCGGGTAGGTGTACCGGTAGGTGTACATGGCCTTCACTGCGAAGCCGCCCTTGTACATGCCCTGCGGGCCGCAACTCCCAAGCGGCTGAAGCGCCTTTCCACGACGTTGCGCCTCTCGCAGACCGCCTTGTCGAACCTGGGCGGGCGGCCGCCCCGGCTGCCGCGCCCGGCCCGGTTGCGGATCTGGTCGGCTCGTTCAGGGATGGTGTGGGCGATGCCCCGCCGCCGTAGCCAGTTCCTGATGGCTTTGGATCTGTAGCCCCTGTCGCCGATGACGTGGGACGGCCCTGCACGAGGCCGGCCCAGGCCGGTGCCAGGCACCCGGATTGCGTCCATCACTGCGGTGAACTGGGTGCAGTCGTTGGTGTTCCCGCCAGTGATGACGAAGGCCGGCGGCCGCCCGAGGATGTCGCAGGCCAGGTGGATCTTGCTGGTCAGCCCGCCTCTCGAGCGGCCGAGTGCCGGGCTGCGGAGCCCCCTTTTCGGGCCCCGGCCGCGTGCTGGTGGGCTCGCACGACCGTGGGTCGTGGCCCGCGGAGGGGAGGCTGGGGCGCTCGGCGGGTTCGGGGGCGGGGGCGCCGTCGCGGCGGCAGCCGAGGGCGTCCGGGGCGTCGGGCGGGGGCTGGAGGCCGTACCCGTCGAGGCAGGTCCACCGCGCCTCCGCCCGCGCCCGCCGGTGCTCGTCGGTGGGGCGCCCGGACGAGGTGATCGGCGCCGCGGGAGTGCGGGGTGGTCCCGGGAGGGGGAAGACTGGAGGTATGGCTAGCAAGGCACGCCTCGAGGGCGGGCCGGACGATCTGCGGGGGCAGGTCGTGCCGATCACCCCTCCGGGGCAGGAGCTGAAGATCCCGCATCGCGGCGGCTACGAGCACTTCAAGGCCACGACCCGCCACGAGGACGCCCCCGAGGGGCGGCTGACCGTCTACGAGTGGTGGGAACGTACCGAGGTGGCGGAGTAGTCGCAGGTCGGCGGGCTGGAGAGAGCCGAGGCGGACGGATCTGCCGCCCCGGAAAGGAGCCCCTTTGCGTGGTTGCTGACGGTTTCGGGGTGCACCCGGCGGCGTGCCGGGCGATCAAATGGAATTGATCTTGCTCCGCATGGCGTAAGGTGGTGTTCACCGACGCGGGGTGGAGCAGCTCGGTAGCTCGCTGGGCTCATAACCCAGAGGTCGCAGGTTCAAATCCTGTCCCCGCTACTGAAGGCCGAGGGCCCGGAACCACATGGTTCCGGGCCCTCGGTGCGTTTGCCGTCAGGGCCGCCGATGCCCGTTCCACGGCCCGGCCCCTTTCCCCTTGACCTTTACGCAACGTCAAGATCTAGCGTTCCGGGCATGGAGTGGTCCATCCAGGAAATCGCCAGGAAGGCCGGCACGACGAGCCGCACGCTTCGTCACTACGGGGAGCTCGGCCTCCTCCTGCCGAGCCGGATCGGCAGCAACGGCTACCGCTACTACGACCAGGAAGCCCTGGTCCGGCTGCAGCGGATCCTGCTGCTGCGGGAGCTGGGCCTCGGCCTGCCCGCGATCGCGCGGGCCCTGGAGGGCCAGCGGGACACGGCCACCGCACTGCGCACGCATCTTCGGCTGCTGGAGCAGGAGCGGGAACGCATCGGGCGTCAGATCGCCTCGGTGCGGACCACTCTCGACCGGACGGAGAAAGGGGAGGAACTGATGGCGGAAGAGGTCTTCGACGGCTTCGACCACACCCAGTACAAGGAGGAGGTGACCGAGCGCTGGGGCGGGGAGGCGTACGACAAGGGCGACCGCTGGTGGCGCTCGCTGAGCGTGCGGGAGAAGCGGGACTTCCAGGACCGTCAGGTCGCGATCGCACGTGACTTCGGGCAGGCTCTGAAGGACGGGCTCGCGCCGGACAGCGACGAGGTCCAGGACATCGCCCGGCGGCACTGCGAGTGGCTGTCGGTGACGACCACCCCCACCAGGTCGTACGTGATCGGACTGGGCGAGATGTACGTCGCCGACCCGCGCTTCACGGCCACCTACGACCGGCACGGCGAGGGCACCGCGGTCTTCGTCCGGGACGCGCTGAAGGTCTACGCGGAGCGCCGTCTCGGCGACGGCCGGTGACCTCGCCGGCGGTCACCCGGGCCGGCGACCGGTCGCCCGGTGCGGCGCCGCCACCGGGAGGGCCCCCTGGTGACCGTCCGCCGGCGCGGCGCTGCCGCGGGCTCGGCCGGTTGGCCGATGGCGACTCGTGGAGCGGCGCGGCGGCCGCCAGCCTGGATGGGGCGCGGTACCGTCCGCGCCCCTGGCACGGACCCCGGCAGGAGACCACTGGTGCGGCATCGACAATCCGGCGAGGGGCAGCAGCGGAACGGTGGCCGTCGCGTCATCGCGGTACTCCCGTGGCTGCTGATCGTGGGCGGGGTCATCTACGACCTGGGAACACCGGACACGTTCACCGCGGCCCCCCTCTTCACCGCGGCGCCGCTGATCGCCGCGCCCTTCTTCTCGATGCTCTACACACTGGCCACCGGGGTGGCGGCCTGCGCGGCGGTGACCGGCATGCACATCTACAGTGACAGGCTCCAGAGGGCCCCGGCCGTCACCGAGTTGCTGACCGTGTTCACCGTCTCCGTACTGGCCCTCTTCATCAACCGGATCGTGCGGCGCAGCGGTGAGCGCCTCGCGTCGGCCCGCGTCGTCGCGGAGGCCGCGCAGCGGGCCGTGCTGCCCACGCCGGACGAGCGGATCGACGGCCTGCGGATCGCCGCCCGGTACGAGGCGGCCGAGCAGGACGCGTTCATCGGCGGGGACCTGTACGCCGCGCAGAGGACCCCGTACGGGGTGCGGCTGATCGTGGGCGACGTGCAGGGGAAGGGCCTGGGCGTGGTCGGGACGGTCGCCCTGGTGCTGGGCGCCTTCCGGGAGGCCGCCGAGCAGGAGGACTCGCTGGCGGGGGTGGCGCAGCGGCTGGAGCGGGCGCTCGCACGGGAGGGCGCGTGGGATTCCGGCTTCGGCGCCGTCGAGGGCTTCACCACCGCCGTGCTCGCCGAGATCCCGCGTGACGGCGGGCGGATCAGGATCGTGAACCGGGGACATCCGCCGCCGCTGCTGCTCGGGGCGGACGGCGCACTGCTCGTGCTGGATCCGCCCGAGCGGGCGCTGCCTCTGGGGCTGGGTCTCGGAACCTGGCCGGACCGGACGTCGGAGACCCCCTATCCGCCCGGTGGCACGCTTCTCCTCTACACCGACGGCCTGTCCGAGGCACGGGACGCGCACGACGTCATGTACGACCCGCGCCGGCGGCTGGGCGGCCGGGTCTTCGCCGGCCCGGAGGAACTGCTGGACGTGGTCGTCGCCGATGTGCGACGGCACACGGGAGGGGCGGCGACGGACGACATGGCGCTGCTCGCGGTCACCCGGGAGGAGGAGCGCCGGCCGCCGCGGCGCCGGGCGACGCCGGTCCAGCGGTGAGGGGCGGGGCGCCGTTCCGAGAAGCGGTTGGCTGTCGGTGTGGCATATGGGGTGTGAGGGTTGCCTGAGAGGCGTGATGCCACGGAGCGTGACCGAAGGGAAGCCCTCCGCATAACAAATGACGAACCATCAGAAGCGCTGGCCCGAGTGAGAGCCCATCAACTTGTCCGTTTCGGGGCTGTTGTTGCAGGTAAGTCCTGGCCAATGTCCTTAACGATCAGTCGGAACAGCTTGGAATCCGGGCTCGGTCTCTATTAACGTTCGATAACGCAGCGCGGTCGTCCCAGCCGTCGCCAGAGACGGCACCGTGCGCACGCGCCGAATCCCGCAAGGGAACCGGGGAACCAACTATTGGGGTGAATCGGGCACTTCGCGGTGCCCGTAGGAGACCTTCCTGCTCCGAACCCGTCAGCTAACCCGGTAGGCGAGAAGGAAGGAAAGGAGAACGCCTCCGTGGCGTCCAACGAGCCTGCCCTCCAGGAGCCCCCCACTGCGCAGTGGGTCCCCAGCGACCAGTGGGCTCCCGCCCCCGGGGCGGAGGAGTGGAACCCGACCGAGGAATCGGTCCGTCCCGTCCGTGGCAGGCACCGCGTCGTCAAGCAGCGCAACGCGCTCGCACGGAGCTCCACCGTCCTCGGTGTCGGCGTCATCGCCGCGGTCGGCGCGGGCGGCATGGCCACCGCCCAGGACAAGCCCGCGGTCTCCATTTCCCTTCCCGACGTCATCGCGGACAAACTCCCCGACGCCGAATCGCTGCCGGGCGTCGGCTCCCTGGTGTCGGACGACTCCGGCGACGAGGCCGTCGCGGACGGACCGCTCACCACGGTCGACACCGCGGTCCAGGGCGGTGACGCGGGCGAGGCCCTGCGCGCCCGGATCCTCCAGCAGGCCGAGCAGCAGCAGGTCAAGGCCGAGGCCGAGGCGCGGGTGGCCGCCGAGCAGGCCGCCGCGGAGCAGGCCGCCGCCGAGGCGAAGCAGCAGGCGACCCAGGCGGCCGAGGCCGCCGAGGCCGAGCGCAAGGCCGCGGAGGAGGCCGCCCGAAAGGCGGAGGCCGAGCGCCTCGCCAAGCTCGCCGCCGGCTACTCGCTGCCGACCTCGTCGTACACGCTGACGTCCACCTACGGGCAGGCCGGATCCATGTGGTCCTCCGGCTACCACACGGGTCTCGACTTCGCCGCGCCGACGGGCACCCCCGTCAAGGCCGTGCACGGCGGCACCATCAAGTCGGCCGGCTGGTCCGGTTCGTACGGCTACCGCATCGTGCTGGAGCTCGAGGACGGCACCGAGGTGTGGTACTGCCACCTGTCGTCGATGACCGTCGGCGTGGGGCAGAAGGTCTCCACCTCCGAGACCATCGGCCGCGTCGGCGCCACCGGCAATGTCACCGGCCCGCACCTCCACCTCGAGGTGCACACCCCGGGCGGCGACGGGATCGACCCCGCCGCGTGGCTGCGCGGCAAGGGCCTGTCCGTCTGATCCATCCGCACCGAGCCGCGTGCTCCGGAGGCGTTCGCACGGAGCCTGGTGCTCGCTTCGGCCCACATTCTTGCGGAGCCTCGTGCTCCGGCCGCGGCCCGGCGGGCGTCCCACCGACGCCCACCGGGCCGCCCGGCTGTGTCCTGCCCCGGCACCCCGCTCGCCGGCGTCCACGCCCCGCCGGGTGCCCCGCCCCGCGGGCGCGCCCCCGAGCCGGGGTGCGTCAGCCGCGATACGGGTTGAAGCCGCTGTAGTCCAGGTGCGGAGGGGGCTGCCAGGCGCGGCCCGTGGCACGGGCGGCGTACGTCAGGGCCGGGCCCGCGAGATCCCGGCGCTGCCACAGATGGTGCAGCAGTTCCTGCTCCCGCGCGATGAAGTCCGGCCCGGCCGTACCCCGCTCGGCCCGGTGGCGGAGGAAGGCCAGGGAGGTGGCGAACACCTCGTACTCCGAGACGGCGCGCGCGGCGGCGGCGCCGTGGGTGCGGCCCGCCAGATCGCGGGCCATCGTACGGGCCTTCATGGAGGACAGGGCGAGCGGCTCGGCGGGCGCCAGCCAGCCGGCCGCGGCATAGGCCGGCAGTTCCGCCGCGACCGTGCGCAGCTCACGCTGCCGGGACCACACCGCCAGCCAGGTCAGCAGACCGAAGGCGGGCACCATGAACGCCGCGTACACCGCGTAGAAGCCCAGAGGTCCGAAGATCCCCGAGCCGTTCCACAGGGCGTGCATGCCCATGGAGAGGAGCAGGCCGAGCACGGGCAGCAGGACCCTGCGGACCCTCCGGTCCCTCCGGTCCCGCGCGGTGGCGGCCGCCAGCCCGAAACCGATGCCCGTCAGCACCGTGAACAGCGGGTGCGCGAACGGAGACATCACGATGCGTACGAAGAACGTCGCGGCCGTGACGGAGGCGAAGCCGGAGGTCCCGAACTCCTGGTCCTCGCCGAAGGCGTTGCCGAGATAGAGGATGTTCTCGGTGAACGCGAAGCCCGTCGCCGTGAAACCGGCGACCACGACCCCGTCGACGAGGCCGGTGAAGTCCCGTCTCCGGAAGAGGAACAGCAGCAGCACCGCTGCCGCCTTGGCGGTCTCCTCGACCACGGGGGCGATGACGGTCGCACCGATCGTGTCCGCCTGCGTCGGGTCGGCCGTGGCCGTGGCTATCCACTGGGTCGCGAACGAGTTGGCGATGATCGCGACGAGGGCGGCCGCGCAGGCCCCCCAGGCGAAGGCGAAGACGAGGTTCCGCCAGGGCCCCGGCTCCACCCGGTCCAGCCAGCGGAACGCCCCCATCAGCAGGGGCACCGGCAGCACGGCGAGACCGAGCCCGACGAGGAAGCCCTCGGTGCCGGTCTGCTCGCGCACCAGCGCGAGGATCACCAGACCCGAGAGCGCCAGCAGGGTGATCAGTGCCCAGGCGCGTACGGCCTTGCTGCGCCAGAAGTCGCGGCGCGGCTTGTAGCGCCAGCGGGCGCGCTCCGGTACGGAGTCGAACAGCGGCCGCTCGTCGCACGCCGGGACGGCGGGGCGGGCGGCCGGATGCGGCTGCGGGGACCAGTCGGACACCAGACGACCCTAACGAGCGGCACGGACAACGCGCGACGGCGTTGGTGCCGTCGGGTGCACCGCACCCACCGGCGTCAGGCCGCCCGGCGCCGGAACAGGAGGTCGTGCACCACATGCCCCTTGTCGAGGCCCTGGCCCTCGAAGCGGGTCAGTGGGCGGAAGGCGGGCCTGGGCGCGTAGCCGCCGGCGGCCTCGGTGTTCTCGAAGTCCGGATGGGCGCCGAGCACCTCGAGCATCTGCTCGGCGTACGGCTCCCAGTCGGTCGCGCAGTGCAGGACCGCGCCCGGCTTCATCCGGCCCGCCGCCAGGGTCAGGAACTCCGGCTGGATCAGCCGGCGCTTGTGGTGGCGCTTCTTGGGCCAGGGGTCCGGGAAGTACACCCGCAGGCCGTCGAGCGAGGCCGGGGGCAGCATCTCGCGCAGCAGGATGATCGCGTCGCCGTTGGCCACCCGCACATTGCCCAGGCCCGCCCGCTCCGCCAGCCCGAGCAGATTGCCCTGGCCGGGGGTGTGGACGTCCACGGCGAGGATGCCCGTGGCCGGGTCGGCCGCGGCCATCCGTGCGGTCGCCTCGCCCATGCCGAAGCCGATCTCCAGGACGACCGGCAGTCCGCCGAACATCTCGTCCAGGTCGAGTGTGCGGAGCCCGTCGACGTCCAGCCCCCAGAGGGGCCAGAGGCGCCGCAGCGCGTCGCCCTGCCCGGCCGTCACCCGGCTCCGGCGCGGCTGGAAGCTGCGGATCCGCCGCTCGTGGTGCGAACCCGCGGGGTCGGCCGCGGGGCCGCCCGGGAACCGGGGCTCACCCTTCGGCCGTGCGGCGGTCGCGGTACGGGGGGCGTCCCCGCGCGGACCACCGGCGGTGACGTTCTCGAAGTCAGACACAGACACAATGACCTGATTGTACGGTGGCGGACGCCGGCCGAGGGCGGGCCGCGTCACACCCCGGCGAGATGGGCGAGCGCCCGCCTGGCCACCTCCCGGCCGATCGGCAGTGAGGCGGTCGCCGCCGGCGACGGTGCGTTCAGGACGTGGACCGCCCGGGGCGACTCCTTGATCATGAAGTCGTCCACCAGGGTGCCGTCCCTGAGCACCGCCTGGGCCCGGACACCCGCGGCCACCGGCCGCAGATCGTCCTCCGCGACGGCCGGCAGCAGCCGCCGCACGGCAGTGGTGAAGGCGCGCTTCGAGAGCGAGCGGTGCAGCTCGCCCGCGCCGTAGCGCCAGTGGCGCCGGGCGATCCGCCAGGAACCGGGCCAGGCCAGGGTGGCCGCGAGCTCACCCGGGCGGACCGTGGACCAGCCGTATCCCTCGCGGGCCAGCGCCGGGACGGCGTTCGGTCCCACGTGGACGCCGCCCTCGATGCCGCGTGTGAGGTGGACCCCGAGGAAGGGGAAGGCGGGGTCGGGCACCGGGTAGACCAGGCCGCGCACCAGCTCGGGGCGGGCCAGCTCGTAGTACTCCCCGCGGAAGGGCACGATCCGCATGCCGGGCCGCTCCCCGGCGAGCTCGGCCACCCGGTCGCAGTGCAGTCCCGCGCAGTTCACCAGGGTGCGGGCGCGGACGATCCGGCCGGTGGACGTACGGACCGCGACACCCCACGGGCGCCGGTCGACGAGCCGCACCTCCTCGCCGTAGCGGACCTCCGCACCCGAGGCGGCTGAGACCTCCGCCAGCTGGGCGGCGACGGCCCCGAAGTCGCACACCCCGGTCGTGCCGACGTGGATCGCGGCGACGCCGCCGACCTCAGGCTCGTACTCCGCGATCTGGGCGGGGCCCAGTTCGCGCACGGGAATGCCGTTCTCCCGGCCGCGCTGGACGAGCGCGTGCAGCCGCGGCAGCTCCTCGCGCGCGGTGGCGACGATGAGCTTGCCGGTGACGTCGTGGGGGATGCCGTACTCGGCGCAGAACTTCACCGTCTCCGCCGCGCCGCGCACGGCGAAACGTGCCTTCAGCGAACCCGGGCGGTAGTAGATCCCGCTGTGGATCACCCCGCTGTTCCGCCCGGTCTGGTGGCGCGCAGGGCCCTGCTCCTTCTCCAGCACCACCACGGAGGTGCCCGGCGCGGCACGCGTCAGGGCATGGGCCGTCGACAGCCCGATGATCCCGCCACCGATCACCAGCACGTCGCAGTCGAATGCGGCCGCCTTCACCACACACCTTCCAGCCCGGCAGTGCCCTCCCGGGAAACGTCCCGCCCCCGATGATGCACTGGCCCACCGACGAGCGCCTTAAACCGGGTGGGACACGCGTCACGGGACGCGCACGGCTCACGCCGGTGCCATCAGTAACGGTCTGGCCCGCTCCCTCAGCTCCGCCACCCTCGGTTCGTCCCCGTACGGCTCCAGTCGGTGCAGCAGGTCCCGTACGTACTCCGTCGTACGCGCGGAGGAGATCCGGCCCGCGACCTCCACCGCGCGGGTCCCCGCCGCGCAGGCGGCGTCCAGGTTGCCGGACTCCAGCTCGGCCACGGCGCTCACCACGAGACGCAGTCCGTGCGAGCGCACGTACTCCTCCGTGGGCCGGGACAGCGCCTGCTCGGTGAAGCGGCGCACCTGGCGGGGCGCCTTGAGGTCCCGGTAGCACTCGGCGGCGTCCGCCGCGAACCGGTCGTACGAGTAGAAACCCAGCCAGGACGGGTCCGCGTCGCCCTCCCGTGAGCGCTCCAGCCAGCTCTCCGCGGCCTTCAGTGCCGCCCCGGCGGCGAGCGCGTCACTCGCCTTCGCGTGGGCCCGTGCCTCCACCAGCCGGAAGAAGCTCATCGTGCGGGCCGTCGCCAGGCCGCGGTTGCGCTCCACGGCCGCCTGCGCGAGGTCCACGCCCTCGTCGGCGAAGCCGCGGTAGGTCGCCTGCAGCGACATCGACGCCAGGACGTAGCCGCCCAGCGGGACATCGGCCGCCGCGCGTGCCAGCCGCAGCGCCTGGATGTAGTAGCGCTGGGCCGCCTCCTGCTGACCGGTGTCGAAGGCCATCCAGCCCGCCAGCCGGGTCAGCTCGGCCGTCGCCCCGAACAGGGCCCGGCCCACCTCGTCCGAGTACGAACCGAGCAGCAGCGGCGCCGCGTCGACCCGTAAGCACTCCGGGACCATCGACGAACGCCAGTCCCCGCCGCCGTACTTGGAGTCCCAGCGCCGGGCGTCCTCGGCCGCCTCGCGCAGCTTGGTCACATCGCTGTGGCCCACCCGCACCTGGCCGTCCTCGGGGCTCTCCTGGCTCTCGCCGCCCCCGGTTCCCCGGAGGGGGCGTTCCACGGACGAGTCGGCCGGGTTGATCAGCCAGCGGGAGGCGGGGGTGGCGTAGGCACTCACCGAGAAGGAACCGGCCAGTGACTGCCAGATGCCTCCGCCGCCCGCGCGCCGGCCGGCGAGATCCAGCCGGTAGAGCTCCGTGGCGGCCTTCACCGCCTCGCCCACGTCCCGGGGGAAGGCCAGCCCGACCTCGGGCGCCGGGTCGGCGTCCGCGAGCCCGATCTCGTGCAGCGGCACCGGGCGGCCCAGTTTCTGCCCGATGGCCGCCGCGATGAGATGGGGCGCGGCGCCCTGCGGCACCATGCCCTTCGACACCCACCGCGCCACCGACGTCTTGTCGTAGCGGAGGGTCAGACCGCGTTGCGCCCCGAGGTCGTTGACCCGCCGGGCGAGGCCGGCGTTGCTGATTCCCGCGAGGGCGAGAACGGTGCCGAGCTTTTCGTTCGGCCCGCGTTGCTCTCTGGACATGCGCCACCCCTCGACACGCAGACGGCCGCCGGGCATCCGCTTCCGGCGTTCGCTCCGCCCTCCCCACAGGGGGACAACTCCCCGGAAGCCGGACGCAAGAGCAGGTGTCCGAGCCCCCGGGAATATGCACCCCCCGAGGAGAACAGCAGTGACACACAGGGTAGTTCGCCGCATCCCGACCGTTAAGAGGCGGTGTTCCGTATGGCGAGATTGTTGTGTGTTCGGGCGGGAGCCCCCTCCGGTGCGTGCTCCGGGCGTGTGGCCGTGCGCCCGTCCGTGCGCTCTCGTCCGGCCCTCGGGGGAGCGCTTCCATGAGTGCTGCGTGGGTCGGCCCATCGGCGAGGGATCCGATGGGCTGGGGGACACCGCCGCCTCATTCCCCGCGGGTGGCGGACCGGTCCGGGAGGCGAGTGCCGCCTCCCGGACCGTGCGCCGGTGTCCGATCCTTTCGGTATGTCCCACTCTTCGTGTTCTGCAGATTGGCCGAATGCCGCCCCTTCGGCGGCGTTTCGCGCGCCGCCCGGGTCCCGCCCCGTTCCGTCCCGTCGCCGGCGTCCGGTTCCCGGGTGGCCGGGCGGTTCCATGTGGCCCTTGCCAGGGGCGCGTTCACTTTCCGCGCCCGCGACCCGGAGCCCCTCCCGTGCGCCCTTGTCGTGGCAGCATGTCCTCATCGGGGTGTACCGAATCGGGTGTGCCGAAAGTTGTCCACAGGCTGTGGAGGCGCGATGCGGTGGCTGGTGGGGTGGAGCAGTGTCGCCGCAAGCTTCGGTACGGCGGGAGCTGTCGGCTCCCGCCCCTCCGCCTCCGCCTCCGGCGACGACCACCGCACCGTCCACCCGGTCGGAGCCCAGCTCCTGTGGGGCGACCCCGATCCGCTGTGGGCCGTCGGCGACTGGCGGCCGGACGAGGTCCGCGTCGTCACCGCCGGCCCTCCCCCCGGCTTCACCGGAGGGACGCCCACCATCCGCCTGGCCGTGCTGGGCTGTTGCGCCGCCAGCGACGAGGAGCTGCGCGTCGGCCTCTTCGCGGCCCGCGGGGGCGCGCTGCGCCATCTCACCGCCTGGGCCGGCAGCTACACGGCCGTCGTCCAGGTCGGCCGCCGCATCACCGTCACCGGCGACCTGGCCGGAGCACGCCCCGTCTTCTACACCCCCTGGGCCAACGGGACGGCCTACGCGACCGCCGCACTGCCCCTGGCCGACCTCATCGAGGCCCAGCTCGACATCGGGCACCTCGCCGCGCTCCTGGCCTGCCCGGAGTCCCCCGAGGCGCTGCGCGACTCCACCCCGTACGCCGGGGTCAAACGGATCCCGCCCGGTCACGCCCTGATCCTGCGCGAGGGCTCCCGCGAGATCACCGGCTACGAACCCGTCGCCTCCCTCGCCGTCGCCGCGCCCCAACTCGACACGGACCGGGCCATGGAGGCCATGCGGGACGCGCTCGTCGACTCCGTACGCGCCCGGCTCACCGCTCCCCGGCACGCGCCCGAGACCCTGCCGCCCGACCCGGGACCGGTGCCCGGCATGGGGCCCGCGGAACGGCGCGCCGCCCGCGGCGCACCGGCGCCCGGCATCGGCGCCGACCTGTCCGGAGGCAGCGCCTCGGGGACCCTCGCACTGCTCGCCGCCGGTCTGCCCGGCGTCCCGGGCACGATCCTCGGCCACGGCACCGGTGCCGGGGAGCGGCTGCTGGCCGTCACGTTCAACGATCTCGCCACCCCGCAGGGACGCGAGGCCGAGATGGAACGGGCCGGGACCATCGCCGGGAATCCACGGCTGCACCACGTCGTCGTCGCCGCGGGGGCGGAGGCCCTGCCCTACGCTGATCTGGACGGCCCCCTCACCGACGAGCCCGGCCCGTCCCTCGTCGAGGCCGAACGCAACCGGCGGCGCCTCGTGTCCGGCAGCGCCGACCACTTCACCGGGCACGGCGCCCGGCAGGTCCTGGACGCCCACCCGGCGCGCCTGGCCGACCTGCTGATGGACCGTCGGAGAAGGCCCCTGCTCCGTCCCGTCTCCGCACTCGCCCGTGCCTCCGGCCCCACCGCCGGTTCGCTGCTCGTGCCGCTCACCGTCTACCGGGCGGCTCGGCGACTCGCCCGGACCCCCTACCGCACCGGCCTCGAGACGGCGGCCGCGCGGCTGCCCGAGGCCAACCGCCGGGTGACGGCCGTCGACGGGCCGCTCGGCGCGTCCCTCGCGGCACTCGCCTGGTCCCGTCCCGGGCCCGCGGCACGCTGGCTCACGGGCGAGGCACTCGCCGAAGTATCGGTTCGTCTCCAGGAGGCGGCGACCCGGCCGACCTCGGTGCAACGACCCGGTGAGGCCCGTGCCCGCGCGGCACTCGCGCGGTACGCCGCGGACCACCGCGTCATGGAGCAGGCTTCGGAGGTACGCAGCCAGCGGCTGCACGCTCCCTTCCTCGACAACCAGGTCGTCCGTGCCGCACGCGACCTCCCCGAGGCGTTGCGGGTCCAGCCCGGCGCACGCACCGCCGTCCTGCGCGCGGTCCTCGCCGGAGCAGGCGTCCACGACCTGCCGCCCGGCTGGGGCGCGCCTTCGCAGTCCGCGGCGACCACGGCGACGCGGGCGGGAATGCGGCTGTCGCTGCCGCATCTGCTGGACCTGTTCGACACTCCGCTGCTCGCCGACGCGGGCATCGTCGAGGCGAGGGTCGTCCGCAAGGCGCTGCGCGCGGCGTCCGAGGGCGAACCGGTGCCGTTGGACGGACTCGCGGACCTGGTCTCGACCGAGCTCTGGCTACGACGGCTGTTGGCACGGCGCGGCACGTGCTGGACGGGCACCGAGGCTCCCCGCCGCCGCGCGGTCGCCTCGGGTGTACCCCGTCGCCCGACGCTCCAGGCGTAGTTGCGCGCGGTCGCGGCCCTCGCGGTGGTGCCGGTGTGTGCGGGCGCGACGCTCAGGGCGCGGAAGGGCGGTGTGCGGGACGCTCGGCACCCGGACCTGCCGCCCTCCCGCCGGAGCGCCGTCTTCGCACCGGAGCGCCTTCGGCCATGAGGCCCGAGCCGGCAGCCCCGTGCGCGTGGCGCGGGTGCTCCGCACCGACACTCGGCAGACGATCCGTCCGCCCTCCGAGGCGCTACACGCAGGTGATCCGCGACCGCGCCCAGTCGGCGATCGCCGTCGCGGCGAGTGGTCGTACGCCGTCGGGTTCGACGACCAGGCGGAGCGTCCCGCGGCCGCTGAGGCCGACGGAGACGGGCACCGCCGGGTCACCACCGCGCAGCAGCGGCGACCGCCAGCGCCGCGCCCCGTCCGCGAACACGGAGAAGCGCACCGCTCCCAGACCCAGTGTCATGTCGTCGACGCCGACCAGCGCGTCGTACGAAGTGCACTCGCGGTTCAGGTCGATCGTCACGGACGACCTGGCGTGGACGGAGACGCCGTGCTCGTACCGGGTGCCGCCGATGGACATCCCGTGGCGCTGCCAGACCCAACTGTCGGGGGCGAGCCGTACTTCGGGCCGGGAGCCGTCGCCGGCCACCCCGTACTGGAGCTGGTTGAGCTGGTGGACGGTCGTGGGGTCAGCAGGCGTCGGCGAGGGTGAAGGAGTCTCCCCGGGCGGTCGGGACGGCGCAGGCACCGGCACCGGTGCCTGCGGCGGCGCGGGCACCGGACGTGGCTGGGACGGAGAGGCGCCCGGTGCCGCCGGCGGCACGGGGGGCGTCCGTCCACGGGGTGCCGCCCCGGGTGGGCCGACGGGCAGGGAGGGCGCGGGCGGTGCCGGCGAGGGTGCCGTGGAGGCCGGGGGCGCCGGAACGACGGGCTGCGCCGCCGGCGGCCGCGCATGCGGCTTCGGTGCCGGTTCACCCGCGAGCGCCAGTATCAGGCCCGCGCCCACCGCGGCCGCGACCGCGGCGGCGATCGCGGCCTTCACGGGAGCCGCGAGCCCCTCCGCCGCGGCCGCTCCGCCCACGCCACCGGACCCACCGGAGGCCGAGCCGGTCCCGGCCCCGGGCCCGGCCGCGGCGCCCGCCGAACCGGAGCCCACCCCGGCCCCGGCCGCCGCGGCACCCGCTCCCGCAGCGCCGACCCCGATGATCCCTGCGGCCTTGACCGAGTACCCCGCGGCGAACCAGCCGATGACGGCGACCGGCAGCAGGGCCGGGATCCCGGAGTTCACCTGCTCCAGCTCGCCCGCGGCCAGGCGGCATCTGACGCACGTCCCCAGGTGCTTGCGGAGGCCGCGCTCGGCCCGCATCCGAAGCCCGCCCCGGGCGTAGGCGCCGAGGTGGTCGGCGTACCGGGCGCAGTCTCCGCCCGAGGTGAGCGCCGAGCTCACATGGGCCTGCAGGTAGGCCTGCTTGAGCCCTTCCCGGGCGCGGCCTGCCAGGACCGCCGTGGCGTTGGCGGTGAGACCGAACAGCGGCGCCACCGCGCTCGGTGGTTCCTCCTCCACGGCGGTGTGCCACAGCACCGCCTGCCACCGCTCGGGCAGCGAGCGGAATGCCTGCAGGGCCATCGACTGCTCGGCCTGGTGCATGGCGCGTACATCGGCACCGAGCTCGAGCGTGTCCTCGCGCGGCACTCCGGTGGCGCGGGCCGCCTGGTCGGCGAAGGCCGCGAAGTCCTCGACCAGTTGCTCCCGGCGGGCGGACCTGGTCCAGGCTGCGGCGACGCGGCGCACGGTGGTCAGCAGATAGGCCCGCACCGCCTGTTCGGGTCCCGCGCCTCCCCGCACCGCCTGCAGCGTCCTGGCGAACACCTCTGCCGTCAGGTCGTCCGCCGTGTGGGCGTCACGGCAGCAGGTGCGGGCGTAGCGGCGCACGGCGTCCGCGTGCCTGCGGAAGAGCTCTCCGTACGCGCTGTCGTCGCCACCGCGCATCCGCAGGACCAGGTCGGCGTCCGACGGTGACGGTGGAGAGGGCGAGGCATCGAGACCGGGTCCCGATGAGCCGCCCTCGCGTTGCGACGGGACCCGCCCGCCGGTTTCCCCACCGAGCCGGCCGGCTTCGTCGCCGGTGCCTCCGGCGTGCGGCTCGTTGCGACCCTCACCGCTCATCGCGTAAGCCCCCGTACCCACCCAGTGACCCGAACACCGGCCAAGAGTGTCACAGGGATCGGGCTGTCAAGCCTCCCCCGCACAGTAACCACTCGTCCGGGAGACCATCCGAATCCAAGGACGACACCCGGCCGGTACAAGACGCCCTTCCCGAGGGCCCGTTCCCGAGCCCGCGTACGCGAGGAGACCGGCCGGCCGGTTGCGTTCTCCGCCGCCGGCCCGCTCCCGAGCCCCTCGTGCGCGTGAGGCACGCACGAGGGGGCCGTCCCGAGGCCGCGTAAGGGAACCGTCCCCCAGGGCCCCGTACGAGGGTCGACTCAAGCGGCCCCGGGTACGGGTCGAGTGGCCCCGCGTACGGGAGCCGCACCCGGAAGGCCCGCGCACCGGGACCGACCGACGAGAGCCCGTGTCCAGCCGGCGGTCGGCCGCGTCCGAGCGGCCGCGAGGTCCGATCGCGCTCCGCGCTCCGGCCGGCCGGCCGGAGGCCGTGCACCCGCGGTCACAAGGGCCGCGAGCGCAGCCCCTCCAGCAGGATGTCCAGCAGCCGTGCCGAGGCGGCCGCCTGCTGCGCAGCGTCCGGAAGGGACGGCGCGGCGGTGGCTATCACCAGCAGCACGTCCGCCACGGTGACGTCGACGCGCAGTTCACCGGCCCCCCGCGCCCGCTCGACCAGCTGCCCCACGACGTCGAGCAGCTCGCCCGCTCCCGAGTCGTCCTGCTCGGCGGCGGGCACCGGACGCGGTGCGACCACCCGCAGTTCGGGCTGTCCGGCGAGGCCCAGACGCTGCTGCGGCACCCGCGTCTCCTCCCGGACCGCGTCCTCGACGACCGTCGCGTCGTCGGCCACGCCGACCCGCAGAACGTGCGGCGGCAGCAGCCGGCCCGCACCCGAGGCCACCGATGTGCGCAGGAAGCGGGAAAGCGCCGACCAGGGCTCCTCCTCCTGGCCGAGGGCGGTCCGCGCCTGCTCCGTGAGCCGGGAGGTCTCCTCCTCGGCTATGCGCCGAACCAGCACGTCCTTGCTCGGGAAGCGGCGGTAGACCGTGCCCACGCCCACCCGCGCCCGACGTGCCACGTCCTCCATCGGAGCGCCGTAGCCGAGCTCCCCGAACACCTCGCGAGCAGCTCTGAGCACGTGCTCCAGATTGCGCTGCGCGTCCACCCGCAGCGGTGCCGAACGGCTGGTGGCAGCCGCGCCCGCGCGCCCGTTTCCACCGGCCTCCGTGGCGACGGCGCCCGACCAATGCGAATCCTGAATGTGCATGAATGTTCCCCCGGAAATGATGTCGTCTCCCCCCGGAGACTCCCCGCCGTGACGCCGGGGTGAATCAGACGAGTCACCGGCCAGAACACCCCGACGAGGTACGAACATAGTTGAGTCGGGGTCAATTCAGAAGGGGCAGTTCCGTCCGGTGCGCCCCCCGATCGGAGCAAGGGCCGGAACCTTCCTGATTCCACCCCCGCCACGGACCCGCTTTCTCCACGCTGACCTGCGCATCTTTCCCCGACGGCGGCGACCGCGCCGCCGCGGCGTGGCCAAAACCTCCGGTCACACAATCGGCCGGGGCTGTGGACAAACTCCGAGGAGCGTTGCGTCATGGGATGGTGAAGGCTGCATACTCCCGGGACACGACCCCAGGCACCCCGTCGCGCACGCGCATTCTCGTCGCCGGCGGGGGGTACGTGGGGATGTACACCGCGATCCGTCTCCAGCAGAAGCTGAGGAGCGAGCTGGAGCGCGGCGAGGTCGAGATCGTGGTCGTGTCGACCGAGCCCTACATGACCTACCAGCCCTTCCTCCCCGAGGCGGCCGCGGGTTCCATCTCGCCCCGCCACGTGGTCGTACCGCTCCGCCGGGTCCTGCACAGATGCAAGATCGTCAGCGGCGAGATCCGGTCCGTGGACCACGCCGAGCGCACCGCCACCTTCACCACCCTCGCCACCGAGGAGGAGGGGGCGGGGGCGATCCAGATCGGGTACGACGAGCTGGTGCTCGCCCCCGGCTCCGTCTCGCGCACGCTGCCGGTGCCGGGACTCGCCGAGTACGCCATCGGCTTCAAGACCGTGGAGGAGGCCATCGGCCTGCGCAACCACGTCATCGAGCAGATGGACATCGCCTCCTCCACCCGTGAGCCCGCCCTGCGCGCCGCGGCGCTCACCTTCGTCGTCGTGGGCGGCGGCTACGCGGGCGTCGAGGCGCTCGCCGAGCTCGAGGACATGGCCCGCTACGCAACCCGCTACTACCACAACATCAAGCCCGAGGACCTCAAGTGGGTCCTCGTCGAGGCGAGCGACCGGATCCTGCCGGAGGTCGGCTCGGAGATGGGGAAGTACGCCATCCGGGAGTTGCGGGCCCGCAACATCGACGTGCGGCTCGACACCCGACTCGACTCCTGCGAGAACCGGGTCGCCGTTCTCAGTGACGGGTCCCGGCTGCCGACCCGCACGGTCGTGTGGACCGCGGGTGTCCGGCCCGCCCCCGTCCTGGCGGCCACCGACCTGCCGCTCAACGAGCGCGGGCGTCTCAAGTGCACCGCCGAACTCACCGTCGAGGGCGCCGAACACGCCTGGTCGGCGGGCGACGCCGCCGCCGTGCCCGACGTCACCGCGAAGGAGCCCGGTACGGAGTGCGCGCCGAACGCCCAGCACGCGGTCCGCCAGACCAAGGTGCTCGCCGAGAACATCGTCGCCTCGCTGCGGGGACAGCCCTTGCAGACCTACGCGCACAAGTACGTCGGTTCCGTGGCGTCGCTGGGGCTGCACAAGGGCGTCGCGCATGTGTACGGCCGCAAGCTGAAGGGCTATCCGGCCTGGCTGATGCACCGCGCGTACCATCTCAGCCGCATGCCCACCTTCAACCGGAAGGCCCGCATCCTCGCCGAGTGGACGCTGTCCGGGCTGTTCAAGCGTGAGATCGTCTCCCTCGGGTCGCTGGAGCACCCGCGTGCCGAGTTCGAACTCGCCGCGGGCGGCGTCCCGTCCAGGCCGCTCGCGCGCCGCCACGAGGACCCGCCCATGAGTGCCCGGGAGAGGAGGCGGGGTCGGGCGTCCGGCACCCGTCCCGACGCGTCCGGGGCGCCGTCCGACGCCGCGGCGGGTGGCGACCGGGGGGTGAAGGGCCAGGACGCTCCAGGACCGGGAACCGAGGAGGGCTGACCCGCTGTCGGTGCGGTGCGCCACACTGGACGTGTGACGATAGGTGGCCGTGCGAGCAGCGCAGAGTGACGTGCCGGGGCGCGCCGTCCCCTCCGCACCGATCGACGACGAGACCAGCAGACCTGGCCGCTCCGGTGAGGAGCGGCCCCCGGAACCGGAACCGGACCCCCACCGGCCACGGTCACACACACGGGCGCAACCGCGCACGGCAACAGCAACGACACCACGAGGCTTGAAAATCCGTGAACTTCACGCGTTGGAGCGCCCGGCTCCCCGGTACGCAGCGTCGCGCCGCAGCGCGGACGGACCGCGGGTCCGTCCCCGCGGCCCGCGGTGAGTACGACCGGCGGCCGGACCGGCAGCCCGACGCCACCGACGTCGTCACCGATCCGCACGGCGCACCGGCCCCGTCGGCGGAATCCTCCGTTCCGGCCCTTGAGCACTTCCCCGTCCGCGGGTTGCTCGACGGGCTGCCCGCGCTGGTCGCCCTCGTCCACGGCCCCGAGCACCGGATCTCCTACGTCAACGAGGCGTACGAGAGCGCGTTCGGCCCCCGCGCCACCGGTGCCGCGGCCGCGGCGGCCTGCCCCGAACTCGGCGAACTGGGACTGCTTCCGCTGCTCGACCAGGTGCTGCGCAGCGGCAGGCCCCGCACGGTGAAGTCCCGCCGGGTCAGGGGCGGTGGTTCGTACACGGTCACGTGCCTGCCCGCCGAGGCCCCCGATCCGCGCCGGGAGGGCGAGTTCGTCAAGGGCGTCCTCGTCTTCGCCGCCGACGTCACGGCACACGCCGAGGCCGCCGAACGCCTGCGCGCCAGCGAGAGCCGTCACCGCGAGGCGGCCGTCACCCTGCAGCGCTCACTGCTGCCGCAGGAGCTCGAACAGCCGGACGACCTGCGCATCGCCGCCGACTACCGGCCGGGCGGCACGGACGCCGCGGTCGGCGGCGACTGGTACGACGTGATCACGCTCGGCGCCGGCCGCACCGCGCTCGTCATCGGCGACGTCATGGGCCGCGGCGTGCGAGCGGCCGCCGTCATGGGCCAGCTGCGCACCGCCGTCCGCGCGTACGCCCGCCTCGACCTGCCCCCGCACGAAGTGCTCCAGCTCCTCGACGGCCTGGCCTCCGAGATCGATCCAAGCCAGATCGCCACCTGCGTGTACGCGGTGCACGACCCGAACGAGGGCCGACTGGTGTACGCGTCCGCGGGCCATCTGCCGATCCTCGTCCGCGACGCCGACGGCACGGTCCACCGTGCCGAGGAGCCGACCGGCCCGCCGCTCGGCACCGGGGGCTGGCTGCACTCCTCCGCCACCATCCCGCTGCAGCCGGGCTCCACCGCCGTGCTCTACACGGACGGACTGGTCGAACGGCGCGGCGAGGACATCGACGAAGGTGTCGCCGCGCTGGAGCGGGCGCTCGCCGGAGCGACCGGCACTCCCCAGGTCGTGTGCGACCGGCTGATCCGCTCCCTGGGAGTCACCGCGGACCACGACGACGACGTCGCGGTCCTCGTCCTGCAGCACCCGACCCGCACGGGCGGGGACGCGGAGCTCTTCCACAATGCCGCCCTCGAACTGCTCGGCGGCGTGGAGGCCGCGCCCCGCGCACGGGCTTTCGCATCGGGGGTGCTTGCGTCGTGGCGGTTCCCCGTGGAGCTGCGCGACCTCGGTGTGCTCGCGGCGAGCGAGCTGGTCGCGAACTCGCTGCAGCACGGCACGCCGCCCATGCGGCTGAGGCTGCGGCGCACCGACCGCCGGCTGATCATCGAGGTCACGGACGGCGACGATCACCTTCCGCGCCGCCGCCGCGCCGAAACGGAGGACGAGGCGGGCCGCGGGATCTCCATCGTCGCGACGATCGCCTCGTCCTGGGGGAGCCGCCGCACCCCCGGCGGCGGCAAGGCGGTGTGGTGCGAGTTCGCCCTGCCCGAGCCGCCCGGTTAGCGGCGGCGCCGGCCGCCGCCGTCAGGCGCCGGCCGGCGCCCTGTCCTGCTCGGGTCGGTGCCGTGCGACGACCCGCGACGCGGACGCGAGCGAGGGCCGGTCCTGTACGGCCGTGAGGTTCCGCCCGAGCTTCACGGCCAGCACGCTGATGCCCAGGGAGAAGAGGACGAACGTCACGATGTACGGGCCGTGCAGCGAGGCCCCCATCGGGCCGCCCACCGCCGGGCCGACTGCCAGCGCCAGCTGCTTGACCAGAGCGAATGCGGAGTTGTACTGCCCGACCATGGACTCCGGTGCGAGGTCCGCGACGAGCGGTGCCACCGTCGGCGAGAGCATCGCCTCGCCGAGCCCGAACAGCGCGTACGTCGAGACGAAGGCGGCCGTCGCCATCGCCTGCCCGCCGTGCCCGAGCCCCGCGTAGCCGGCGACGAGCCAGGCCACGGCCCAGATCAGCCCGACCGCGGCGATCACACGCGACCGACGGCGCCGCTCGACGAACCGCAGCACGAGGAACTGCGCGAGCACGATCACCGCGGTGTTGGCCGCCAGTGCGTAACCGAGCGTCGCCGGGTCGATCCCCGCGGCCTCGGTGCCGTAGGCCGCGAGGCCCGACTCGAACTGGCCGTAGCAGGCGAAGAAGAGAACGAAGCCGAGGACGCACAGCTGCACCATGGCGCGGTGCCCGAGCAGCGCCCGCATTCCGCCCCTGGCCTTGGCCTCGGTGTTCTCCGGCATCGCGTCGGGGATCGACGGCGACTTCGGCATCCGCACGGTCGCCGCGATCACGGCCAGGACGACGAACATCGCGGCCTCGATCGAGAACAGCAGCGTGAAACTGCCGGGCCGGCTCCTGTCGACGATCTGCCCGCCGAACAAACCACCGATGCCCAGGCCCAGGTTCTGCAGGAAGAACTGCACGGCGAAGGCCCGTGTGCGGGTGGTCGGGCTCGAGCACCAGACGATCATCGTCGCCAGCGCCGGCTGCATCACGGCCGTACCGGCGCCCAGCAGCGCCGCGGACAGCACGGCGGCGGACACACTGTCGGCCAGGCCCATGGCCAGAGCCCCGCCCGAGGCCAGCAGCGCGGCCACGACGAGCACCGGCAGCGGACCGCGGCGGTCGATGGCCCGCCCGGTGAAGGGAAGTACCACGAGCGCGGCCATGGCGAAGACGGCGAGCACGACGCCCGCCGTGCTCGCCCCCAGGTCCCGCACCTGCGCCACATACACATAGAGGTACGGAACGGTGAACCCGAGCCCGAACGCGCTCAGCACGTTCCCTGCCTGGATCCGGCGCATTGCTGCGCCCATCGCCTTGGTCACACTCACCTGCCTCGGTCGATCAGTCCGGAGGACTGAAGCTTGAAGACTTAGAAACTAAAGTTAGAACCTCAACAGTACACATCGAAGGACTTAGAACCAAACCAGCGGCATGGGATAGTGAGGCGCATGTCCGACACCCCCGAGCAGAGGCCCGCCCGCCCGGCGCGGGCCGAGCAGGCACCCGCGACAGCACCGCCCGGCCCGTCAGACGAAGAGGCCGGCAAGCCGGCGCAGGGGTCCCCGGCCGGAGCGGCCGCTCCCTCCGCCTCTCGCTCCTCCTCTTCATCCGCCGGTCCGGCCGCGCCCAAGCGCTCGGCGTCGACCACCCGGGGAAGCTCCGCGAACCCCGGGGCATCGCAGGAGCCGAGCCTCGACGAGCAGATCGCGGCCTACCAGCGTGAGTTCCGCGACCTGGACCCCCAGGTGGAGAAGGTCGTCTCGGCCCTCGGTCGGCTCAACCGCCGGATGAACGTGGCGTACGGCCGCCAGGTCGCAGCGCTGGGCATCAGCAATGCCGAATGGGAGGTCCTCAAGACGCTGGTCCTCTCCGGGGCCCCGTACCGTCAGGGCCCCGGAGATCTCGCCAAGCGACTGGGCCTCACCCCGGCGGCCATGACCCACCGCATCGACCGGATGGCGGCGGAGGGCCTGGTCACCAGGGACCGGGACGAGTCCAACCGGGTGCGCGTGATCGTCGAGCTGACCGACGAGGGCCGCGCGAAGTGGCTGGAGGCCATGCGCATGGCCACGGACTTCGAGGAGGACCTGCTGCAGGACCTCACAGGCGAGGAACGCGGAGTCCTCGGCGAGATGCTGATCCGACTCCTGCGCCGCGTCGAGCAGGCCCAACCGGATGCCGGTGGACGACTCACCGACCTCGACTGAGGGCTGTCCCGCAGGGGCTGTGGGACAGCGCGCGAGCCGGATACGGGCCGGCGTCGACTCGGTGAACGGCGCGGGTTGACACCGCCCGCGCCGATCCGTAAGGTTCTTCGAGTTGTCACGGAGCCGGAACGGTTCTTCGACGACCGATCCCGCCGCGAACGCGGCAAACCAACTCTGCACGATATCCCAGCCGGGATGATTTTCGGCATGCCGAAATTCATTTCGATCGGCCCGATTATGAGCCGACTGGGAAATGGGCTAGAGTTTGGGCGTCGGAACGGCCCGGTGGCCGGAAAGACAACCCCCTCTGACTGGGAATCAGGCCCGAAAGGATCTGATAGAGTCGGAACCGCCGGAAAGGGAAA